>JBOHEP010000405.1:0-1156 GCA_050701075.1 Pseudonocardia sp. | reverse complement strand
GCGGTCCCGACTCGTGCGCCAGCACCCGGCGGGCCGTGACGTCCCAGCTCGGCTCCGGCCCGCTGGTACGCGGCCGGCGCACCAGCCCGGGCGCGAGGGCGGCCCGGCCGGGGTTGGGGCGACGCTCGGATCTGGACATGGCGCGATGCAACCATGGGCCACCGACAGTCCCGCATGCGGATGGCACGATCTGCGAATGGTCGGGGACGCGCTGCACCTGCGCACGTACGGTCCGGAACACGGTCCTGCGGTCCTCGCCCTGCACGGCATCACGGGTCACTCCGCCCGCTGGCGCGTCCTCGCCGAAGCGCTGCCCGAGCTGCGGCTGCTCGCCGTCGACCTGCGCGGTCACGGCCACTCCCCGTGGACCCCACCATGGAACATCGAGCAGCACGTGGCCGACGCGCTCGCCGTCCTCGACGACCTGGGCCTGGAGCGGGTGGCCGCGATCGGCCATTCCTACGGCGGGGCCATTGCCGTTCACCTGGCCCGGGCAGCACCCGAGCGCATCGAACGGCTGGTGCTGCTCGACCCGGCGATGGGGCTCAGCCCCCGGGACATGCTCCGGACCGCCGAGGGGTGCCGGGCGGACGAGACCTTCTCCGATCTGGCTGTCGCCCGTGCGGACCGGGCGATTCGCTGGACGGGGATCTCCGACGAGCTCGTGCAGGCCGAGCTCGCCGAGCACCTCGTACCCGACGGTGACCGTTGGCGATACCGGTACTGCCCGTCCGCGGTCGTGACGGCCTGGGGCGAGATGGCCCGGCCCGCCCGCACGCCGCCGGCCGGCATGCCGACGCTGCTGATCCCGGCCATCCGGTCCGCCTTCGTGCACCCACGCTGGGTGCGGGAGTGTCGCCGAGAGCTCGGCGACGCGCTGGTCGTGGCCGAGATCGACGCCGGGCACATGATCTTCCTGGAGTGCACCGCAGAGGTGGCTGATCTGATCCGACCGTTCCTGGGCAGGTAGCCGTGGACGATGCGACCGTCGAGCGGGTGGGGGAGGTTGTCCAGGCGATCCCACCGGGTGAGGTGCGCTCCTACGGACACGTCGCGGCCCTGGCCGGGCTGCGCTCGGCGCGTCTGGTCGGCCGGATCCTCGCCGAGGACGGCCACGACCTGCCGTGGCACCGCGTGCTGCGCGCGGACGGGAGCT
>JBOHEP010000404.1:0-14223 GCA_050701075.1 Pseudonocardia sp. | reverse complement strand
CCGTGGTGTCGGCACCCCCGTCGGAACGCCTGTGCGGCCACCACGGCGCTTGTACGGCTGGTCGGGGCGGCGCTTGTGCGGCTGGTTCGGGGCCGGTGGCAGGTCGGGTCGGGTCGGGTCGGGTCGGGTCGGGTCGGGTCGGGTCGGGTCGGGTCGGGTCGGGTCGGGCTTCGGGTCACGAGCGCCGCTGCTGCGCCCGGCCTCTGCTGCACCCGAGGGCTCGTCGGGAGGTGCGTGTCGTCGCTCGCTTGACCTCAACCTCGCTTCAACTCCTACCGTCGTGCTGTCGTTATCCGGTCGAAACTGTCGGTGCGGCGCGCGACACTGGAGCCCGGCAGAGGGAGCAGCTCATGAGCATGGAGATGTCGGCATGGATGTCGATGTACCACGTGATGCACGCAGAGGAGCAGCGCAAGCCGTTCTCCTGGGCCACGATGCGCCGGATCGCGGGCTTCGCCCGCCCGCACCGGCGCAGGCTCACCGGGTTCCTGGTGCTCAGCGTCGTCGGAGCGGCGCTGGCCGTGGCCACGCCGGTGCTGGCGGGCCGCGTGGTCAACGCGATCGTGGAGCGCTCAGCGGTCGATGTCGTCGTCGGGTTGGCCGGGCTGATCGCGGCGTTGGCGGTCGCCGAGGCCGTGCTCGGGATCGCCGCCCGCTGGCTGTCGGCGAACATCGGCGAGGGGTTGATCCTGCATCTGCGGGCCACCGTGTTCGACCACGTCCAGCGGATGCCGGTCGCCTTCTTCACCCGCACCCGTACTGGCGCCCTGGTCAGCCGCCTGAACAACGACGTGATCGGCGCCCAGCGCGCGTTCAGTGACACGCTGTCCGGGGTCGTGGGCAACCTGGTCACCCTCGTGCTCACCCTGGCGGTGATGCTGAGCCTGTCGTGGCAGGTCACGCTGCTCGCCCTGGTGCTGCTCCCGGTGTTTGTACTGCCGGCGCGGCGGATGGGCCGGCGGCTGGCGCAGATGCAACGCGAGGCTGCCGACCACGACGCGGCCATGGGCACTCAGATGACCGAGCGGTTCTCCGCCCCGGGCGCCACACTCGTCAAGCTGTTCGGTCGGCCCGCCGACGAGTCGGCTGAGTTCGTCGCCAGGGCGGCGCGGGTGCGCGACATCGGCGTCCGCACCGCAATGGTGCAGTGGATCTTCGTTACCGCCCTCACGCTGGTCTCCGCGCTCGCGCTGGCGCTGGTCTACGGCCTCGGCGGCTACTTCGCGCTCACAGGCCGGATGGACGCGGGCCAGGTGGTCGCACTGTCGCTGCTGATCGCCCGGCTCTACGCTCCGCTCACGGCCCTGGCCAGCGCCCGGGTCGAGGTGATGACGGCGCTGGTCAGCTTCGAGCGGGTCTTCGAGATCCTCGATCTGCCGCCGCTGATCGTCGAGCCCGAGTCGCCGAAGCCCGTGCCGGCCGGGCCGCTGTCGGTCGAGTTCTCCGGCGTCAGCTTCGGCTACCCGTCGGCCGACACGGTGTCGCTCGCATCGCTGGAGGAGGTCGCCCGGCTCGACGGCCGCGGCGGGGTGGAGGTACTGCACGACGTGTCGTTCCGGGCCGAACCCGGGCAGCTGATCGCGCTCGTCGGGACGTCCGGGGCCGGCAAGTCCACCATCGCGCAGTTGCTCCCCCGGCTCTACGACGTCGACGCCGGCGCGGTCCGTCTCGGCGGGGTCGACGTGCGCGATCTGAGCTTCGACACGATCCGCGCCACCCTGGGCCTGGTCACCCAGCACGGCCACCTGTTCCACGAGTCGATCCGCTCCAACCTGCTGCTCGCCCGCCCCGAGGCGTCGGAGGACGATCTGTGGAACGTGCTGCGGCGCGCCCAGCTGGCCGATCTGGTCGCCACGCTGCCCGACGGCCTGGAGACCGTCGTCGGCGAGCGCGGCTACCGGCTCTCCGGCGGCGAGCGCCAGCGGCTCACCATCGCCCGGTTACTGCTGGCCCAACCGCGGGTCGTGGTGCTCGACGAGGCCACCGCACACCTCGACTCCACCTCCGAGGCCGCCGTCCAAGCCGCGCTCGCCGAGGCACTGGACGGGCGCACAGCGGTGGTCATCGCACACCGCCTGTCCACCATCCGCGCCGCCGACCTCATCCTCGTGGTCGAGGACGGTCGCATCGTCGAGCGAGGCACGCACACCGAACTGCTCGCCGGCGGCGGGCGCTATGCGGAGCTGCACCACACCCAGTTCGACCAGTCGCCGGCAGAGGCGGTGGCAGTCGCGGGTGTATGAAGAGGGGAGCGCGCACATCGATGCACGCTGATATGCAGGACGAAACGTGTTACGATTAGCGCTTATGACGACGCTCACGATTCGGCTGGACACGGAGACCGAGGAGGCGCTTCTCGTCCTCACCGAGGGCGGTCGCAGCCGCTCGGACGCGGTCCGGGCGGCGCTGCTTCTCGCTCACCGACAGGAGCGAGCAGCACGACTGCGCGCCGAGGCCGTAGCTGCGGCGAACGACCCCGCCGACCTGGCCGAGGTCCGGGCAATCCGTGCAGAGATGGACTCCATCGGTGCGTGGTGATCTCTACCGCTTGCGAGCACCACGCGAGGCGCGCGGCCACGAGCAGCACGGTGCGCGGTTCGCCGTCGTCCTCCAGGCCGACGAGCTCTCAGCCCTGTCGACGTGGATCGTCGCCCCCACTTCGACAAGGGCGTCCGAACGCTCCTTTCGTCCGGCGATCGACATCGACGGGACGGTCACGCGCATCGTCGTCGACCAGATGACCGCCGTCGACCATCTCAGCTGCTTGGGTGACTTCGCCGGACGCCTGTCGGCGGCAGAGCTCATCGAGGTCGACAGGGCTACCCGGGTAGTCATGGGTCTCACATAGTCCTGGGGTCTCACACAGTCCTGGGGTCTCACACAGCCGCGCACCTGACGGGTGTGCGGTCTCATTCGCGGCCCGTCCGCCACCCTGCACCGATCTGCGCGCAGTCAACCGAACAAAACTTGACTCGATCTTGCCGACTTCGTCGGCCACAGCCCTCTAGCGACCAAGGCTCTCTAGAGGGCTACCAACGTAGGCCCTGGACCATATTGCTACTTCGAGTAGGATAATACCGTGGCCGACAAGGTGAGCGTCTCGATGCCGGATGATGTGTCCGCCGCCGTCCGAGCCAGGGTCGGGCGGCGGGAGTTCAGCCGCTACGTCACTGCCGCGGTGCGCCGTCAGCTCGAACGGGACCAGCTCGATACGCTGCTTGCCGAACTGGAGGCTGTCAACGGGCCGGTCTCGCCTGAGCTACTCGCGGAGGTGGACGCGCTGTGGCCGGACGCCGCCGACATCAGCTGAACGGTACGCTCGTTCTTGATGCCGCCGGTGTGAGCAAAGCCGCCGCCGACGACCGGCACGCTCAGGCTCTACTCCAATCTGCTCGAAACCGAGACGCGCGGGTCGTGGTCAGCGCGGCCACGCTCGCAGAGGTGTTCCGTGGCACCGCACGCGACGCCCCCACACATCGCGTGCTGTCCCGGGTCACCGAACTGTTCGTCACACCCGAGATCGGTCGGGACGCCGGAAGGCTGCTCGGCGCAACCGGTCTCGTCGACTGCACTGTGGACGCAATCGTCGCGAGCACGGCGCTCCGACAGCCCGGGCCGGTGCTCGTCGTGACGAACGATCCCGACGATCTCACCCTGCTCACCGCTGAACGAGCCGACGTGGCAATCGCCCAGGTATGATGACCGAACCATCATGACCGCAGTCCGGGAGCCGCGCACCACGGTGAGGACCATCTCCGCGACCATCGACGGCCGCCAGGTCACCGTCGCCGACGGCACGTCGATCTACGACGCCGCCAAGCAGGCCGGCATCGACATCCCGGTGCTCTGCCACGACGAGCGCTACGACCCGGTCGGGGTCTGCCGGATGTGCGTGGTCGACACCGGGGGCCGGGTGTTCGCCGCCGCGTGCGTGCGCCCGTGCGAGGACGGCATGGAGGTCAAGACCTCGACGTCGGAGCTGGAACGCAACCGGGCCATGCTCACCGAGCTCCTGCTCGCCGACCAGCCCCCGCGCGCCGAGGACCCCAAGCAGACCACCACCGGCGACAACCTGCTGCTCGCGCTGGCCGACAGATTCGGCGTGGCGCGCGAGACCACGGGGCTACCCTGCGGCTCCGGTCGCGGCAAGGACTCCTCCAACCCCGTCATCGACGTCGACCACGACGCCTGCATCCTCTGTGACCGGTGCGTCCGGGCGTGTGATGACATCCAGGGCAACGATGTGATCGGCCGGTCCGGCAAGGGCTACTCCACCCGCATCGCGTTCGACCTCAACGACCCGATGGGCGCGAGCTCGTGCGTCACCTGCGGCGAATGCGTGCAGGCCTGCCCAACCGGGGCATTGACCAACAAGTCGATCCGCGACATCCCGATCCGGCCCCGCGAGGAGCTCGACGCGATCGACTCCGTGTGCCCGTACTGCGGGGTCGGCTGCGCGCTCACCTACTACGTCGACCGCGAGCGCCGCGCCATCTCCTTCGCCGAGGGCCGCCCCCAGCCCGGGTCACAGAGCCGGCTGTGCGTCAAGGGTCGCTACGGCTGGGATTACGCCGCCTCCCCGCAGCGGCTCACCGTGCCGCTCATCCGGGTCGGGTCGTCCTACCCGAAGGGCCCGCTCTCCGCCGACGTCCGCGGCGAGGGGGACGGCCGGCGGGTCGACGACAGGAACGACCGTGGTCGCGGTGGCGAGGGCGGCGACCGCAGCGGTGGAAAGGGCAAGAACGGTGGCCGTAAGCCCGGCGGCCTGGTCGACTACGACGAGGTCATGCCGCATTTCCGGGAGGCCACCTGGGAAGAGGCGCTCGATCTCGTCGCCCGGCGGCTGGGTGAGATCCACACCACGGGTGGGCCCGGCGCGATCGCGGGGTTCGGCTCGGCGAAGTGCTCCAACGAGGAGGCATACCTCTTCCAGAAGCTGATCCGCACCGGTTTCGGCACCAACAACATCGACCACTGCACCCGGTTGTGCCACGCCTCGTCAGTGGCGGCACTGTTCGAGGGCGTCGGGTCGGGTGCGGTGTCCACCACGTACGGCGACGTCGTCAACGCCGACGTCACGATCATCACCGGCAGCAACCCGACGGCCAACCACCCCGTCGCGAGCTCGTTCTTCAAGCAGGCCCGCCGGGCCGGCACGAAGATCATTTACGTGGACCCGCGCGCGTCCACCGTAGCCGAACACGCCGACATCTTCGTTCAGCTCAAGCCCGGTACCGACGTCGCGTTCTACAACGCGCTCATGCACGAGGTGATCCGGCTCGGACTGATCGACCGCGACTTCATCGCCAACCGCACCTCGAACTACGACGAGCTGGCCCGCACCGTGGGGAACTACCCGCCCGAGCGCGCTGCCCAGATCTGCGGCGTCGACGCCGACCAGATCCGCGAGGTCGCGCGCATCTGGGGCGAGGCGAAGGCCGGCGTCATCTACTGGGGCATGGGGATCTCCCAGCACACCACCGGCACCGACAACGCCCGTTGCCTGATCGCGCTGTGCTCGATCACCGGCAACGTCGGCAAACCCGGGGCCGGCCTGCACCCGCTGCGCGGGCAGAACAATGTGCAGGGCGCGAGCGACGCCGGGCTGATCCCGATGTTCTACCCGGATTACCAGGGCGTCGACGTGGATGCGACGCGGCTGCGGTTCGAGCAGGCGTGGCACACCGAGCTCAGCCCGAAGCGCGGCCTCACCGTCACCGAGATCATCGGTTCGGTACTGAAGCCCGACGGTGTGCGCGGCATGTACATGCTCGGCGAGAACCCGTTCCTGTCCGACCCCAACATCAACAAGGTGCGCAAGGCGCTGTCGGCACTGGACTTCCTGGTGGTGCAGGACATCTTCCTCACCGAGACCGCCGAGTTCGCCGACGTGGTCCTGCCGGCGTCGTCGTACCTGGAGAAGGACGGCACATACACCAACACCGACCGCCGGGTGCAGCTCGGGCGCAAGGTGATGGACCCACCCGGCCAGGCGCGGGTGGACTGGGAGATCGTGCAGGACATCGCGCGGCGCATCGGGCTGGGCTGGTCATACACCTCACCGAGTGAGGTGTTCGACGAGATGGTCGCGCTGATGCCGTCGTACACGAACCTGGCGTACTCCAACCTCGGCCTGTCCGGGAAGCTCTACCCCAACGCGGACCCGGAGCACTCCGACGGCACGGTCGTGATGTTCGACGAGCGGTTCAACACCGACGACGGGCTCGCGCACCTGGTGCCCGCCGAGTGGCTGCCGGCGCGCGAGCTGCCCGACGCGGAGTACCCGCTCGTGCTGAACACCGGCCGGTTGCTGGAGCACTGGCACACCGGGTCGATGACCCGGCGCTCCTACGCACTCGACACGATCTCGCCGAGGGCCGAGGTGTACATGCACCCGAAGGACGCCGTCGATCGCGGGCTGACGCATGGTGAGATCGTCCGGGCACGTTCCCGGCGGGGCAGTATCGATCTGGCGCTGCGGGTGTCGCATCGGGAACAGCTGGGCAACGTGTTCATCCCGTTCCACTTCCGCGAAGCGGCGGCCAACCTCCTGACGATCGACGAGGTCGACCCGTACGGGAAGATCCCCGAGTTCAAGTTCTGCGCCGTGCAGATCGAGCCGGTCGGGGTGCGTCCGTGACCGAGCGTGCGAGGCACCGTTGAAAACAGCACCGGCCGGTCACGGCGCCGACGAGCCTCAGCGAGGAGGTGCAGTGACCGAGGTGTCCGACCGGGCCGGGACAGTCCTGTCGCGGCGGGTGCCGGGGGTCGAGGCGCGGGCCGGGAAGTTCCCCGGTCCGTCGCTCATCCCGGCGCTGAACGCGATCCAGGCCCGGCTCGGTTGGCTGCCTCGTGACGAGCTCGAGGAACTCGCCCGCGACACCCGCCGGCCGCGGTACGAGATCGAGGGGCTGATCTCGTTCTACCCACATTTTCGGACGTCCCCGCCCGCCAAGGTCGCACTGCACGTCTGTCACGACCTGCCGTGCTGGCTACGATCCGGTGCCGACCGGATCACCGAGCTCCGGGTACGCTACGGCGAGGATGCCGACGTCGAGCTGGTCGAGGTGTCCTGCCTTGGCCGATGCGACGTCGCGCCCGCGGTGGCGGTCAACGAACGCCCCGCCCCGGCCTCCGATGTGAACTCACTCGTCGACGCGGCACGCGGTGGAAACCTCGGCGAGGCGGCGGCGGTCCGGCGGGTGGCGCCGTGGCCCAACGATCCCTATCCGGCGGGGTCCGGCGTGGACACCCGCTACGCCACGTTGCGCGCACTGCTCGCGGGCTCGCTCGACGCCGACGAGATCATCGCCACGCTCAAGGACGCCGGGTTGCGCGGCATGGGCGGCGCCGGGTTCCCGACGGGCACCAAGTGGGATCTCGTGCGAAGCGCCGGGGGCGGTGTCGACGCGCGCTCCGCTGACGCTCCGCGCGGCATCAAGTACGCCATCTGCAACGCCGACGAGTCGGAGCCGGGCACGTTCAAGGATCGCCAGATCATGGCCGACCAGTCGCACCTGGTGTTGGAGGGACTACTGCTCGGGATGGCCGTCGTCGGCGCCGAGCAGGGCTGGGTCTTCATCCGGCACGAGTACGGCCCCGAAGAGCACGTGCTCCGCGAGGAGATCGCCGCTCTGCGGGCAGCAGGCGTCATCGGCGCCGACGCGTGCGGCAGCGGTCGGCGTCTCGAGGTCGAGATCTTCGTCTCCCCGGGCGGCTACATCCTCGGCGAGGAGACCGCGCTGCTTGAGTGCATGGAGGGCCACCGTGGGGAGCCGCGCAACAAGCCCCCGTTCCCCGGCAACCACGGCCTGCACGGGCAGCCCACGTTGATGAACTCCGTGGAGACCTTCGCCGACGTACCGGTGATCGTGGCGCGCGGGGCGCAGTGGTGGCGTGATCAGGGCTCGGGTGAGTCGGTCGGCTGGAAGTTCTTCGCCGTCTCCGGGCACGTCGAGAGCCCAGGGGTGTACTGCGTGCCGATGGGCACCACGGTCCGGGCGCTGATCGACCTCGCCGGCGGGGTCACCGGCGGCGCGGCCGTCGGCGCCGTGCAGCCAGGAGGGGCGTCGTCGAACTTCATCGGCCCCGACCATCTGGACCTGGAGCTCGACTTCGGCACGCTGGCGAAGGCCGGCACGATGCTCGGCTCCGGGGCGATGGTCGTGCTGGCCGAAGGCACAGATCTGTTGGCCGCGTCGACGAACGTGCTGCGCTTCTTCCGCAACGAGTCGTGCGGGAAGTGCGTGCCGTGCCGGGTGGGCTCCACCAAGGCGCACGAGTTGCTGCGCGGGGTGATCGATTCGGTCTCCTCGCGCCTGGACGACGAGCAGCGGGCACAGGTGCTCCAACTCGAGGAGACCATGCGCAAGACCTCGATCTGCGGGCTCGGCCAGGTGGCGTTGGGCCCGGTGGTGAGTGTGTTGGGCCTGGACAAGGGCGGTGCCGCAGCTCGGGAGCAGCCCAAACCCGATGGCGTGGGGGGACAGCCGGCCCGGTGAGCGTCCGCGACCCAGGCTGCGCCGGTCGGCCGGTGATCCGCACCCGGGAACCGGCAACTGCGCCCGCCCACGCCTCCGGGTTCTTAGCCGGTGATCCACACCCGAGAACCGGGGAGCGCACCCGCCGGATGATCCGCAACCGGGAACCGGGAACCGCGCCGCCCACGCCTCCGGGTTCCCAGCCAGCGATCATCGCCTCGGCGAGCGGGCGCCGGTGCCCGTTGCCGGTGCCCGTTTCCGGGCCGCTCACGTCCGACTCGGGCCATGATCGCCGTTCGAGAACCGGAAACCGCACCGCAGACGGTTGCCCGTTCCCGTCCGTTGATCATGCGGTGTTCAGTCAGCCGGGCGGCGTCCAGTCAGCCGGGCGGCGTCCAGTCAGCCGGGCGGTGTCCAGTCAGCCGGGCGGTGTCCAGTCAGCCGGGCGGTGTCCAGTCAGCCGACGGAGCCGACGGAGCCGACGGAGCCAAGGGAACCGGGCGAGCCGAGGGATGAGCCGGTGAGCGAATCGGGGGCGCGGTGAGCGGGCGGGAGTTCTTCACCACCCGCACCGTCGCCGAGGCGCTCGCCGGGTTCCGGCCGGCCCGGCGCACCGGTGTGGAGCGCGTGTCGCTGGCTACGGCGCTGCACCGGGTGCCCGCCGAGATCGTGCGCGCCCGCGCGGCACTGCCCGGCTTCGCCCGGTCGACCGTGGACGGTTATGCCGTGCGGGCTTCTGACACCTACGGTGCGTCCGAGGGCTTGCCGACCTACCTGGAGCTCGTCGGCGCCGTACGGATGGGCCGGGCGCCGGAGGTGAGCGTGCCGCCGGGTGGCTGCGTCGCCATCCCGACCGGTGCGGTGCTCCCCGGCGGCGCCGACGCCGTGGTCATGGTCGAGTACACCGCCGCGTCAATGCCCGGCATGATCGAGGTGACCCGGCCGGTCGCCCCGGGCGGCGGACTCGTGCAGGCCGATGAGGACGTGGCCGCGGACGGCACACTCGTGCCGGCCGGGCGACCACTGCGCGCTCCGGACCTCGGGCTGCTCGCCGCCGCCGGCGTGACCGAGGTGGTGGTGCACGCGCGGCCGCGGGTCGCGATCGTGTCGACGGGGGACGAGGTCGTGCCGCCGTCGACGCAGGAGCTCGCGCCGGGTCAGGTGCGCGATGCCACAGCGTCAGCACTGGCCGGACTCGTGACCGATGCCGGTGGCGAGCCCGTGCTCGCCGGGATCGTGCCCGATGACGCCGGCGCGCTGGAGACGACCCTGGCCGCGGTGCTGCGCGACGCCGACCTCGTGGTGATATCAGCAGGTTCCTCGGTCGGTGCCCGAGACGAGACGGCTGGCGCCGTCGCTGCGCTCGGGAAGATCTGGTGTCACGGCCTCGCGGTGAAACCCGGCAAGCCCACGCTCCTTGCCGAATGCTCAGCCCCCGATGGTGCCGCCGTGCCCGTGATCGGCCTGCCCGGCAACCCCCTTTCCGCACTCGTGGTCTTTCGCCTGGTCGGGGTGCCGCTGGTGTGGCGCCTGGGTGGATGCCCGGTGCCGCCGCCGGAGCCCACCACGCGCGCCCGGCTCTCCCGCGACCTGGCTTCGGCAGCGGGCCGCCTCGACGTCGTGCAGGTGGCTATACGCGACCGAGTGGCGATACGCGATCAAGTCGATATACGTGACCGAGCGGCCCAACCCGACCGAGCGGCCCAACCCGACCGATTGACCCAACCCGACCGAGCGGCCCAACCCGACCGATTGACCCCGCCCGACAAGGCAGCGCTGCCCGAACAAGTGGCCGAGCCGATCTTCGGCCCGTCCGCGCTGCTCTCCGTGCTCACCCGGGCCGACGGCTGCATCGTCGTGCCGGAGCCCGCCACCGGGCTGGATGCGGGCTCCGACGTCGACGTGACGCTCTACCGGTGAGCGGGCCGGCTCAGCTCACCGCCACCGGACCGACGACCAGGCTGGAGCGGACTCATGGGTGACGCCACCGGCGGCCCGCGGCTCAGCTCGCGGCCACCGGACCGACGACCGCGAAGCTGGCCCCCTGCGGGTCGGTGATGAACGCCATCCGGCCGAACGGGGTGTCCCACGGCTCGGCCAGCAGCACCGCTCCACCCGACCGGGCCGTGGCCACCACCACATCGGCATCCGCGACCGCGAAGTAGGCGACCCAATGCGCCGGTGTGCCGGGCGGCGCGCCCATCATGCCGCCCATCCCACCGACCGGGTCGCCGTCCAGGTGGAACGTGGCGTAGTCCGCCGGGGCACCCTCGACGGGCTGGTAGCGATAGCCGAAGACGTCGGCGTAGAACTGCCTACCGGCGTCCGGGTCAGGGAGCCGGGCGTCGGTCCAGACCAGCGCTCCGGGCTCGTGGTAGACCTCGACACCAGGCATGCTGGCTGCCTGCCACACACCGAATGCCGCGCCCTGCGCGTCCATGGCGATGCACATCCGTCCGCTGCCGGGTATGTCCATCGGCGGGGTCAGCACGGTTCCGCCACTCTCACCGACCAACTTCGCGGTGCCGTCGACGTCGTCGCTGGCCAGGTAGATCGTCCATGCCGTCGGCTGGTCGGCGTTCTGCAGCGGACCGATACCGGCCGCGGCGCGGCCGTCGACCTTGCAGATGTGGTAGTGGGCATACTCCTCCCCGCTGTCGGCGGCCGACCACCCCAGAACGGCGCCGTAGAAGGCGGTGGCAGCGGTGATGTCGGGCACAGCGAGATCGACCCAGCACGGCGTGCCGGCGGGCCAGGGTTCGGATCGGGTGGGCATCGTTTCTCACACCTTCGGTCGGAGGTCGGACGACGCACAGTCAAGCACCGGGGACCGACAGAAACCCTGTCGCTGAACTGAACAAATCGCCGGCGACGCGGGTGCGGGTGGGAATGATGGACGGTGAGCGTGCAGCGGTTCAGGTCGCACCCGGGCTGAGCGCACGATCGTGATCCGATGGTCAGTCCGGCGGCCACCGGGGCGGTCGACAGCGTCGAGGAGCCCGACGCCACGTCGGCCTCCACCATCGGCCGTCCGGCCCGGCCGGACAGGCCTGAACGGCGCGGCCTGGCACCGCGGTCCCCCGGTGGCACTGCCGATCAGCGAATCGCGCGGGCGATGCATGACGAGCGTGCGGTCGGGGTTGCGATCGGACTGGGTGCACGCTCGCTGCGGCCCGGGAGCCGGGCGGGCTAGCGTCCCCCCCGTGACCGCGAACAGCCCGTTCGTCTCCGACGTCCCCGCCGCTCAGGCCCTCATCGCCTGGCGCGACGCCTGCACCGCCGCGGGTTGCCCGACCCGGGTCAGCGTGGTTCACCTGCCGGTGGCCGAGGCCGTCGGCCGGGTCACGGCCGAGCCGGTGTGGGCGCGCCGCTCCTCCCCCGCGTTCGACTCCGCCGGGATGGACGGCATCGCCGTGCGGGCCGCGGAGACGTTCGGGGCTACCGAGACCACCCCGCTGCTGCTGGCCGAGTTCGAGGTCGTCGACACCGGCGACCCACTGCCGGCCGGTTACGACGCCGTCGTCATGCGCGAGCACATGCACCGCACCCCGGACGGGTGCGCGGAGCTGCGCGCCGCGGTGCCGCCCTACCAGCACGTCCGGTCGATCGGTGAGGACATCAGCGCCACCGAGCTGCTGCTGCCGGCCGGGCACCGGCTCCGCCCGGTGGACGTGGCCGCCGCCGCGGCGGCGGGCGCCATCGAGCTGGCCGTCCGGCGCCCACCGATGGTGGTGATCATCCCGACCGGCGACGAGATCCGCCCGGTGGGCACCGACACCGCTCCCGGCGAGATCCTCGACACGAACTCGCTGATGCTCGCCGCGCAGGCCCGCGAGCTGGGTTGTGCGGCACGGGTCACCGCGATCATCGCCGACGACCCGGCCGCGATCACCGCCGCCCTCCGCGGCGCCACCGCCCTGCGCGGCGCCACCGTCGCCGCAGACCTGGTGATCCTGGTGGCCGGGTCCAGCGCCGGGCGCGACGACTACACCGCGCGGGTCGTCGCCGGCGCCGGGACGCTGGCCGTGCACGGCGTGGCGGTCCGGCCGGGGCATCCGGTCGTGCTCGGTGCGGTCGACCGCACCCCGGTGCTCGGCGCACCCGGGTACCCGGTCTCCGCGGCGCTGACCTTCGACATCTTCGCCGCGCCGCTGCTGGCCGGGCTGGAGGGAGCCGCCCCCCGGGAGCGGCCGGTGACCACCGCACGGCTGGCGCGCAAGCTCGCCTCCGCGATCGGGATGGACGACTGGGTGCGGGTGCGGCTCGGGCGCGTCGGCGGTGAGGTCGTGGCCACTCCGCTGCCCCGTGGGGCCGGGGTGCTCACGTCGCTGGTCCGTGCCGACGGGCTGCTCGTCGTGCCGGCGGGCCTGGAGGGCCACCACGCCGGGGAGCAGGTTCAGGTGCAGCTGCTTCGCGGCCTGGCCGAGATCGGACGCACGATCGTCGCGATCGGCTCGCACGATCTCGTGCTCGACATGGCGGCATCCGCACTGCGCGCGGACGACCCGCTGGTCACGCTGGCGTCATCGAACGTGGGTTCGCTCGGCGGGCTGGTCGCGCTGCGTGACGGGCTGTGCCATGTCGCGGGCTCGCACCTGCTGGATCCGGCGAGCGGGGAGTACACGCTGCCCTATGTTGACAAGCTGCTCAGCGGCTCCGACGTGGCCGTCATCCGGCTCGTGCACCGTGACCAGGGCCTGATCGTCGCGCCCGGCAACCCGCTGGGGCTGTCCGGCGTGGACGACCTCGTCCGGCCCGACCTGCGCTACGTCAACCGGCAGCGCGGCGCCGGCACCCGGGCACTGCTCGACCACGAGCTGGCCCGCCGCGGCATCGACACGGCGAAGGTCGCGGGCTACTTCCGGGAGGAGCACACCCACCTGGCCGTGGCCGCCGCGGTCGCCGCCGGGCGGGCCGACACCGGGTTGGGGATCCGCGCCGCCGCAGCGGCGTTCGGACTGGACTTCTTAGCCGTCGCCCAGGAACCCTATGACCTCGTACTCCGCGCGCCAACGGTGGACGACGAGCTGCTCGCGCCGCTGTGGCAGCTGCTGGAGCGCGCCGATTTCCGCGCCGAGGTGGAGGGCCTCGGCGGGTACTCCTGCGCGGAGACCGGCCGCCGGATCCGCTGAGATACGGCAACCTCACCGTCTCGGATCTCGAGGTGACCGTCGCATCGAGCCAGCCTTGCTCAGCACAACAGGACCGGCCGATACGGGCTTGTCGACTTCGCGTGAGCCGCGTCCCGACTGTGGTCGGAGTCCGGGTGACTTCTACGAGCCCGAGGGTGGACGCGGAAGCCGTGCCTGGCCGGAAATCACCGTCAAGCGAGACGATCACGTGCTACCGTCACAACGTGCGATTCCACTACTTCCTCTGACGGCGTCGATCTCCGCGGCCGCCGCACCTGCTCCAGCGATGCGGGTCCTGATCGATCATGTCCGCCGTCGTATCGCACTTCGCGGATCCGCGCTGCTCCCGGCCTGACGTATGCCCCGGGGCGGTCCGGGGATCCGCTCCGGAGGAATCGTGTCCACCGCTGTTGCTCTGTCCGCCCGCACCCGGGCTCACCTCAACCTCACCGATGTCCATCTCGCGCGCGGTGGCCGTCCGGTGCTGACCGGTGTCGATCTGACCGTCGCTGCTGGTGCCAGGTTGGGGGTGGTCGGGGAGAACGGCCGGGGTAAGACCACCCTGCTGCAGGTCATGGCCGGCTGGCTCGTCCCGGATTCCGGCTCCGTAC
>JBOHEP010000403.1:0-2758 GCA_050701075.1 Pseudonocardia sp. | reverse complement strand
CACCGACAGCGAGCCGATGCCCGGGGTGTCGATCAGGGTCGTGGCCCGCAGGCTGGTGGAGGGCCACGTGACCACCAGGCGGTCCACCGCATCGGTCGGTGTGCCGTTCAGGTCGATCTGCAGACCGCGGGCACCACGATTGATCCGCAGGGGACGCGGTGTGCCACCGCCGAGCGGGAACATCGTGACGTTAGGCGCGTGGCCGTCCTGGTACCAGGTGACCAGACGGGTGCACTCGCCCGCGTCGGTGGGTGCGAGGTCCTCGCCCACCAGCGCGTTGAGCAGGGTGGACTTCCCAGCTTTGACCTTCCCCGCGATGGCCAGCCGCAACGGCTCGTCGAAGCGGGCGAGGTGATGTTGCAGCCACTGCGCAGCCTGGGCGTCGTCGCGGTAGGTGTCGATCGCCCGGCGCAGGAGGGCGCGGACCGCCATGCCCAGACTGGGCATTGCCCCGGTGTTGACCGGTGACCTCACGAACTGGGTCACGACGTCGTGACCAGCTTGCGAGCAAGCGCGGCCAACGTCTCCACGCGGCCGAGCTCGGCCTTGAGGTCGGTGATCCGTTTGGTTCGCTCGGCCTCGGTGCTGCGCAACGCGCCCTGCGCCGCGGTGACCGACCCGGTCAGCGAGGTGTGCAGCTCCTCGGCGACCCTGGTGAAGTGGTCGCGCAGGGCGCGCTGGGTCTGGCGCAGCATGTCCCGGGAGTCCTTGCCGACCTGGAAGCTCACCTCGTCGATGTGCTTGCGGGCGGCCATCTTGGCATCGGACTGGCGCCGTTGCAGTGCCCGCTTCGCGTCGTCCTTCACCTGCTTGCGGCCCAGCAGCAGGGCACCCCCGATCGCGGCGAACGGGGCTGCGATGGCCAGCCCGGGGATCAATGTGAGTGGCATGAAGAACATCAGCCCGCCCATGTAGCCACCGCGCAGACCGCCGAGCACCCGCTCCCCCGCCCCGGGTGACTCCGTCTGGGGGCGTTCCAGCGCGGTGACCCGCCGGGCCATCCCGTCCGGATCGGGGACGACCTTGAGGTCGGGCAGCATGGCGGCGCCGTCCACAGCGAAATGCTCGGCCACCTGACCCGCGAGCCAATGGGCCCGCTCGCTGGCCCAGATGAAGTTCGCCGAGGCCGCCGCGGAAACCTCCTTGTGGATCCAGCCGGCGAACTGGTCCCAGACCTCCGCCGGGTCGGCGTCGTCGGCCAGCGTCTCGGCCTCACGGGTGATCTGGCGCATCCGGTCGCGGAGGTCGTAGTCGATGTCGGCGGTGAGGTCGGCCACGCCGTCGTTGAGCGTGATCTGCCAGCGAGCCGATCGATCCTTCAGTGCCGCCGCGCTGGTCTTGGCGCGCTCGAGCTCGGCGACGAGCGCCTGAACCTGCTCCGGGTTCCGCTGTGCGGTCAGCTCCGCGTTCATCGTGGTGCTGAGCTGTTCGCACACCCCGAGGACGTCCTGGCTGGTGGACCGCCGGTCGAGCAGGTCGGCCCGCCCGACCACCTTCTCGCGCAGGTAGGTGACCAGTGGCGGGTATCCGGACTCCTCGTTGAGCGCGGTGTCCTTGGCCTGCACCGCCTGCAGCCGCAAAGTGGAGGAGACCTCGAACAGCTCGGCGGACACCCCGGCGCCGCGCAGGTGCGCCCGGTCGATCTCCGCGATCCGACGCCAGTACGGATACAGGTCGGTCTTGGTCAGCACACCCGCCACGTTGGGACACAGGCGCATCGCGGCGGCGAGGAAGTCCAGCTCCGCCTTGGTGTACTCCTGCGAGGCGTCGGAGACGAGCAACACGGCGTCCGCGCCGGTCAGCGATGCCATCGTGGCCGCGCCGTGTGCCGAGCCGAGCCCGCCGACACCGGGGGTGTCGATCAGTACCAGACCGTCGGCAAGCACCTTGCGTGGAAGACTCACATCGACGTAGGTCAGGCGGCGCCGATTGCCGGGATTGCCGGCTTCGGAGACGTACTGAGCAAGTTCGTTGATCGGGATCTCGTCGCGCTGCGCCGGCCGTGGCTCGTCACCGTTGACTCCATCGTCGCTCGTCTCACGCACCATCGTGGCCGAGGCCTTCTCCGCGTAGCGGACCACGGTGGGCACCGCCGTGGCGATGTCGTCGTCGACCGGACAGACCTGGGCCGAGACCAGCGCGTTGACCAGCTGGCTCTTGCCCTGCTTGAACTCACCGACCACGAGGACCCGCACGCTCGGGTCGGCCAGGCGCCGCTGGGTCTGGCGGAGCCGGGCGCCCAGGTCGGGCCGCTTGTAGGCGGTGGTTGCCTTGCACGCCAGTTCGACGAGCTGGATCGCCTCGGGCACGGACACGCTGTTCCCTTCCGCCGCGACGTATCGACTCGAAATCACCTTAGTGCGCGGGCACGACAAGACCGGCTCCGCAATCCGGGGGACGTCCCCCGGATGCGAAGCCGGTCCTCGTCAGGTGGAGCATAGGGCTGGTCCGGCACCCCATTCGATGTGGTTGTCAGAAGGCCGGACCGGTCTGGTTGACGTCGAAGTCGTCGCCCGCGTCGCCACCGCGACCGCCGTTTCCGCCGGAGCCCGGGCCGCCGACGCCGACGCCAGTGCCGCCACCGCCACCGCCCGCGTCGGCATCCGCGTCCGCGTCGCCGCCACCTCCATCGAGGATGCCGCCGGCGCCGGTCCCGCCGGTCGCGTCGGCGTCGGCGTCACCGCCCGTCCCGCCACCGCCACCGGTTCCGGTGCCTGCTCCGCCGGTGCCGTCGGCGCTGCCCCCGCTCGCGTCGTTG
>JBOHEP010000402.1:0-13615 GCA_050701075.1 Pseudonocardia sp. | reverse complement strand
CATCGACGCCATGATCGAGCGGAAGAAGGCGCTGGCCGAGATGGTGATCAGCGACGGCGAGGGCTGGCTGACCGAGCTCTCCACCGCCGAGCTGCGCGACCTGTTCACCCTGGGCGCGGAGGCCGTCGATGAATGACCGGTACTACCCGCCGTCGCGGCCGCGCCGGGTCGAAGGCGGCATCCGGGCGCGCAGCAAGCGGGGCGAGATCGCGCAGAGCTGGTGGTCGGCCCGGTTCATCCAGGGCCTCGAGTCTGCCGGCGTGGGCGGGCGCCTGGCGCGCGGCCGAAGCTACGCCCGTGCCGGGCAGGTGCTCGACCTCACCGTCGACGCCGGGTCCGCCGTCGCACTCGTGCAGGGCAGTCGCTCCCGGCCGTACAAGGTGCGGGTCGGGCTCGCCGCGTTCGGGAAGGCCGAGTGGGCTGCCGTCGAGCAGGCGCTGGCCGACAACGCCTGGTACGCCGCGAAGCTGCTGGCCGGGGAGATGCCCACCGACATCGAGGACGTCTTCGCCGCGACGGGGCTGGCGCTCTTCCCGGCCGGGATCCACGAGCTCGCGATGGACTGCAGCTGCCCCGACTGGGAAGTGCCGTGCAAGCACCTGGCCGCCACGCTGTTCCTGCTCGCCGAGTCCTTCGACGCCGACCCGTTCGCGATCCTCGCCCTGCGCGGCCGGTCCCGCGAGGAGCTGCTGGACAACCTGCGGGCCCGCCGCGGCGGCGCTGCGCCCGCAGCCGACCAGCACGGGCCGGCCGCGGGGGCGGTACCGCTTGCGGACTGCCTCGACACCTTCTTCGTCGCCGCCCCGCTGCCGCCCTGCCCGCCGCCCGCGGCGACCGCGGCCGACGCGCTGCTCGACCAGCTGCCCACCACCGGGGTGTCCGTCCGCGGTCACGAGCTGGTCGAGCTGCTCCGGCCGGCGTATCGGGCGATGGGTGGGCCGTAGGTCGCCTAGCCCGCGCGGGAGGAGATCCACGGCAGGCGAACCAACCCTCCGAGAAATGTCGGTGCGGTGCGGGAGGATCGTCTCGATGAAGCCGACCGGATGGCGTTCTCGCGGGACGAGGGCCGAGCCCGAGGGCAGAGGAGACGCAATGACGAGTAGTGCGGACACCCGTACGGGCGCGAAGACCCTCCCCCTCGACGACCTCGTGACGCTGGCCTGGCGTGGACACATCCGAGTTCCGCATTTCCAGCGCGACTTCAGGTGGATGCGCGCCGACGTCGTGGCGCTCATGGACAGCATCCACCGGGGGTACCCGGTGGGCAGCTTGCTGCTGTGGGAACGCGCAGCCGAGGCACAGCAGCTCACTCTTGGCGCGTTGCACATCGACGGACCTGAGCTCGACCGGGCCCTCTGGGTCGTCGACGGCCAGCAGCGGGTCACCAGTCTGGCCAACGTGCTACATCCCGACGGGCACCGAGATCCACGGTTCGCCCTGGGCTATGACCTGCGGTCCGACCGCATCATCCCCCTCCCATCGACTGACGACTCGTTCGTGGTACCACTCCCGGTGATCTTCGACCTCACCAAGGTGCTCACCTGGTTCGCCGAACGGCCCGAGACCGCCGAACACCGAGAGGCCGCATTCACCCTGGCGAAGGACCTGCGACAGTTCGCCGTCCCCGCCTATCAGGTGGTCCAGGACGACGTGCGGGTACTGCAGGACATCTTCGACCGGATGAACAACGCGGGGAAGCGACTGAGCCGGGCGGAGGTGTTCTCGGCACTCACCGCGGGCACCGAGCACGAGGCGGCACACCACCTGACGATCGAGCGCATCACGGCGGACATCGACGAGCGGCTCGGCTTCGGTCGGATCAACGAGGACACGGTCCTGCAGTGCATTCTGGCCCGACGCGGTCCGGACATCCAGCGCGAGATCCGCTGGGAGTTCGACGTGCAGCGCCGTCGCGGAGTTGTCGATTTCCCCGATGAGAGCCGCGACGGCGCCTACGCCGCCGGTGAGAATGCCTTGGTCCGTGCAGTCGAGTTCGTCAGAGCTGCCGGGGTACCGCATTACGCGATGCTGCCGTACCGATATCTCCTGGTCGTCCTGACGCGCTTTCTCGCCCATCACACCGACCTCCGGCCCGCCGAGGAGCGACTGTTGCACCGCTGGTTCTGGCGAGCCGCAGTGGTAGGTCCGGCGATCGCGAAGGGCGGCACCACCGGGGTCACCCGCACGCTCTGCGGAAAGATCGTCGGCTCCGACGCCGGTGTGTCGCTGCACGGCCTGCTCGACGCGGTCGGCGTCACGCCTGCGCCCCTGCCCGATCTGCGTCGCTTCAGGACCAATGAGTCGGCGGCCAAAATCGCCACCTGCTGCTGGTGGAACCGCAGGCCACGACGGCCGGACATCGGTGAGCAGTACACACCCGAGGATCTCACTGCTGCCCTCGCCGAGCGCAGCACAGCCGCCGAAGCGGTCCAGCAGGTTTTCCCACTCCGGTTCGTCCCAGCCGACCGCCGGGTCTGGGCAGCGAACCGGGTCCTCATGCCGATGTTGGAGGAGGGGGTGCCATCGGTGAGCGGGTTCCTCCAGCGTCGACCTGTGGATATCACCGAGGAGGAGTGGCCGTCGGTCCTCGCCTCGCACGCCATCACTCCAGACATCGAGCGCCTGCTCGTGCAGGACGATGTCGCCGGTTTCGTCGAGGCACGTCAGCAGAAACTCACCATCGATCTGCGTGAGTTCCTAGAACGCAAGTGCGAATGGGGATTCGAGAACACGCCATCGCTCACCAGCCTGCTACTCGAGGATCTTGTCGACGGTGACGATGACGCTGCCTGAGCAGCACTACGGCGTCTGGTTGCGCGATCTCCGCGTGGGGACCCTTGCACAACGCGGCGACCACACGCGTTTCGTTCTGGCCGAGAACTACCTCGCCGACCCTCACCGACCTGTACTGGGACTCGTGTTCGAGCAGGATCTCGGGGCCCGCCACGCCGCCGCACCACGACTGCCATGTTGGTTCTCGAACCTCCTACCCGAGGGACGGTTGCGGGACTGGATCGCCGCAGAGCGCCACGTATCCGCGCAGCGGGAGATGGAGCTGCTCGCGCAGGTGGGACACGACCTGCCGGGCGCGGTGCGGATCCGGCCGGTACACGCATCTGAGGACGATGAGCACGCTCCATGGGAGCCGGCTTCCGAGCTATCCGCGGCCAGCGCCGAATCGGTGGGCTCCCCATGGCGGTTCTCACTTGCCGGTGTGGCGCTGAAGTTCTCGATGCTGGCCGAATACGACCGGCTCACCCTGCCTGCGACGGGAGTAGGCGGCGACTGGATCGTCAAGCTGCCCGATCGGGTCTACCCCGACGTGCCCCGCAACGAATTCACGATGATGACCCTCGCCGGTGCGGCCGGGATCGATGTGCCCGAGGTGCGGCTGGTGCACCGCGACGCGATGAACGGTCTTCCGGCCGGGGTCTGGCCGGATCACGAGGACTGGGCCTACGCGGTCCGGCGATTCGACCGCACCCCAGGCCGTGACCTGGTGCACATCGAGGATCTGGCCCAGGTCCGCAACGTGTACCCCGACGACAAGTACACCGGCAACTACGAGAGCGTCGGTGCGCTGTTGTTCCGCAGCCACGACACCGGGAGCCTCCAGGAGTTCGTCCGCCGTCTCGTTTTCACGGTGCTGATCTCCAATGGGGATGCCCACCTCAAGAATTGGTCGTTGCGCTACACAGACCCACGCGTCCCGACCATCGCCCCAGCATACGACCTGGTGTCTACTCGCTTCTACATGGGCGACGACGAGGAGCTCGGGCTGAAGTTCGGCGGGTCCAAGCGCTTCGAGCGATTTCGGCTGTCCACCTTCGAACGCCTGGAGCGACGATTGCGTGTCACCGCTGGTCTCGTTGACGTGGGGCGCGAGGTCATCGACCGGGTTCAGGCGCACTGGCCGGACGTGGCCGGGTCCCTCCACGACACTCCCGGCCTTCGCCGCGACATCGAGGGCAGCATCGCCGAACGCGCGCAGTCCTTGGTCTCCGGCCCGTGAATACGCCAACCGCCCCGCTGCCCCACCACGGTCAGCGTTGCGTCGCCAGCCGGTGCTCCTCGGCGAGGATGATTCGCTCCGTGCGCGGCACGGCCTCGTCGTCCAGCCCACCGGCCGGTGCTCGGCGGTGTCGACCGCGCGCTGGTCGGCGTCCTTCGCGTCGCTCTTGCGGGCGTACTCGTCGAGCAGCAGTGTCTTGTTCTCCTGGACCTCCCGCATCCGGTCATCGACGCTGCCCTTGGCGAGCAGCCGGTGCACCTGCACGGTGCGGACCTGGCCCATACGGTGGGCGCGGGCGGGTGAGGGCAGCCACGGCCTTCGAGCGGGCCGCGTCCGGGTTCTTGACCAGGTGCGCCTCGTCGACGACGAGCATCGAGACCTCCGCGCTGCGCACGTCCTCGGGCAGCCGGCCCAGCGTGCCGAAGGTCGTCACCGCGACACCGCCGTCGCGTAGCCGGGGTCGAGCGGCCCGGTCCCGATCGGCGCCGTGCAGACTGTGCGCGGTGAGCCGGCTGTGCTTGGCCGTCTCGTTCAGCCAGTTGATCTGCACGCTCGCCGGGCAGACGACCAGGAACCGGCGCTGATCCGACGCGACGAGGTGAGCGAACGCGGCAAGCGCCTGCACCGTCTTTCCCAGCCCCATCTCGTCGCCGAGGATCGAACGCTCCCGGTGGATCGCGTACTGCGCGCCGAACTCCTGGTAGCCGTGCAGTGTTGCGGTGAGCGGGCTGGTATCACAGCGGGACGGCGGTGATCTGCCGGCGACGCCCTTCAGCGCGCTGAGCGGCGTCGCCTCCAGTTGCCCGGCGACGGTGCCGACGTTGAGGATCTCGATCTGCTGGCGGGCATTGTCCCGCAGCGCAACCGGAGCGGCGAGCAGGGTCGCGGCGCCTTGCGCGAAGCGGCGGACGATGTCGAGCGTGGCCCGGGCACCTGCACCGACCTTCGACCTGGTGGCGACGATCGCCGCGTCGCTCTGCGGCTGCGCCCCCGTCACGGGACGGCCTGACGTGCCGCACTGCGAGCCGCCTCGACCACCGGCGCGATCGCCGACCGCAGCCGGGCCGGTGAGTCGATCAGCCAACCGGTCAGCGCTTCCCGTGGGGCGACGGACGCTTCGATCAACCCGCGCGGCCACAGCACTTCTTGTACTTGGCCCCCGAGCCGCACCAGCACGGCGCGTTGCGCGACGGCGGCCATGTCAACATCTGATGCTCGGGCACCGTGACGTAGCGGGACTTGACCGCAGGGTCCGTGGGCGACCCACCCGTGCGTTCGGCGAAGGCCACCAGCCCCTCCGCGGTCGCCGGGACGAGACGGATGGACCGCACGCCACGCTCGGCCATCTCCCGCCATCGGCTTTCGGCATTCGGGTAGTACTCGTCGTCGGTCTGCGTGTACTCCTCCGGCCACCGGCGACGAACCTCGGCACGTTCGGCCCGCTGGAACACCAACATCCGCAGCAGACGCGGCGGCGTCCGACCGGCGGCCAACTGGTCTCGCAGGTCGTCGACGTCGACCGGTCGTTCCAACGGAGCCACCGGCACGAGCCCGTCGGTCGCATCCGGGGGCAGGCCGAGCTCCCGGCGGACATGACGCCGCCCACGGAGGGTGATCGACGAGAACTGGACCCAGCCGTTCGGGCCGCGCAACGCCTCGACCTCCGCCGGTGTCATCCGAGCGACGAACCGGTCGTACCACCGCAGGCCCTCGTCGAGATCCTCGAACTCGACAAGCAGCTCGGCAACCATGCCACAGTGGCCATTGTCCAGCGCCGGATCTCCCGCGAGCGCGCTCAACTGGGCGTAACCGGTCTCCATCTGGCCGTCGTCGAGGAAGGACTTCGCCAGCTCGACGCGGGCGTAGCAGCCGTCCTGCCCACCGGCGTCGATCAGCTCCATGAGCAGGGCTCTGCCCCGCTCGATCTCCCCGCCGCGCAACCGTGCCGCGGCGGCCTCCAGCATGATCTCGCCGCGCGCGTCGGGATACTCCAGCGCCTCGGCTTCGAGCGCTGCCGCATTGTCGATGTCAGTTGCCGTCACGGTGCGCAGGCTACCCAGGCACACCGACAACGCTCCTGGCGCGGCCACCGTCGAACAGCGGTGCGGTCCCGAAGAACCTGACGGCCTGGTCGGCCGGTGCAACGGTGCCACGCAGCCGACCTCCATGATCGTCGACTCGGCGCGTCTCAGGCTCACGCCTGGCCGAGGCGTAGGTCCGCCAACCCCGTCGGCAGGTCCTGGCCCTGCGCGGCCACGCAGACCGCCCGCGCCTCCCGACGATCAGCCTCGCTCGACCGAGCGCTGCGACGACCGCGCCCGGAGCCAACCGGCGAAGGCCAGGACCGCCGCCCCACATGCGACGTCGACCAGGATGTGCGCGTGGCGCCACCACTCCAGGCGCCCCACCCCCGGTACCGCGTAATGACCCAAGCCGACCAGCCCGCTCAGCGAGTACACCGCCAGGCACGCCGCAGCCGCTCGCATCCGGCTCCTGCGGAAGAGCAGGTAGCCCGCCACCCCGAAAGCGGTGAACACGAACCAGGCCAGCAGGATCACCGACGCCGACGGGTTCGGGCCCGACTCCGGCTGCGGGTAGTGCTCGTAGCCGAGGTAGTTGTCGGTGTAGTGGATGATCGAGACGAGGAACGCGGTTCCCAGGATCGCGATCAGTACGGTGTGTGCACGCTCCGCGCGGCTGGGCTCCGCCGCAGTGGTGGCGGCTGGTGGAGGTCGAGTAGCCATGCCGGTACCTTCCTTCTACCTCTTGCAGAAGAAGGAAGGTACTACTGCTCGGCGGTCTCCGAACCGTCCGCGGCGACGCCACCACCGCCCGCTCACCTCGGAGGCGACGCCGGACAGGGCGGCAGGCCTGGGGCCGACGCGCGGGCTCAGGCCCGTCGGCTCGCGCGGCGCGAGCGCCGCTTGCGCGAGGGCTTGCCCTTCGCGTCGGCCGCGGCGATGAGCAGCCCACCGAGCAGGCCGACGTTCTTCAAGAAGTGGGTCTGCTGGGCCTCCTTCTCATCCGGCTCGGAGATCTCCCAGAACCGGTGCCAGGCAAGCGTCGTCGGGATCAGTGACGCGGCGAGCACGGTGGCGGAAAGTCGCGGGAACCTGCCGAGCGCCAGCATGGACCCGGCTACGATCTTCACCCCGGCATCGATCTTGACGAGCATCTCGTCATCAAGGCGACGGTCGATCGGTGAGATCTCGACAGCCTTGTTGACGGCAGGCGAAATCTTGTCGAGCACGGGCCTCGCCGCATGGACATGATCCTTGGGCGACATCAGCGCGGCGACGCCGCCGTTGATGAGCACGGCGGCCAGCATGGGGCGAGCGATTCGTCGGATCAGCATCTGAACATGATCCTACGGAAGGCGCCGCAAACCCATGGCTGGCTGGCAACTATGCCCCAATGATACCAACTGCGGTGTGCCGTCGGCCTCGACATCGGCGCAACGTGATGTAACACGACACTGTTCCCGAGGAAACACCGCTGCCATCCCACCCCGGTGTGCTGGTGCTCGATAGATCAGGAGCACCCGGCTCAGGAGCACCCGGAGGACGGCATGACACTCGATGGGTTGCACAGGGACGTGGTCGTCGTCGGCGCCGGGCAGGCCGGACTCGCGATGAGCCACTGCCTCGGTGCCCGGGACGTGCCGCACGTGGTGCTCGAGCGAGAGCGCGTCGGGGATGCGTGGAGCTCCCGCCGCTGGGACAGCTTCTGCCTGGTCACGCCGAACTGGCAGTGCCGGCTTCCGGGATTCTCCTACGCCGGTGACGACCCCGGCGGGTTCATGCCCCGCGACGAGATCGTCGGCTACCTCCGCGCGTAGGCGGCGACGTTCGAGCCGCCGCTGGTCGAGGGCACGGCGGCCACCCGGCTGCTGCAGCGCACCGACGGCGTCTTCGAGGTGGGCACCGACCGCGGCACGATCACCGCCGATCAAGTCGTGCTCGCCACCGACCCGTCCCAGGCGCCGATCGTGCCGCGGGCCGCCGAGCGGCTGCCGGACGACGTCGTCGGGGTCCACTCCTGCGAGTACCGCAACCCCGACCAGTTCCCTCCTGGTGCCGTCCTCGTCGTCGGTACCGGGCAGTCCGGCTGCCAGATCGCGGAGGACCTGCACCTTGCGGGCCGGGAAGTGCACCTCGCCACGGGTAGCGCCCCGCGCGTCGCCCGCCGCTACCGCGGCCGCGACGTCGTGGACTGGCTCGACGAGATGGGCTACTACACGAAGCCCATCCACAGCTTCGCCGACGCCGACGCCGTCCGGTTCCGGGTGAACCACTACGTCACCGGCCGCGACGGCGGGCGCGACATCGACCTGCGCGCCTTCGCCCGCGACGGCATGCGGCTCTACGGCAGACTCACCGCGGTCGACGGGGCACGGGTGTCCTTCGCCGACGACCTCGCCGGCAACCTCGGCAGCGCCGACGCGGTGTGCGAGGGCATCAAGGACGGGATCGACGCCCACATCGAGGCCACCGGCCGCGAGGCACCCACCGAGCCGCGCTACGTCCCGGTCTGGGTGCCGGACGCACCGGAGCGCGAGCTCGACGTCCGCGCCGCGGGCGTCACGGCGGTCGTCTGGTGTACCGGGTTCGGGCGTGACCACCGCTGGATCGAGCTCCCGCTCTTCGACGGCCGTGGCTACCCGACGCACCGGCGCGGCGCCAGCTTCGTCCCCGGTGTCTATTTTCTCGGGCTGCCGTGGCAGCACACCTGGGGCTCGGGCCGGTTCTGCGGCGTCGGCGACGACGCCACGCACCTCGCCGAGCAGATCGCGCGCAGGCGGGCAGGCCGCTCCGGCCTCGACGTGAGCTGGCTGGCCGGCACCACCACCAGCACGTATCCGGCCGACGACTGGACCCCGACCAGGACGGTCGCGTGAGCTCCGGCGTGCGGGACGCGCACCGCCACCTCGGCGTGCTGCCCGCGTACCCGTTCTACGGCGGCCCGGCGGTACACCCCGACACCACCGCACGGGCCACCATCAAGGAGCTGCTCGCCGACCTCGACGCCGAGGGCACCGAGCGGGCGCTGGTGCTGCCCAACTACGATGTCCCCGACCCCGACGTCGCGTTCGCGTTCAACCAGCTGGTGCTGGAGGCCGCCGCCACCGACGAGAGGATCCGCGCAGGCCTGTGCGTCTCGGCCCGCCCCGAGGACGCCGCACGCACCGCAGGCGCGCTGGCGATGGCCGGGGAGGCCGGCGTCAGGGCTCTCAAGCTCAGCTTCCTGCTCGGCGGCGCCCCCGACGACGACGCCTGCAGACCCGGACTGGACGAGATCTTCCGCGTGGCCCGCGAGCAGGGACTGGTCGTGCACGTGCACACCTCGCCGGGTGCGGGATCCGACATCGACAGGGTCGGCTCGCTCGTGGACCGCTACGCCGACGACGTCGCGCTGCACCTGGTGCACTTCGGCGGCGGCATGAGCGGCCACATCAAGCTCATCGGCTCGCGATTCTTCGACTGGATCGCTGCCGGCAAGCGCGTCTACACCGACCTGTCGTGGTCGATCGGCTTCGCGCCGTACTGGCTGGCAGCCGAGATCGACCGCCGCGGCATCGGCGGCGACCGGGTCCTGTTCGCCAGCGACCAGCCATGGGGCGACTTCGCCGGTGAGCACGCCCGGCTGACGGCGACCGCGGGCACCGGCGAGCTCGCCGACCTGATTTTCCGGGACACGTTCGACGTGCTCTACGGATGACCACCACCGAGAGAGGAACCGCCATGACCACGACCGTCGGACTCACCGAGACCGAGCAGCAGAGCCTGAAGGAGATCCCGCACCGCTCGATGCCGGAGGGCTCGTCGATCTACGGAGGAACCAAGGTCTTCCCCGACTACCAGGCCGAGAACGGCGAGACCTAATTCACCCTCGTGCACGGCATCGCGCACGAGTCGTCGGTCAGCTTCGTCGCGATCCTGCAGGCCACCCGCGCGCAGCGGAAGGGCTTCGAGTCGGCGATGTACTTCTACGGTCCCGGCTCGCTGAACTGCCTGGCCACGCGCGGGTTCCCGACCACGGGCAACTCGGCCTTCCCCGGCGAGCACAACATCAACAACTCGCTGAAGACGTTCATCGAGGAGGGCGGCAAGGTCTACTGCTGCCGTTTCGGGCTGTCACTGCACGGCGCGCGCGAGGAGGACCTCATCGAGGGCGTCATCCCGACGCACCCGCTCGACGTCCAGGACGCATTGATCCACTACGCGCGCAAGGGCGCGATCCGCAACTCCACCTACATGTTCTGAGGGCAGCGGGCGGCGACGGGAGGAGGGTGAGGTGAGCACCGTGGATCTCGGGATCCCGCCGGCGACACGGTCGGCGCTGACGATGCGGTCGGCACTGGCGGTCCGGGGTGTGCGTTGCGGCACCGCCGTGCGACGCGGCCCCGGCGCCGGTCCCAGCGACGACGGGCACCTGGTGATCGACGGTGCGAACGCTGCGCTGCCCATCGACCCCGCCAGCCCCTACGTGCTGCGCGACGGCCGCATCCTGGTCACCGACGCCGAGGGCGACGAGCTGGACCTCGGCATCGCGGCGACGCCGGTGCGCAGGCCGCGGTTCTACGACCTGAGCACCGCCGACGGCGTGCCCTACCGGCAGATCGCACTGCTGCACGGGGCGGACGTGCTGGCCAGCACCGTGGTGCAGACCTGCATCCGCTACGGCGAGGACGAGCGCTGCCGGTTCTGCGCCATCGAGGAGTCGTTGCGGGCGGGCAGCACGGTCGCGGCCAAGACCCCGGAGCAGCTCGCCGAGGTGGCCGCGGCGGCCGTCGCGCTCGACGGGGTGCGGCAGCTGGTGCTCACCACCGGCACGACGGCGGGCCCCGACCGCGGCGCCCGGCACCTCATGCGGTGCGTGCGCGCGGTGACGGGCGCGGTGCCCGGCCTTCCGGTGCAGGTGCAGATCGAGCCACCCGAGGACCTTGCGGTGATCGACGACCTGCACGCGGCCGGCACCACAGCCATCGGCATCCACGTCGAGTCGCTCGACGACGCGGTCCGCTGGGCATGGATGCCCGGCAAGGGCTCGGTCCCGATGGCCGAGTACGAGGCGGCCTGGGACCGGGCCGTCTCGGTGTTCGGCCCCAACCGGGTCTCGACCTACCTGCTCATCGGGCTCGGCGAGGACCCCGACGAGCTCGTCGCCGGCGCCGCACGGCTCGTCGAACGCGGTGTGTACCCGTTCGTGGTGCCGCTGCGGGTGCTGCCCGGCACCCTCGCGGCCCGCGACGGCGTGGCAGGGCCCGCGCCGGAGGTGGTCGCCGACGTGACCGGCCGGGTGGCGGCGCTGCTGCGGGAAGCCGGGATGCGCGGCGTCGACCAGGGCGCGGGATGCGCGGCGTGCGGGGCGTGCAGCGCGCTGCCGGCGGCAGGCGCGTGAGCGCCTCACCGGGGGTTGTGCTCGGGGAGGTCCTCACCGGCTCGCCGCCGAGCAGGCCCCCGTTCACCGTCGAACCGACGCACGACCGAGCGCAGTACCACGCGCTGCGCCGCGCGGTGTTCGTCGAGGAGCAGGGCCTGTTCGCGGGCGACGACCACGACGAGCGCGACGTCGACCGGCGCCTGGTGGTGCTGCTCGCGCGCGACCGCGAGCGCACCCTGCTCGGCGGTGTGCGCCTTGGTCCCGCGACGGAGCGGGACATCGGCTGGTGGTTCGGTGGGCGGCTGGTCGTGACCCCGGCGGGTCGGGCGGTCGACGGGGTCGGCGCGGCGCTGGTGCGGGCTGCCTGCGCCCATGCCGAGGCGGCAGGCGCGCTGCGGTTCGACGCCGAGGTGCAGGCGGCGAACACGCGGTTCTTCGCGCGCTTGGGCTGGGAGCAGGTGCGACCGTGCACTGTGGCCGGACGCCCGCATGTCCTGATGCGCCGGCCGATCGGCAGGCTCGCTGCGGCCACGGTGAGCAAGCACCCACTCGGCTCGTTGCTGCGGGGCTTCCACCTCGGCGGGGCCGGCTTCGCGGGCGACGACGGCTCGCCCGTCCCCGGCTCCGACATGGTGGCGGCCTGCGACGCGGTGCTCCCCTCGATGGTGGAGCGCGACCCCGAGTGGGCCGGCTGGTGCTCGGTGCTGGTCAACGTCAACGACCTGGCCGCGATGGGCGGCTCCCGTCGGATTGCTGGACGCCGTCGCGGGGCGGGACGCCGCGTTCGTCGCCACAGTGCTCAGCGGGCTGCGCGCCGCGGCGGACGCCTACGCCGTGCCGGTGCTCGGCGGGCACACCCAGTTCGGCGTGCCGGCCGCGCTGTCGGTCACCGCGCTCGGGCGCACCGACCGCCCGGTGCCCGGTGGCGGGGGACGGTCTGGGCACCGGGTGCGGCTCACCGCCGACCTCGGCGGCGGCTGGCGGCCCGGCTACACGGGTCGCCAGTGGGACTCGACGACCGGGCGCCGCACCCCGGAGCTGCGGGTCATGCTCGGCGCGGCGGCCGCGGCCCGGCCCGCGGCCGCGAAGGACGTGTCGATGGCGGGCCTGACCGGCACCCTCGGGATGCTCGCCGAGGCTTCCGGCTGCGGTGCCGTGCTCGACGTCGCCGCAGTGCCCCGGCCGGCCGGCACCACGGTCGGCGACTGGTTCACCTGCTTCCCCGGCTTCGCGATGCTCTCCGCCGACGCACCGGGCGCCCCCGCGCTGCCGGCCGGACCCGCAGTGAGCGCGGAGTGCGGCAAGCTGGTGGCGGGTGGCGGGGTGGCGCTGCGCTGGCCCGACGGGGAGCTCACGGACGCGGTCCCGGCCGCGGTGACCGGAATGGGGCGAGCATGACTGCCGCAGGCACCGTCCGGGTTGCCGCCGTTGCGGCGCCGTTCGACCGCGACCTCGACGCCGGCTTCGACCGCATCGCCGAGCTGGTGGCCGGCGCCCGCACCGGCGGGGTGGAGTTCCTCGCGCTGCCCGAGGCGGCGCTGGGCGGTTACCTGTCCGATCTCGACGGCGCCGCGCCGCCGCCGCCCGCGCTGCGGGCCGACGGCCCCGCGATCATCCGGCTCGCCGGGCTGGCGGGCGACATGGTCGTCACAGCCGGGTTCTGCGAGTACGACGACGGGCTGCTGTACAACTCGGCGGTGGCGGTCACGGCCGGCCGGGTGCTCGCCGTGCACCGCAAGGTGCACCAGCCGCTGAACGAGGACGCCACGTACACGGCGGGCTCGACGTTCGCCGCGTTCGACACGCCGGTCGGCCGGATGGGCATGATGATCTGCTATGACAAGGCGTTCCCCGAAGCGGCGCGCGCGCTCGCGCTGGACGGTGCGCAGATCGTGGTGTGCATGTCGGCGTGGCCCGCGGCCCGCACCCGTGCGGCGCCCGACCTCGCGCAGGACCGCTGGACCCACCGGTTCGATCTGTTCGACCGCGCCCGCGCCCTGGAGAACCAACTGTTCTGGGTGTCGGCCAACCAGTCGGGGGAGTTCGGGTCGCTGCGGTTCGTAGCCAGCGCGAAGGTCGTCGACCCCGGCGGCGACGTCCTGGCCACCACCGGCGTCGCCGAGGGCATGGCGGTGGCCGACATCGACGTGGCAGGCGGGCTCGCGGCGGCCCGGCAGGCCATGGGACACCTGCGCGACCGCAGACCGCACGCCTACGGCC
>JBOHEP010000401.1:0-17295 GCA_050701075.1 Pseudonocardia sp. | reverse complement strand
CGTCCTGAGCCAGGATCAAACTCTCCAACAAAAACTGGCCCAACAAAACCCGCAAAACACCACGGGCAAAAACAAACTGGCACAAAACCAATCCATGATCACACCACATCCAAAGACACATGACATCCAAAAGACAGCATGACATCCAAAAGACATGGCACAGTTCGACACACTGTTGAGTTCTCAAAAGACACCCGCACACCATCACAGTCCTCGCGGACCGGGCCGGGGCAACTTTTCAAGCTTACATGGCTCAAGGTATCTGGTCAAGCTCTACCCGGGCCCATGGATGAGAAGATGACACCGCAAGGGTGTTGAACCGTCTCGGATCGGTCACCATGTCAATGGGCAGGCTTCGGGCCGGTGGAGCCGTCCCGTTCTGCCTTGCTGCCCGCCGTGGCGACGAGAAGAAAGTTACACAGACGCTCCGCGGCCCGTCACACCGGGGGGACCTTCTCGGTGTCTGTGCAGGTCAAGCCCACGAGTAACGAGATACGCGATCAACCCCGATCAACTCGGACACCGGCGAGGTTACGTCTGCCCCTCCGCACCACGATCCACCGCCCGTCGAGCAGGTCCTGCTCCGCGGGGATCCACTGCTCGTCGGTGATCTTCGTGTTGTTCACCGACGCTCCCCCTTCCCCCACGGTGCGACGGGCGGATCCGCGGCTGTCCGCAAGGCCGCTCACCACGAGGAGGTCGACGATCGTCGGCCGATCGGCGAACCGGACCACGGCTGTGGGCACCTCGGCCAGGGCTGCGTCCAGGGTCTCCGAGTCGAGGTCGTGCAGGTCCGCGCGCCCGAAAAGGGCCTTGCCAGCGATGATCACCTGCTCTGTCTGACGACGCCCGTGGACGAGCGTCGTGAGATCCTGCGCCAGCCGTTGCTGTCCGGCGCGCAGATGTGGCCGCTCGGCGACGTCTTTCTCAAGCTGCTCGATGTCGTCGGGGGCCAGGAATGTGAACAGGCGCAGGTATCGGCCGACGTCAGCATCGGCGAGGTTGACGAAGTGCTGGTACCAGGCGTACGGCGAGGTCATCGCCGGGTCGAGCCAGACGCTTCCCCCACCGGTGGACTTGCCCAGCTTGCGGCCGTCCAGGTCGGTGACCAGCGGTGTGGTGAGTGCGTGGACGACCGCACCCTCGGCCCGACGGACCAGCTCCACCCCGCCGACGATGTTCCCCCACTGGTCGGAGCCACCGATCTGCAACCGACACCCGTGGCGACGGAAGAGGTGCAGGTAGTCCTGGCTCTGCAACAGCAGGTAGCTGAACTCCGTGTAGGACATTCCCTCCGCGGCGAGACGACGTCGCACGGTCTCCCGTCCGAGCATGACATTGATCGAGAAGTGCTTGCCGGTGTCGCGCAGGAACTCCAGAACCGACTGCCCGCCGGTCCAGTCGAGGTTGTTGACGACCAGGGCACCGGTCGACGATCCGTCGAACTCGACGAACCGCTCGAGTTGGCCTCGGATCCGGGCAGCCCAGTCAGTGACCGTCTCGGCGCTGTTCAACGACCGTTCGCCGACGTCCCGGGGGTCGCCGATCATCCCGGTCGCGCCCCCCGCGAGGACGATCGGTCGTGCTCCCGCCTGCTGGAAACGCCGCAGGGTGAGCAACTGCACCAGGTTCCCGGCATGCAGACTGGGGGCGGTGGGATCGAAGCCCGCGTACAGCGTGAGCACGCCCTCGGCGAGATCGCGGCGCAGCGCGTCGCGGTCGGTGCTCTGCGCGATGAGGCCGCGCCACTCCAGCTCGTCGAGAATCTCGGTTCTCACGGCATCGATCCTGCCCCACCGCGCGACCTGGTTCCGGGCCGGTACGAGCTCACCGCGGGGGAGCAGGCGAGCCAGAACCGCCACGGGGTCTCCCGTGCAGCGGCCACCCCGACCCGCGGCCCGGTGCGTACCGACGCACGGTCTACGGGATCACTGGCCAGCACCCGCACCGGCGACGCCGCGATCGTCACGTCAACACCGTTGTGCTCCCGGTTCAGCCCCAGCAGCGAGGCCAGGCGCGCCGGCCCCCGGGCCAGTTCGGCGTCGCGGCGTGCGGTGCGACGCCGCCTGCGGGCTACCGCCAGATCGGAGACCACCTCGCCTGCGCGCAGCAACACCGCCCCGGGCTCGCCGTCGGAAAGGCAGGTCACGTTCGCGCAGAAGTGCATGCCGTAGACGAAGTAGACGTACAGGTGCCCGGGCGGGCCGAACATCACCGCGTTGCGCGGGGTGCGGCCGCGGAAGCTGTGCGACGCGGGATCGTCGGCTCCCCGATATGCCTCCACCTCGACGAGCCGGACGGCTACGATGCCCTCCGGGGTGTCCACCTCGACAATGCAGCCGAGCAGCCGGACGGCGGCCTGCAGCACGTCGTCGGCCAGCTCCGCACGAGGTAATACGGTCAGCTCATCCAGGATCGCGCTCCCTCGACAGTGCCGCGCAGCTCGTCGAGCTGCTCGGCGACCCGCTCGCCGGCCGTGCCGCCGCGCCCGTCGCGGGAAGCGATCGAGCCGTCCACCGTCAAAACGTCGCGGACCTGCGGCGTGAGCGCAGGATGGACGCCGGACAGCTCCGCATCGGTCAGCTCGGCAAGCCCGACGCTGCGCGACTCGGCCACCCGCACACACCCGCCGGCCGCCTCGTGCGCCACCCGGAACGCCACCCCGGCCCGCACCAACCACTCGGCGATGTCGGTGGCGAGGGTGAATCCCGCGGGCGCGAGCTCGGCGAGCCGGTCGGTGTGGAAGACCAGCGTGCCGACCATCCCGGCCATCGCGGGCAGGAGCAGCTCCAGCTGCTCGACGGAGTCGAACAGCGGCTCCTTGTCCTCCTGGAGATCACGGTTGTAGGCCAACGGCTGAGCCTTCAAGGTGGCGAGCAGCCCGGTCAAGTTGCCGATCAGCCGGCCCGACTTGCCGCGCGCGAGCTCGGCGACGTCGGGATTCTTCTTCTGCGGCATGATCGAGCTGCCGGTGGAGAAAGCGTCGCCCAACGTGACATAGGAGAACTCGGCCGTCGCCCAGATGATCACCTCCTCGGCGATCCGGGACAGGTCGACCGCCACCATCGCCAATACGAACGCCGCCTCCGCCGCGAAGTCCCGTGACGCCGTGCCGTCGATCGAGTTCGCGCACGACGAATCGAAGCCGAGCTCGGCGGCCACCGTCCCGGGATCGAGCCCGAGCGAGGACCCGGCGAGCGCGCCCGAACCGTACGGCGACACCGCCGCCCGCCGGTCCCAGTCGCGCAGCCGGTCGACGTCGCGCAGCAACGCGTGGGCGTGCGCGGCTAGGTGGTGCGCCAACAGCACCGGCTGGGCGTGCTGGAGATGGGTGCGCCCGGGCATGGGCGCGTGCAGGTGCGCGGTGGCCTGGGTGAGCAGCGAGTCGACGACGTCGAGCACCCCGGCGCCGACCCGCCGGGCGCCGTCGCGCAGCCACATCCGGAAGAGTGTGGCGACCTGGTCGTTACGCGACCGCCCTGCCCGAAGCCTGCCACCCAGGTCGGGGCCCGCCCGCTCGATCAGCCCGCGTTCGAGGGCGCTGTGCACGTCCTCGTCGCCGGGTGCGGGGCCGAACGCGCCGGACGCGACGTCAGCGTCTAGCTTCGCCAACGCGTCGAGCATCCCGGTGAGCTCGTCATCGGACAGCAGGCCCGCCCGCGCCAATACCCGGGCGTGCGCCCTGGAGCCGCGCAGGTCGTAGGGGGCCAGCCGCCAGTCGAAGTGCGTGGATGTCGACAATGCGGCCAGCGCGTCCGAAGGGCCGCCGGTGAACCGGCCTCCCCAGAGCTGTGAACTCACGTCCTGCTCACCTCGCTCGTCGGCGCGTTCGCGCTCACAACCCCCGCACCCGCTGATCCCGCTTGGCTGCGATCTTCGACGGCAGGCCCCAGAGCTGCACGAAACCCTTGGCCAGCGACTGGTCGAACACGTCACCCGCGTCATAGGTGGCGAGGTTGAAGTCGTACAGCGAGGACTCCGAGCGGCGGCCTGTCGGCACGGCCCGGCCGCCGGACAACGTCATCCGGACCTCGCCGGTGACCTGCGTCTGCGTCTCGGCGACGAACGCGTCCAGGGCGGCCTTGAGCGGGGAGAACCACAGGCCGTCGTACACCAGCTCGGTCCACCGATGCCCGACGGTGCGCTTGAACCGGGCGACATCCCGCTCGACGGTGACGGTCTCCAACTCCTGATGCGCGGTGATCAGTGCGATCGCGCCCGGAGCCTCGTAGACCTCGCGGCTCTTGATACCGACGAGCCGGTCCTCGACCATGTCGAGGCGCCCCACGCCCTGAGCACCGGCACGGCGGTTGAGCTCCTGGACGGCCTGCAGCATCGAGACGGGCCTGCCATCCAGTGCCACCGGAACCCCTTTCTCGAACCGGACCACGACCTCGTCGGCCTCGCGGGGCTGCGCCGGGTCCGCGGTGTAGGCGTAGACGTCCTCGATGGGCGCGTTCCAGATGTCCTCGAGGAAGCCGGTCTCCACGGCGCGGCCCCAGACGTTCTGGTCGATGGAGTAGGGCGAGTGCTTGCTGACGTCGATCGGGAGGTTGCGCTCCTCCGCGTACGCAATCGCCTTCTCCCGGGTCCAGGCGAAGTCGCGGACCGGGGCGATCACGGTCAGCTCGGGTGCGAGTGCACCGATGCCGACCTCGAACCGCACCTGGTCATTGCCCTTCCCGGTGCAGCCATGTGCCACCGTGGACGCGCCGTGGTACTTCGCGGCCTCGACGAGGTGCTTTGCGATCAGTGGCCGGGACAAGGCCGAGACCAGCGGGTACCGGTCCATGTAGAGGGCGTTCGCCTGCAGCGCGGGCAGGCAGTACTGCTCGGCGTACTCATCGCGGGCATCGGCGACGACCGCCTCGACCGCTCCGCAGGCCAACGCCCGCTTGCGAATCTCCTCGAGATCCTCACCCCCCTGCCCGACGTCCACGGCGACCGCGACCACCTCGGCTCCGGTCTCCTCGGAGATCCATCCGATGCCCACCGAGGTGTCCAACCCACCCGAGTAGGCCAGTACGACCCGGTCCGTCATTGTGTCCTCCGAAGATTCTTGAGGCGGTCGACGAGCTCGGCGCCGGTGAGGGGCTCGCGAGCGACCACCAGGAGCGTGTCATCGCCGGCAATGGTGCCGACGACGTCGTGCAGTGCGGCCCGGTCCAGAGCGCTGGCGACGAACTGCGCAGCACCGGGCGGGGTGCGGAGCACGGCCAGGTTGCCACTCGAGTCCGCGGAGACAAGCAGCTCCCCCAGGATCCTGACCAGACGGCCGGTGCCGCCCTCGACTCCCCGAACGGGGTTGCCGTCCTCCGGGATCATGTAGACCGGTGTTCCGCCGTCGGCCCCTCTCAACTTGATCGCGCCGAGCTCGTCGAGGTCACGGGAGAGGGTGGCCTGGGTGGTGTCGATGCCCTCGGTCTCGAGCAGGCTGAGCAGATCGGCCTGGCTCCGCACCGGACGGCGCGCGACCAGCTCGACGATGCGAGCCTGCCGGGCCGCCCGGCTCGCGCCGCCACCTCGGATGCCACCGGCGAAACCGTTCGGAGGCTGCCGGGTCATTGTCGGAGCAGCCACGTGAGCAGCGCCTTCTGCGCGTGCAACCGGTTCTCGGCCTCGTCCCACACCGCACTGGCCGGGCCGTCGAGCACCTCGTCGGTGATCTCGTCGCCGCGGTGTGCGGGCAGGCAGTGCAGCACGATCGCTCCGGGCGCGGCGCGCGCCAGCAGCGCGGCGTTGATCTGGAATGGCCGGAACGGGGCAGCACGGTCGCGCCCGTCGTCCTCCTGCCCCATCGAGATCCAGGTGTCGGTGACCACCACGCCGGCGCCGTCGACGGCGGCATGCGGGTCGGCGATCAGCTCGACACCGCCCCCGGTCTCGGCGGCCCGGCTCTTGGCGTCGCGCAGCACATCGGAGTACGGGGTGAATCCCTCCGGCGCCGCGATCCGTACGTGCAGACCGGCCGTGGCCCCAGCCAGCAGGAGCGAGTGGGCCATGTTGTTGGCACCATCGCCCAGGTAGGCAAGGGTGAGCCCGGCGAGCCTGCCGAACCGCTCGCGCACCGTCTGGAGATCGGCGAGCACCTGGCAGGGGTGGAACTGGTCGGTGAGCCCGTTGACGACGGGCACGGTCGCATCGGCGGCCATCCTCTCGATCCGGGACTGGTCGCCCGTGCGCCAGATGATCGCCTCGACATAGCGCGACATCACCCGCGCGGTGTCGCCGATCGTCTCCCCCCGGCCCAGCTGGCTCGCCGGCGCATCGACGATCAACGAGGTGCCACCGAGCTGGGCGATGCCCGCCTCGAACGACAGGCGGGTGCGCGTGGACGGCTTGTCGAAGAGCACGGCGACAGCCCGCGGGCCGGCGAGTGGCCGGTGGGCGAACGGATGGGCCTTCATGGCGTCGGCGAGATCGAGGATCTCCAGCTGCTCGTCGGGGGTGAGGTCGTCGTCGCGCAGAAAGTGTCTAGTCAGTCGACTCACCCGCCTCGTCGAGGATCTTCGGGAGGTCGGCGAGGAACTCCCCGGTCTGCGCCTCGGTGAGCACGAGCGGCGGCGCGAGCCGGATCCGGTCGGGCGCAACATTGTTGACCAGGTACCCGGCGTTGCGGGCGGCGGTGGCCACGCCCACCGACACGGGTGCGGCGAGGCCGAGCCCGATCAGCAGCCCGGCCCCGCTCACCTCGCGCACCAGCGGGTGGCCGATGCCCTCGATCCCGGCGGCGATGCCCTTTCCGACGAGCGTGACGTGCTCCAGGAGCCCGTCGGCGGCGATCGTGGCCAGCACCGCGAGCGCGGCCGCGCAGCACACCGGGTTGCCGCCGAAGGTGGTGCCGTGCTGACCCGGTTCGAGCAACGCCCCGGCGGCCCCGAACCCGATGCACGCGCCGATCGGCAGCCCACCACCGAGGCCTTTCGCGAGGGTGAGGACGTCGGGGACCACACCGGATGCGGGGTGCGCGAACCAGGCGCCGGTGCGGCCGATGCCGGTCTGTACCTCGTCGAGGACGAGCAGCGCGCCGCGCTCGGCGGTGATCCGCCGGGCCGCCTGCAGGTATCCCTCCGGCGCCACGATCACACCCGCCTCGCCCATGATCGGTTCAAGGACGACGGCGGCGGTGTCGCTGCCCACCGCGGCGTCGAGCGCCGCCACGTCGCCGTACGGGACGTGCGTGACCCCCGGCGGCAGCGGCTCGAACGGTGCGCGCTTGGCCGGCTGGCCGGTGAGCGCGAGCGCGCCCATCGTGCGGCCGTGGAAGGCGCCCTCGGCGGCGACCATGCCGGGCCGCCCGGTGCGACGGGCGATCTTGAACGCGGCCTCGACGGCCTCGGCTCCGGAGTTGCAGAACAGGACGCGCGCGTCCGACACGTCGAGCAGCTCCAGGAGCTTCTCGGCCAGCGCGAGCGGCGGTTCGGTGATGTAAAGGTTGGAGGTGTGGCCCAGGGTGGAGATCTGCCGCGTCACGGCCTCGACGACAGCGGGGTGCGCGTGGCCGAGGGAGTTGACCGCGATCCCGCCGAGCAGGTCGAGGTAGCGGCGACCGTCGGCGTCCCAGACCTCCGCACCGCTGCCGCGCACCAGCGCCAGCGACGGGGTGCCGTAGTTGTTCATCATCGCGGCCTGCCACCGCTGCTGCGTGGGCAGAGCTGACAGGTCGCTCACGGGACCACCATCGTTCCGACTCCCTCACTGGTGAACACCTCGAGTAGCACCGAGTGCGGCACCCGCCCGTCGATCACGTGGGCTTGGGGCACGCCACCGCGCACCGCTCGCAGGCAGGCCTCCATCTTCGGTGCCATGCCGCGCTCCAGTGCCGGCAACATCGGCTCGAGCTGGTCGGCGGCCAACTCGCTGATGATCGACCCCGGGTCCGGGTAGTTCGCATACAGGCCCTGGACGTCGGTGAGGATGACCAGCTTGGCCGCGCGGAGCGACGCAGCGAGCGCGGCGGCGGCGCTGTCTGCGTTGATGTTGTAGACGATGCCGTCGACATCGGGGGCGACGCCGGCGACCACCGGGATCCGGCCTGCCGCGACGATGTCGAGGACGGCGTCGGGATTGACCCGCACGACCTCACCGACCAGGCCGATGTCGACGGCCGCCCCGTCGACCAGCGCGGTACGCCGCTCGGCGGTGAACAGGTGCGCGTCCTCGCCCGAGAGCCCGACCGCGTACGGCCCGTGCTTGTTGATCAAGCCGACCAGCTCGCGTCCGACCTGCCCGACCAGCACCATGCGGACCACGTCGATGGTCTCGGGGGTGGTGACGCGCAGCCCGCCACGGAACTCACCCGGCAGCCCGAGCCGGTCGAGCATCGCGGTGATCTGGGGACCGCCGCCGTGCACCACGACGGGGCGGATGCCGGCCAGCCGCAGAAACACCATGTCCTGGGCGAAGGCCCGCTTGAGCTCGTCGTCGATCATCGCGTTGCCGCCGTACTTCACCACGACGACCTGGTTGTGGAAGCGCTGCAACCAGGGCAGCGCCTCGGCCAGCACGCCGGCCTTCTCCCCCGCGCGCTTGAGCCGCAGCGCGGTGGATTCTTTGCCGACGGCGCCGATTGCGCCGACCGCGTCTACTTCAGGAGGAGTAGGCACTGTTCTCCTCCACGTAGGCATGCGACAGGTCGGTGGTGAGGATCTCCGCCGCCCCGTCGCCGAAGCCGAGGCCGATCTCGACCACGATGTCCGCACCCGACAGGTCGGTTCCCTCCCGCTCTCCGACTGCCACCCCGCCGCGGCAGAGCGTGCGACCGTTGATCGTGACGTCGAGCCGACCGGGGTCTACGGCCGCGTCGGCATATCCGACGGCGGCCGCGATGCGGCCCCAGTTGGGGTCGCCGCCGAACATCGCCGTCTTGACCAGGCTGTCGCGCGCGACGGACCGGGCCACGACGACAGCGTCGTCCTCGGTCGCCGCGCCGGTGACCTGCACGATGATCCTCTTCGTGACGCCCTCGGCGTCGGCCTGCAGCTGCCGCGCGAGGTCACGGCATACGGCGGTGAAGGCAGCAGCAAGGGCGGGCGGGTCAGCAGCCACCCCCGACGCGCCGGAGGCCATGACGATCACGGTGTCGTTCGTCGAGGTGGAACCGTCGATGTCGAGCCGGTCGAAGGTGACCCGGACCGCGGCCCGCAGCGCATCGTGCAAGGCCGGCGCGCCGACCGTGGCATCGGTGCTGAGCACCGCGAGCATCGTGGCCATCGAAGGCGCGACCATCCCCGCGCCCTTGGCGAAGCCGCCGACGCTCCAACCGGCGGGGTCGGTGTGGATGGCCTGCTTGGCAACGGTGTCGGTGGTCATGATCGCCGTGGCGGCGGACAGCCCGGCCTCAGCGGTAGTGTCCATCGCGACGGCGGCCTTCTCGACGCCGGCCAGCACCATGTCGCGCGGCAGCTGGGCGCCGATCAGCCCCGTGGAGCAGACGGCCACCTCGATCGCGCCGCAACCGAGCAGCTCGGCGGCCTTCTCAGCCGTGGCATGGGTGGTCTGGAAGCCCTCGGGACCGGTGCAGGCGTTGGCCCCGCCGGAGTTGAGGACGACCGCGCGCAGCCGACCCGTCGCCAGTACCTGCTCGGACCACAGCACCGGCGCGGCCTTGACCTTGTTGCGGGTGAACACGGCGGCGGCGGCGTACTCCGGACCGTCGTTGACGACGAGCGCGAGGTCGAGGTTGCCACTTGTCTTGATGCCTGCGGCGACGCCGGCGGCGCGGAAGCCCCGCGGTGTGGTGATACTCACGGCGCCACCCCCGTGAGCGGCAGGCCGGTGGTCTCCGGCAGCCCGAGGGCCAGGTTCATGCATTGCACGGCGCCTCCGGCGGTGCCCTTGGTGAGGTTGTCGATGGCGACGACGGCGACCAACCGCCGTACGTCGGGATCCACCGTGACCTGCAGGTGCACGGCGTTGGAACCGAGCGTGGCCGCCGTGCTGGGCCAGGCGCCGTCAGGCAGGAGGTGTACGAACGGCTCGTCGGCGTAGGCCTTGGCATAGGCCTCTGTGACTTGCTCGGGCTGTGCTGTGCTGATAGCGGTGCATGCCGAGCAGGAGGCGAGGATGCCGCGTGGAAGCGGGGCAAGGATCGGGGTGAGGCTCACGCTGACAGGTCTACCGGCCACCACCGACAAATTCTGGGTGATCTCCGGGGTATGGCGGTGAACGCCCCCCACCCCATACGCCGAAAGTGACCCCATGACCTCCGCACCGAGCAGGTGCGGCTTGAGGGACTTGCCCGCGCCGGAGGTACCGGTGACGGCAGTGACCACGACGTCCGGCTCGACGAGCCCGGCGGCAAGGGCCGGGAACAGCGCCAGGATGATCGCCGTTGGGTAGCAGCCGGGCACCGCGATCCGCCTGGCCCCGCGCAGGGCATCGCGGGCGCCGGGGAGTTCGGGGAGGCCGTAGGGCCAGCTGCCGGCGTGGTCCCCGCCGTACCAACGGGCCCAGGCAGCAGGATCGGTGAGCCGGTGGTCGGCGCCACAGTCGATGACGACCGTGTCGTCCCCGAGCTCCGCGGCCAGCGGCGCGGAGCGGCCGTGCGGAAGGGCGAGGAAGACGACGTCGTGACCGGCCAAGGTCTGCGCTGACGTCTCGACCAGCATGCGGTCTGCCAGCGGCAGCAGATGCGACTGGTGCTGCCCCAGCAGGCTGCCTGCACTTCCACCGGCCGTCAGCGCCCCGATCTCCACGCCGGGATGGGCCAGCAGGAGCCGCAGCAGCTCCCCCCCTGCGTACCCGCTCGCGCCGGCTATCGCGATCCGCACCATGTGGATGATTATGCACAGTAGCGCAAGTGAATGCGGCAGACGGGCTCCTGAGCGCCCGAACCTCCGGCAGATGGTCAAGTCCCCGGTGAGTTGCCGTCATCGCCGCACACAAGGTTGGACCGCCGCTGGGCGACCTGGCCCGGCGGTTATGGAACGGCCGACGCGTCCGGTGCGGAGTCGCCGGCCGTGCCGGGCCGACCGGTGTGCTCCGGGTTGGATCGCAGGGCTGCCGGTACAGCACGCCTCGACCGGCCTGCCCCGACCGCCGCTCGCGGACCTCGATACACCGATGCGGCGGAGGAGGAGCTGGAGGGATCTTTCTCGAACCAGCCTCCTGGATGAGCAGGCCGGGCTACCGTCCCTGCTGTGCGCAGAGTGACGGTGGCCGGTCTTAACGGCCTGGCCACCCTGGCGATCGGTCTGGCAGCCGGCTGCGCCCAGGGCGTTGCCGGCGTCGGCGTTCCCGTGCCTGCAATAACCACACCGGTCAGCTCGCCCGATCCGCCCGTCGTCTCCGGGCCACGCAGCGCCCTGAACGGCGACGTCGTCGCCGACGAGTGCCTGCTCGACGCCGGCCAGCTGGCCGAGCTCGTCGGCGAGCCGGTTCTGGTCCCGGCGCAGGCCACTGTGGACCGCGGTGACGGATCCTCGGGCTCGGCCTGCTACGTGGACGCCGTCACGAGATCACCCGCCCCGGTCGTGGCGATCAACGTCTACGTCCCTCAGAAAGGGACGCCCGCCGACTTCGTCCGGGCCGCTGCGGCGGGCGGGCGGCGCGAGCTCGACGGGGTCGGTGAGGCGGCCGCCCTCGTCGACATCGGGGCGGGCACCACGCTGCAGCTGGCCGGCACCCGTTACCTGGTGACGATCACAGTGCTCGGCGGCGAGCCGCCCGACGATGCCTGGCGGTCGGCGGCGGCGGCGGCGCTGGCCCGACTGCCATCCTAGTGTGCCGCACAGCACAGGCTCATCGGGTGTCTGGATCACACCGCCAGCTGGATCGCCGAACGGGAACCCAGAGCCCCATCCCGTGCGGCTCCCCGTACCAAAACGCTGATCTTGACGGGCCACCACGGCTCAGGCAGCCACCACGGATCCAGTAGGCCACCACGGCTCTGGCAGGCCACCACGGATCCGGCAGGCCACCACGGCTCCGGCAGGCCACCACGGCTCCGGCAGGCCACCACGGCTCCGGCAGGCCACCACGGCTCCGGTAGGCCACCACGGCTCCGGTGCGGGACCAACAGTCACAGATCATCGGTTGGGAACCCGAAACCGCACCCAGCACGGCTGACGTTGCCCAGATATCGATCAAAGCTCGGCGCCTTCCACCCGCCGGATCCCGGAAACACCTCCACGCCTGCCCCGACCGAATCCCGGCAGAACTTCCGGCGGCGCCGCCATCCTGGGCATCAGCTCCGCAACGCCGCGGCGAACCGCTCGGTGGCCACGGCAACCGCGGCGTCGCGGGCGATGTTGGCCTCCTCGCTGGTCAGCGTGCGGTCCGGCGCCCGGAACCGGAGGTTGAAGGCCAGCGACCGGTTCCCCGCGCCCACCTGCTCCCCGGCGTACACGTCGAACAGCCGGACGTCCTCGAGCAGCTCACCCCCGCCTTCGGCGAGTGCGTCGGCCACCTCGGCCGCGGGCACGTTCGCCGCCGTGACGAGCGCGACGTCCACCGAGAGCGGCGGGTACGGCGACACCCGGGGCGCCGGGCGCAGATCCAGCAGCGGGAGCGCATCGAGGTCCAGCTCCATCGCGCAGGTGCGCCGGGGAAGGCCCAGCGCCTCGACGACCTTCGGGTGCAGCTCCCCCGCGTGCCCGACGACCCAGTCGCCGACCCGCAACGCCGCGCACCGGCCCGGGTGCCACGGCGCCAGCGTCGCCGCCGTGACCTGCAGCTCGACCCCGGCCGCTGCCGCCGTGACCCGGGCTGCCTGCACGGCGTCGGCCCAGCCGGCCTCTCGCCCCCCACCCCACCAGCCGGCGACCTCGCGGTCGCCGGCCAGGACGACTCCCACGTGCACCGGCTGCGCCGGCAGCGCGGCCCGGATCTGGGCGATCTCGGCGTCGGAGGGCCGTCGGTCGACCCCAGGGTCCGGCATCGGGACCGGGTTCGCGTGTGGCAGCACGACCTGCCCGATGTGGTAGATCGCGAGGTCGACCGCGCCGCGCGACCGGTTGCGCACCAGCGCGTCGAGCAGGCCGGGCAGCAGCGTGGTCGAGAGCTCGCAGCGTTCCGCGTCGAGCGGGTTGGCCACGTGCACGGTGCGGCGCCGGATGTCGTCGGCGGCCAGGCCGAACCCGTCCCATGCGGCCGGCCCGACGAACGGGAACGGCAGCACCTCGACGTACCCGGCCTCGGCGAGCGCACGCGACACGGCGCGGCGCCGCAGCTGGGCGGCCGTCAGCCCGCGCCCGGGAGGGGCGGCGGGCAGCACCGACGGGATGACGTCGAGGCCCTCGAGCCGCAGCACCTCCTCGACGAGGTCGACGGGCTGGACGAGGTCGGGCCGCCATGACGGTGGGATGGCGACCACGACGGGCCGGCCGTCCGGGTCGGTCGCCGGCTCCACCGCGCACCCGACCTGGCCGAGCCTGCGAACCGTCGCGCCGGGCGGGTACGTGACACCGGCGATCCGATCGGGCAGGTCAAGCGGCATCCGCAACGGGACGGCTGCGGGCGCCGCACCGGCATCGGTACGCCCGGGCGCGATCCGACCGCCACCGTGCTCCACGAGCAGCCCCGCCGCCCGTTCGGCCGCGACCGGCGGGAGCTGGGGGTCGACCACCCGCTCGAATCGCCGGGACGCCTCGCTGGCCAGCTTGTGCCGGCGGGCGGCCCGGGAGATCACGGCCGGGTCGAAGTGCGCGGCCTCGATGAGGACGTCGATCGGCTCGCACGAAGCGTCGGTGGACGCGACGCCGGCGCCGATCTCGGTGGATGCCCCACCCATCACCCCCGCCAGCCCGATCGGGCCGGAATCGTCGGTGATCAGCAGGTCGTCGGGGTCGAGCCGGCGCTCGAGGGCATCGAGCGTGGTCAGCGTCTCGCCTGCCGTGGCGCGGCGTACGACGATGCCACCGGTCAGCTTCGCGACGTCGTAGGCGTGCAGTGGCTGGCCGAGCTCGAACATGACGTAGTTGGTGACGTCGACGACGAGCGAGATCGGCCGCATTCCCGCAGCCAGCAGCCGCCGTTGCATCCACCACGGGCTCGGCGCGGCCGGGTCGACGCCGTCCACCCTGCGCGCGACGAACCGGGGGCACGCGGCATCGGCGAGCGCGACCGGCCACCCGTCGCCATCGGCGGGTGGTACCTCGACCTGGCCGACGGGGTCGACGAAAGGCGCATCGAACGCACACGCCAGCTCCCGCGCCAGACCACGCACCGAGGAGCCGTATCCCCGGTCCGGGGTGACGTCCAGCTCGATCACCGCGTCGTCGAGTCCGAGCAGCGCGGTCGCCTCGTCACCGGGCGTGGCCGTGCCCGGTGGTAGCACGAGGATGCCGGCGTGGTCGGCACCGATGCCCAGCTCCCTGGCCGAGGCGATCATACCATCGGAGATGTGGCCGTAGGTCTTGCGGGCAGTGATCACGAACCCACCGGGGAGGACGGCGCCGGGCAACGCCACGACCACGAGATCGCCGACGACGAAGTTGTGCGCGCCGCAGATGATGCCGCGCGTCTCCCCGGCGGTGCCCACGTCGACCCGGCAGTACCGGATCGGCTTCTTCAGCCCGGTGAGCTCCTCGATCTCCGCGACCTGGCCGACGACCAGCGGACCGGTGAACTCCGGCGCACGATGGACGTCCTCGACCTCCAGACCTACCCGGACGAACGCCTCCGCCACCACATCAGGGTCCGAGGGGATGTCGACGTGCTCGGCGAGCCACGACAGGGAAACGCGCACAGCTGCTCCAGGTGGGGGAGGTCTCAGATACCGAAGGCCCGGCTGAACCGGACGTCGCCCTCGACCATGTCGCGCATGTCGGGCAGGCCGTTGCGGAACTGGAGGGTGCGCTCAAGACCCATGCCGAATGCGAAGCCCGTGTACACCTCGGCGTCGACGCCGCAGGCCCGCAGGACGTTGGGATTGACCATCCCGCAGCCCCCCCACTCCACCCAGCCGGGGCCGCCCCTCTTCTCCGGGAACCACACGTCGACCTCGGCGGACGGCTCGGTGAAGGGGAAGAAGTGCGAACGCATCCGGGTGCGGGACCCGGCACCGAACATGGCCCGGGCGAACGCGTCGAGGGTGCCCTTGAGGTGGGCCATCGTGAGACCCTTGTCGACGGCGAGGCCCTCGACCTGGTGGAACACCGGGGTGTGGGTGGCGTCCAGGGCGTCGGTGCGGAAGGTCCGGCCGGGGCAGACCACGAAGACCGGCAACTCGCGCTCGAGCAACGCCCGGGCCTGCACCGGAGACGTGTGGGTGCGCAGCACGGTGGCCGTGCCCACCGCGTCGGCTGTGTCTACAGCGTCGGTGCCCAGGTAGAACGTGTCCTGCATGGAGCGCGCCGGGTGGCCTTTGCCGAAGTTGAGCGCATCGAAGTTGAGCCAGGACGACTCAACCTCAGGTCCTTCCGCGACCTCGTAGCCCATGCCGACGAACACATCGGCGATCCGCTCGGAGATCTGGGTGAGCGGGTGCCGCGCACCACGAGGGATTCGGTCCCAGGGCAGCGTGACGTCGACGGACTCCTCGGCCAGCACCCGGGCGTCCCGCTCGGCCAGGAGCTCGCCGCGACGCGTGTCGAAGGCGTCCTGCGCCTCCTGCCGGGCGGCGTTGACCCGCTTGCCCGCGTCGGCCCGCTCGATGCCGGGCAGCGAGCCGAGCTCGCGGCGGGCAAGCATCAGCGGAGCGCGGTCACCCAGGTGCGCAGGCTTCGCGGCGGCGAGTTCGGCCAGGTCGGCGGCCGCGGCGAACGCCTGACGCGCGGCGACGACAGCGCCGGCCAGCGCGTCAGGGTCGAGTACTGACACGACAGCGACGCTGCCTTCGGTGCTGTCGGGCATGAGACAAGGTGACCTTCCACACTCGGGTACGGGTAAATCCTAGAGCAGCGCCGCAGAAGTTCTTCGGGGGTTCGGTCGGGTCGATGACACGCGAGGAGGTGATGCGGGGATCCAGTGGGCGCCGAGCCCTTGATCGATGTTGCGGAACTGTCAGCCGTGCTGGGTGCGGTGCCGGGTTCCCAACCGATGATCTGCACCGTCACGGCACCACCCGTCACGGCACCACCCGTCATGGCACCACGCGTCACGGCACCACCCGTCATGATCTGCACCCGTCATGGCACCACCCGTCACGGCACCACCCGTCATGGCACCACCCGTCGACGGCGGGCCGCGACGCTCGCGTACAGGCAGACCGCGGCGGCCGTGGCCAGGTTGAGACTCTCCGCCCGCCCGTGGATCGGCACCCGCACGCGGTGCTCGGCGCGCTCGGCCACCGCGGCCGGGACGCCGTGCGCCTCGCCGCCGAACACCCACGCCACCGGACCGGCCAGCAGGGCTTCGGCGGTCGGGTCGTGCAGGTCGAGCTCGCCACGCCCGTCGGCCACCAGCAAGGTCAGGCCGGCGTCACGGCACGCGCCGAGCGCAGCCGTCGCGTCACGCTCGCGAGCCAGCGGCAGATGGAAGAAACTGCCGGCGGACGCCCGCACCGCCTTGCCGTTGTGCGGGTCGACGGTGTCGCCGACGAGCAGCACAGCACCGGCGCCGACGGCGTCGGCCACCCGGATGACGGTGCCCGCGTTGCCCGGATCGGCCACCTCGACCAACACCGCGACGAGGGTGGGCCGGCCGGCGAGAGCTGTGGCCACCGGCACGTCGACCAGCGAGCAGACCGCCACGAACCCCTGCGGGGTGACGGTCTCCGAGAGGCTCTCGGCGGCCCGGTCGGTGACCGGGCTCACCCGCACCCGTGCCGCGGCGGCCGCGTGCACGAGATCAGGATGGCGCTGTGCCGCAGCAGGGGTGACGAACAGCTCGTGCACCGGCCCGTCCCAGGCGAGGGCCTCGCGAACCGCCTGCGCCCCCTCCACGAGAAACCGCCCGGCCCGATCGCGTCCCGCGCGGCGCAGCAGCTTGCGTGCTGCGACAACGCGCGGCGTCCGTTCGGTGCCGGGCGGTTCGCCGGTCAGTGTGCGGCTCAGGCCGCCGTCCCCGCCGAGCTCTCCCGCGCGGGTGCGTTCTCCTGTGCGGGTGCGTTCTCCTGTGCGGGGACGTTCGCCCGAGCGACCTCGACGAGCGCGGCGAAAGCGGCCGGTTCGCTGATCGCGAGCTCGGAGAGGATCTTGCGGTCCACCCCGACACCGGCCACCCTCAGTCCCTGGATGAAACGGTTGTAGGTCATGCCGTTCGCGCGGGCCGCGGCGTTGATCCGAGTGATCCAGAGCTTGCGGAAGTCGCCCTTCTTGGCGCGGCGGTCGCGGTAGGCGTAGTTCAGCGAGTGGAGCATCTGCTCCTTCGCCTTGCGGTACAGCCGCGACCGCTGGCCGCGGTAGCCGCTCG
>JBOHEP010000400.1:0-2541 GCA_050701075.1 Pseudonocardia sp. | reverse complement strand
GCGAGCAGGCCCGCCGCACCGAGGCCGAGATCGCCGCGGGCACCTACGAGCCCGGGCCGCCGGATGACCCGGAGCGGATCGCCGCACGCCTGGCCGAGCTCCGCGCCACCGCCGGGTCGGCCGTCGGCGCCGCGGGCGACCCGGGAGCGCCGGGGCGGGACGATCCGACGTGGTGGGCGCCCACCGGGCCCGACGAGGTGGCGCTGACCCACCACGAGGTGGCCGCCGAGTTGGCCGGGCGCGGGTTCACCCCCGAGCAGGCCCGGGCAGCGATCAGCGATTACCTAGACGAGACCTCCGACCGGATCGGGACCTCCGTGCACCAGTGGGCGATGGACTCCCACGACGTCGAAGCCATCGCCCACACCCACCGCCCGCCCGTCCCGGTGCCCGAGCCGCGTCACCCCAGCACCGCGGAGCTGACCGCCAGCGCCGACACGACGCCCGCCCGCGGCCACGTGCCGCCGGAATCCGCGGGCGAGCGCGACGACTGGGAGCAGGTCCGGGGCGGTGACCCGCGCAGCTACGAGCAGATGATCAGCGACGCCGCCGGTGCCCTCACCACGCATCGACCGGATCGGCCTACCGACGTCGAGGGCGACCGGCGCGAGCAGCTCACGCGCTGGCACACCGACGACACCGCCGCCGGACCCGACCACGGCGACGACGTCGGCAGCGAGTGGGACGACGAGCCCATGATCTTCGAGGGTCGGCCCTGGTGATGGACGAGAACACGAACGCGTCGGCCACCGACGATCCTGCTGCCAGCACCGCCCCCGCCCCGCCCGCGTCGACGCCTGCGGGCGTCGTGCGGGGACCGCGGGCTGCCGACGACCAGGTCCGGGCGATCGCGAAGGCAGTCGACCGCAACGCGCGCAAGACCACGGAGCTGAACGAGCAGGTCCGTCGGCTCGCCGACGACGTCGCCCGGCTGGTCGCGCTCGTCACCACCCCGCCGCTGATCCCCGCGCCCGCGCCCGCCCGCACCCCGGGCGATCCCGCCACTGCCCGCCCATCGTTCGCGGGCGACCCGCCCGAGGCTGACCCCGCCGAGCCCGCCGTCGAGGGTGCCGCCGGAGAGGGAGGGGAGGCGGTGGTGTGGTCGTGGCTGCTGATCTCCGACCCGGAGCTTGCCGTCACCATGCTGGCCGGCCTGGTGGAGTGGCTGGACCGGGTGTACCTGCGGTTCCCGCACACCGAGCTGGGCGCGTGCTGGCTGTGGCACCCGCACGTGATCGAGGAACTCCTGTGGCTGCGCTGCGCGCACGCCGACGCCTACAGCCCCGAGACCGGGTCGTGGCTGCGTGCGGGGGACTGGCACGACCGCCAGCGCCCCGGCGTGGTCCGCCGGGTCCGTGACGCGCTGGGCAAATGCGACCTGTCGCTGCACGCGCCGGGCCGCCCGCACGGGCACGCGCCGGCGGTCGCGCCGCTGGTCGCGCACGCCGCCCAGATCGCCGAGCACTGGGCCACCACCAGCACCCGACCGGAGCCCACAGCGGCCCAGCTCACCGAGGCCGCCGACTACGCCACCGCCCTGCATCGGAGGACCCGGTGAGCGGGGCGGACGGGCTGACCGAGCCGTGCCCGACGTCCGCCGCGGTGCCGGGCTCGGCCGCGCTCGACGGCGACGTCGAGGTGCGGCTGTGCGCGATCCCCGGTTGCGGGCGGCCGCATCTGGCCCGGGGTTGGTGTCGCCCGCACTACGTGCGCTGGCAGCGCCACGGCGACCCGCTCGCCGAGGTCCCGATCCGCGAGCGCGCCCGAGGGAGCGGCGGCTCGTCGGCGTGGTCGGTGCTGCGCCAGGTCCGCGCCGAACGAGGCTCCGCCGCCGCCCGGACTTGCGCGGGCTGCGGTGGGGCGGCGGCCGTGTGGTCCTACGACGGCACCGACTCCGACGAGCGCACCCTGCCCGGCCGCTCAACGGTTCCCAGCGGCCCCGACGACCCGCACGCCGACGTCGGGGGTGGGGCAGGGCCGCCGTGGCGCTACAGCCTCGATCCGGCCCGGTACCGGTCGCTGTGTCGGTTCTGCCACCGCCGGGCGGTGCTCGACCGCGCAGCCCCGGTGCCCGAGCCCGCCCGTCGGGCCCCTGCGATGGACAGCGACCGGGCGGCCCGCCTTTACGCGGCCGGGGCCAGCGCCGCCGGGATCGCCGGTCTCCTGCACGTCAGTCCCGACGCCGTCCTGCGCGCCCTCCGGTCGCGCGGCATCACCATTCGCGCCGCACATTCCAACGACTCCGGCCCGTTCCCTCGTGCTACTCGACACACACGCCGCCACTGATCCGACGACCGCGAGACCGACCCCCGACCGCCGCTCACCCGACCACAGCAACCAGCTCTATCACGACAACTCATCTAATCGCACTCACGACAACCACTCATCAATCCCGACCAGCAGAACACCAGCCCGCACGACACCAGCACCAGACGAGACCACAAGCTACGACCACAGCAACGACCAACTACACAACCACCCAACAGCCAAGCGGACCATTGCATCACGATCCGATGGTGGCTGCGCGGGCCCTGCCGGGCC
>JBOHEP010000399.1:0-14251 GCA_050701075.1 Pseudonocardia sp. | reverse complement strand
GAGCCGGTGGACGCCGGGGAGCCGGTGGACGCCGGGGAGCCGGTGGACGCCGGGGAGCCGGTGGGCACCGGGGAGCCGGTGTGCGCCGGGGAGCCGGTCGAGGTGGGCGCCGGGGTCCTGGGCGAGGCCGTCGGGCCGCGGCCGACGGCGATCACGACCGTGGGCGAGTCGTCGACCCCGGTCCCGCGGGCGCCGGCGGGCTGGTTGCCCTCCGACGCGGCGGCCCAGTCATCCGCGGGCGATGGTGGCTTGGCCGCCGGGGGTGCGGCGGACGCGCCAACCATTGGACCGGCGCCGTTGGCCGGCGTTCCCGCACTGGTCTCCGTCGCGGTCGCATCGAAGACGGGCGCTGCGGCTGGCAGCGGATCGTCGGGAGGCTCGGTCGGGGCTCCATCACCCGGCTCGGGCGGTGCCGGCTCATCAGCCGTCGGCTCCGCGTTGGCAGGCCTGGCATCCGCCTCGGTGATCGCCTTCGCGACAGGTGCATCGACGTCGGATTCCGACGCCGATGAAGTACCGTTCGCGCTGGTCGTGCTGTCCGTCTCCGGACGCGTCGTCGCCTCGCCGGACGAGGACTGCCGCTCGGGCATGTGGTCGTCTCCTCAGACGCTATCCGGACCGAGCCATTGACGCCTCGATCTCACAGGTACAGGCCGGTGCCGTGTTCGGCCCGGTCGGAGGCCACGGCGTGCAGTTCGCGTTCCCGCATCACCAGGTACGTCGAACCGTGGACCTCGACCTCGGACTGGTCGTCACGGCCGAACAACACCCGGTCTCCGACCTTGACCGTCCGGACGTGGCTTCCCACGCCGTAGACCTCTCCCCAGATCAGACGTCTGGCGACCTCAGCGGTTGCCGGAATGACGATGCCCGCACTGCTTCGCCGCTCGCTGCCGGCGTCGAGCACCTTGATCATGACGCGGTCGTGCAGCATCTGGATCTGGAGCTTGGGGTCTTGCACCGCCCCGATGCTACGACCCGTGAGGGTCGGACTCCTCGGCGCCCGCGCGACCGGGACGAGACCGGCACGTAGATGCCCCGCGGGGCTGGCAGGTCGGGGGTCCGACAGCGCCGCGGGGCTGTATAGGGAATCGCTCGTTCGGGCAGATCCGTTACGCTGGGTCGCACTTCGGCAAGAGTTCACCCCGTTGGAGCAGCGGATCACGCCTGAGCCAGCAGGTAACGGCCGAAGTGCGGCACGGTGAAGGCGATCTGGCCGCGCTGCGCGCTGAACACCAACCCCTTCTTCAGGAGGCTGTCCCGGGCAGGGGACAGTGACGATGCACGCCTGGCCAGGTGATCGGCGATGCCGGCGGTGCCGATCGGTTCGTCGCGCCCGTCGGTGAGCTCAGCCATCGCTCGCAGGTACTCGCGCTCGGCCGGGGTCGCCCGTTCGAACCGGGAGCCGAAGAAGCCCACGGCGAGCTCGGACTCCGCCTCGGGTGCGGCGAGGGTCACGTCGGCCGCCGCGATCGGGCTGCGCGGCGCGGCATCCCAGGCGGCCTTGCCGTATGCCTGCACGAAGTACGGGTAACCGCTCGAGGCGGCGAACAGCGCGTCGAGTGCCTCGGTGTCAAAGGAGGCGTCCTCGCGTTCGGCCGGGGCGAGCAACGCGAAGTCGGCGTCGGCGCGGTCGAGCTGGCCGATCCTCGCGTACGTGAACAACCGCTCCGAGTAGGACTTCGACGCCGACAGCACCGCGGGCAGGTGCGGTAGTCCGGCGCCGACCACCACCAGCGGCGCCCGGGACTGGGACAGCTCGTGGCAGGCCGCACAGAGCGCCGACACGTCTCCCTGGCGCAGGTCCTGCATCTCGTCGATGAGCAGCGCGATCCCGGTTCCGACGTCGGAGGCGAGCTCGGCGACCTCGGTGAACAGCTCGACGAGGTCGATCTCGATGTCGCCGGAGTCTGCGCGGCCGCTCTTCACGGGCGCGTCGATGCCGGGCTGCCAGCGTTCGCGCAGTTTCGCCCCATCCGGTGCCGAGCGAAGCGCGAAGGCCTTGAGCACCCCGAGCACCTCGTCGACGCGGTCCGGCGCCGGGTGCCGCACGGCGATGTCCCGGATCGCCCGGTGCAGGGCCGCGGCCAGCGGACGGCGCAGGTCGGCGTCGGGCCTGGCCTCGATCTTGCCCGCCCCCCAGCCTGCGCGGACGGCCATCGAACGCAGCTCGCCCAACAGCACGGTCTTACCGACACCGCGCAGCCCGGTGAGCACCAGACTGCGCTCGGGACGGCCGCGGGCCACCCGCTCCAGAACGATCTCGAACGCGTCGACCTCACGGTCCCGGCCGGCCAGCTCGGGAGGTCGCTGACCAGCGCCAGGGGCGAAGGGGTTGCGCACCGGATCCATGTGGCGGACGGTATCGGGGACTCTTCCCCGAACCGTAGATCCCGCTATCGAGTGCGATGGCGTGTCGGCGATTGCCGGGTATCGGTGACTCTCGTCTGATGACTAGATGGCCGTAGAAAGAGCGATCATGGCCGACGGCGGCCGCGTCGGCTCCGATCATCGCCGGTTCTGCGGCTCTATCAGAAAATCGGTAGAAAGCTTGAGAGTCCTGGACCTACGGCTCCGCCTGGACGCAACGGAACCGACGGAGGGCACCGAGGGCGTCGGATGGCGCGGGGCGACCCCGGTGACCGGGCGAGTACCTCGGCCCCTGGCCGGCTCACCGGCCGGCGGTGCCCGGCGCCTCCGGGGACGGATCCGGCACGACCGTCCCTTCGATGACCGGGTGCCCGCCCGCCGGGTCGCGGTCGGGGGTGCCGTCGACGACGGTCCCGTCCACGACCGGGCCCTCGGAACGGATCCGCGCAGTGCGCAACCCGGGCGCGCGGCGTTCGGCTGCCCGTACGATCCGCCGCCGCACCAGTGCCCGCGTCGGCGGCAGCACGAGCAGGAGCCCAGCCACATCGGTGACCAGGCCCGGCGCGAACAGCAGGAGCCCGCCGACGGCGACCAGCAGCCCATCGGTCATCTCGGGGTGTGCCACCCTGCGGTCCCGCAGCGCCTCGGTGAGTGCCTGCATCGCCCGCAGTCCCTCACGACGGGCCAGCCACAACCCGAAGACCGATCCGGCCAGCAGGAGCAACAGCGTCCAGCCCACCCCGATCCAGGATCCCACGGCGACGAGCGCGACGATCTCGACCACCAGGTACAGGAGCACGTACGGCATACCCCTCTAACGTCGGACGGGCCGCTCATGCTCCCGAAACCGCGATTCGCCGCTGTTCACACCGAAAGTGTCACCAGGTCAGGGCGAGCCCCGGATCGGTGAGCAGAGCACCGACGCCGGTCAGGAACCGCGATCCCTGCTCGCCGTCGACGAGGCGGTGATCGAATGACAGCGCGAGCTGGCAGACCGTACGGACGGCGAGCTCGCCGTCCACCACCCAGGGGCTGGGTTTGATCGACCCGACCGCGAGGACCGCAGCCTCCCCCGGGTTGATGATCGGGGTACCGGTGTCGACGCCGAAGACCCCCACGTTGGTGATCGTGAACGTGCCGCCGACGAGATCCGCGGGCGGTGTCCGACCGGATCGCGCCGTCGTCGTCAGATCACCGAGGGCACGCGCAAGGTCGAACAGGTCGAGAGTGTCGGCGTCGTGGATCTTGGGGACGACCAACCCGCGGGGGGTGGCCGTGGCGATGCCGAGCTGCACCCGCTCGTAGTAGACGATCTCGCCCGCGTCGCCGTCCCAGCTCGCGTTGACCTCCGGTGTGCGGCGCACGGCCAGGCACACCGCTTTGGCCACGAACGCCAGTGGCGTCAGTTTGACCTCGGTGTACTTCTGGCTGGCGCGCAGACGCTCACGCAGCGCCATCGTTGCGGTGACGTCGACAGCGAGGAACTCGGTGACGTGCGGCGCGGTGAACGCGCTCGCAACCATTGCGGCCGCTGTGGCCCTGCGCACACCGCGGATCGGCTCGCGCCGTCCGGCGGGTGCCGAAGCGGCCGGTGCGAGCACGGCAGCGGCGGCGACGTAGGTCTCGAGGTCCGCACGGGTGATCACCCCGCCGTCACCGGTACCGGTGACCGCGTGCAGGTCGACGCCGAGGTTGCGAGCGAGCTTGCGCACCGGTGGTTTGGTGAGCGGGATGAGCGCGGGCGCCGAGCCGCGGCCGGGCCTACCGTCGGGAGGTTGATGATCAGCGATAGGGAACGCGGGGACGGGCTGGGCGCGGTCCACCGTTCCCGGACGGTGATCAGCTTGCTTCGGCTCGGCACCCGACGACAGCGAAGTGGCGCGCCGCCTGGTGGCCGTGCCGGGGCGGGGGCCGTAACCGACCAGCGTGGCGATCCGACCGTCGGCGCCGGCCTCGCCGATCTGCCCACCGGTCTCGCCGATCCGCCCGCCGGTCTCGCCGATCCGCCCACCGGTCTCGCCGATCCGCCCACCGGTCTCCTCGGCGGCAGCGGCAGTCAGAGAGGCGGTGTCGATGGCGATGATCGGCGCGCCCACCGCCACCGTCTGCCCGGGCTCGACGAGCAGCTCCCCGACAGTCCCGGCGAACGGCGACGGCAGCTCGACCACCGCTTTCGCCGTCTCGATCTCCACGATGATCTGGTTGACCGCCACCGGGTCTCCCACGGCGACACGCCAGGTGAGGACCTCGGCCTCGGTGAGCCCCTCGCCGACGTCGGGCATCGTGAACTCGCGGCGCACGCTGATCACCACGCCAGCGAGCGGTCGACGGCGTCCAGCACCCGGTCGAGGTCGGGGAGGTAGTCCTGCTCGCACTTCGACGGCGGGTAGGGAGTGTCGAAACCGGTGACCCGCAGCACCGGCGCTTCGAGGGAATGGAAGCACTCCTGCTGCACCCGGGCGGCGACCTCGGAGCTCACCGATGACTCCGGTGGTGCCTCGGCCACCACGACGAGCCGTCCGGTGCGGCGCACCGACTCGACCACCGGGCCGAGGTCCAGCGGGGAGAGTGTGCGTAGATCGATCACCTCCAGGTCGTGACCGTCGGATTCCGATGCGGCAACCGCTGCTTCCAAGCAGGTGCGCACGACCGGACCGTAGCCGGCCAACGTGAGCGACGAGCCGGACCGCAGCACCCGGGAGGAGAACAGCGGCGGCGGTTGCCCGGCCGGGTCGACCTCGGCCTTCTCCCAGTACCGCCGCTTCGGTTCGAAGAAGATCACCGGATCGTCACAGGCGATGGCCTGCTGGATCATCCAGTAGGCGTCCGACGGGTTGGAGCACGCCACCACCTTGAGCCCGGCGACGTGCGCGAACAGCGCTTCCGGTGACTCGCTGTGATGCTCGACCGCACCGATGCCGCCGCCGAACGGGATGCGCACCACGACGGGCATCGCCACCTTGCCCTGCGAGCGGAAGTGCAGCTTCGCGAGCTGGGAGACGATCTGGTCGTAACCGGGGAACACGAACCCGTCGAACTGGATCTCACACACCGGCCGGAACCCGCGGATCGCCAGCCCGACAGCGGTGCCGATGATCCCGGACTCGGCGAGCGGGGTGTCGAGCACGCGTTGCTCGCCGAAGTCCTTCTGCAGGCCGTCGGTCACCCGGAAGACGCCACCGAGCTTGCCGACGTCCTCGCCCATGATCAGAACTTTGGGATCGCGCTCCATCGCGGCGCGCAGGCCGTCGTTGAGGGCCTTGGTCATGGTCAGGATCGCCATGTGTCACGCCCCCTCGAAGGACGCGTGGAAGTGGAGGAACGCCGCCCGTTGGGCCTCCACCGTGGGTGAACCCTCCGCATAGACGTGGGAGAACATCCGGTCCGGAGCAGGAGTGGGCATCGCCGTGCAGTACTCCCGGATGCGGACGGCGAGCGCGTCGGACTCGACCCGGATCCGGTCGAAGAACGCCTGCTCGACGCCGAGCGAGCGCACGAGGTTCACCCGCACCCGCTCGATCGGATCCTTGAGCTTCCACAGCTCCAGCTCCTCTGCGAGGCGGTATCGCGACGGATCATCGGAGGTGGTGTGGGCGTCCATCCGGTAGGTGAACGCTTCGATGAGCACCGGACCGTTGCCTGTGCGGCACTCCTCCAGCGCCCACCGGGTGACGGCGAGGCAGGCGAGCACATCGTTGCCGTCCACCCGGATTCCGGGGAAGCCGTAGCCGCGCGCGCGTTGGTAGAGCGGTACCCGGGTCTGGCGCTCCAGCGGCTCGGAGATCGCCCACTGGTTGTTCTGGCAGTAGAAGACGACCGGCGCGTCGTACACCGCGGCCCAGACGAAGCCCTCGTGCACGTCGCCCTGCGAGGTGGCGCCGTCGCCGAAGAAGCAGACTGTGGCCTCGTTGATCGACACAGCGTGCGGGTCCTCCCCGACGAGACCGCCGACGCGCCCCTCGAAGCGCTGACCCATCGCGTAACCGGTGGCGTTGAGGCACTGGTTGCCGATGACGATCGTGTAGAGGTGAAACCCGGTGCTCCTCGGGTCCCAGCTGCCGTGATCGGTGCCGCGGAAGATGCCGAGCAGTTCGGTGGGGTCGATCCCACGACACCACGCAACGCCGTGCTCGCGGTAGGACGGGAACGCCATGTCCTGAGGCTCCATCGCGCGGCCGGCCCCGATCTGCGCAGCCTCCTGACCGAGCAGTGGCACCCAGATCCCGAGTTGACCCTTGCGTTGCAAGGCGTTGGCCTCGCGGTCGAAGCGGCGAACCAGCACCATGTCGCGGTACAGCGCCTGTAATGCGTCGACGTCGACATCGGCGACCAGCGCGTCGAAGCGGGGATCGACCACCCGCTCGCCCTCGGGAGTCAGTAGCTGGACGAGGTCCGGGCCACCGGCATCGGTGCCGCGCAACCCGGCGAGCACGTGCTCGCGATCCGGGATCGGGACGGGGTGACGGGGCGCTCCGGGTGGGGGTGGGGTCCAGGCATGCGGGACGGACATGAGTGCCTCCTCGAGCTCAGGCCCGCGGGAGCTCGTGACGCCCGCGAACCGGGCGGGGCCGGGCCGCATCCCCCGGGTGTGAGTGGTGGCGGACGGCGCTGACACCCATCCTGGCACGGCCGACCCCATCCCGCGGCGACCAAGAGATGCGCACAGACGAACGGCACGTACGCCGACGACCTACGTCCCGTACGTGCCGTCCGCGTTCGTCCTTCAGGCGCCGGAGGACCCCCGGCGACCACCGGGATAGGACTGCCCGGCGGACGGACCACCGTAGCCGGGCCGGCCGGAACTGGTGTTGTAGTCGTGCGGGTAACCGTTGCCGGCGGCCCCGTAGCCGGGCGAGGCAGGAATCCCGGCGGCACCCTTGGCCTTGCGCACCGCGCCGTCGATCTGGCCCTTGTACTTGCCCTTGGTCTGCTTGTCGACGAACTCGGCGGCCTGGTCGACCAGCTTGCCCGCCTTGGCCGGGTTCTTCATCGCGTAGCGGCGGGCGGCCTCCGCCGCACCGGCGAGGGCGGCGAGCTTCTTGAACATGGGCATTGCGGTCCTCCGTGATCGTAGGGGCGTCAGCCTGTCAACGTCCGCAGGGTAATACCTAGTTCCGGATACCCCCGACCTTCACCCGGCAATCCCGCTACAGCACCCAACGTGATGTACGGCACGGGCAGATCATGGCTTGCGGGCGTAGAGGCGCAGGTTGCGGATGTCGTAGGTGAACAGCTCCTCGACCTCGAAGAACTCCGAGACCGCCGCGCGCAGGGACTCGGCGTCGAACATCGTGTGATGGGCGTTCCAGATCCACAGCGGCACGCCGCGGGAGTCGACGCCCTGGTGCGCGGCGCGTTCGGAGTGCCCGCCGAGGATCCAGTGGTTGGCCTCGGCGGTGTCGATCTCCCCGTTCGCCCACTGGACGGCCACGAACTTCGCGTCCGGCACGCCGATGTCCACCCGGGCGCCGGCCCGGAGCACCCGCGCCCACTCGCGCAGTGTCGGCGAGATCAGCTCGTAGCTCTGGTGCTCGAGCACGTGGTTGGCGCGCAGTGCGTCGAGCGACGCGGTGGCGAACGGCAGCCGATCGATGCCGCAACGCACCTCGACGTCGGGCAGGGGTAGCAGGTCGACGTGCAGGTCGTAGTCGGGATGGGGCTTCTCGCCGGAACCGATCTCCAACCTCATGCCCGGCCCGCGAGCTTCTTGACGACCTTGGCCGGGCGTCCGGCGACCACCGTGTAGGGCTCGATGTCCTCGCGGACCAGCGACCCGCCCGCCACCACGGCGTGCTCACCGATCGTGACCGGACCGAGCACGAGGACATGGCTGGCCAGCCATACCCCGTCACCGATCACCACGTCTCGTCCGGAGCGTGGGAAGGCCAGCTGGCGCTCGCGACCGAACTTCTCCACGTCGTGAGTGCCGGTGAGGACGGCGACGTCATGGCCGAAGAAGGCGTACTCACCGATGGTGATCGCGCCACCGGACATGTTGAACAGCGCGTTGTTGACGATCGCGCTGTTGGGCAGGTGTAGTCGGGACCGGTCGCCGTGCCAGCGGTAGTCGTAGAGAGCATCGAGCTTGAGCTGCTCGAGCTGCTGTGACACCAACTGGGCGACCCGATCCGTCACCAGCGCATCGATCCGCCCGTTCAGCAGCTTGGCGATCATGCGGTCAAGCAGTCGCATTCCTCGAGTCCTCCGTTGCGCTCGGCGACCGAATGGTGACACACGTGCGCAGTGGCGAACCGGAGCCCCTGGAGCAGATCACCCAGCCGGCTGCTCAGTGCGTCGATGCCGAAGTGGCGCCGGGCGATGGCCTCGTTGTGGTCGATCAGAACCGGATCGGGGTCGGCGAGCCAGCGCCGTAGCGGCGCCGGATCCCGGGCGTCGAACCAGCGGAAGCCGAACGCCGCGAGCTCGCGGGCCACCGGGAAATCCCCGACGGCGATCGGTCGTCGATGCAGCGCCGACTCGATGAGCGGCAACCCGAACCCCTCCCAGGACGACGGCAACACCACGACGTCACACGCCGCATAGGCGGCAGCCATCCCCATCCCCGACGGCAGCCGGCGGCGTATCGGCACGGCGGCGCCGCGCAGCAGGCGGTGCAGCTCGGGTGCGAATCCGTCCTCGGCGGGACCGGTGAGCCAGAACGTGCCACCGAGCGCCTCGGTCAGCGCGAGGCCGGCGTGGATGTTCTTACGGGCGATGGCACGGGTCGGCTGCAGCACGAGTGGACCCTCAGCGATGCTCATCCGCTCGCGGACGGGACCACGCCGGGTGGGACGAGGCCGCTCGTCGAACCCGTGGTAGATCGTGGTCGCCGCGATACCGCGCCGCGCCTCGAGCGCCCGCCTGGCCAGCTCGTTGATCGTGACGTGCCGCCATGCCGGATCGTCGGGTGGCCAGGTGATGACATCGGCATAGCGCTCCCGCTCCCAGGGAAGATCGTGGTGACGCAGCACGGCCGGCCGGCCGGCGAGGTGCTCCGCGACTGCCTCGCCCACCGCCCGGTTCATCGGAAGCGAGCACACATTGTCCACCACCACCACGTCGGCGTCGTCCAGCGCCGCCTCCAGCTCGCCGCGGGTGGGCGGACGAGCCGCGTCGAGGGCGAGACCACGCACCAGGACATCAGGCCGACCCTCGCCAGCCACCGTGCGGACACGCATACCGAGCCGGCGCAGCGCGGCCACCCACTGCGCCGCGGTGACCGACACACCGTCTGCCATCCCGAGCCGGTAGGACAGGACCGCCACTCGGCACCCGAACAGGTTCACCATCCCAAGATCATATGCCCGGCGGATGCGACGGCGACATGTCCTGGTAACCGTGCTCCTCGGCCCGCGTCGGTCAGAACCTGCTTCGGCCGTCGCCTGCCCGGCTTCAGGGCGCAGGATCGACCGGCGCGCCGCCAGCTTCATGATCGCCGAACGGGAACACAGAGCCGCGTGCCGTGCGGCTCCCCGCACCGAAAAGTTGATCTTGGAGGTCGGCCCCGCGGTGAGGCTGAATCCCGCGGAGGGGGCGTCGGGTCACATGGGCGATCTTGACATGACCGCTCGACCGAACCTCCGAAGAACTTCTGCGGCGGAGCAACGGTTGCGTGGGCTCAGCGGGGCAGGCGGCCCATCAGGAAGAACTCCGGGTTCGGGCGCAGCGCCGTGAGATGAGCCAGCCGGTTGGACATCGCGAACAGCGCGGTGATCGCGCCGACGTCCCAGATCTCGTCCTCGGACAGGCCGGCGATCCGCGCATCATCCAGTTCGGCCTCGGTGAGCGCGGCCGAATCGGTGGCGATCAGCAACGCGAGATCGACGATGGCGCGCTCACGGGAGCTGAGCTCGACCGCCCACGGGTTGGCCGCGATCCGGTCGGCGATCTCCGGATCCTTCATCCGCACCCGCAGGATCGCGCCGTGCGCGACGATGCAGTAGGTGCAGTGGTTCGCCCCGGAGGTGGCCACCACGACCAGCTCACGCTCGGCCTTGCTCAGGCCGTCGTTGCGTTCCATCAGCGCGTCGTGGTAGTCCAGGAATGCGCGCAGCTCGGCGGGGCGGCGTCCGAGTGCCCTGAAGATGTTCGGCACGAAACCGGACTTCTCCGCGATCGCGCCGATCCGCTCCCGCAGATCGTCGGGCATGTCCTCGAGTTCGACCGCACCGAACCGGCTGACCGGGTGTTGCTCGCTCATAGCGGTCGACGGTAGCCGGTGCGGCCTGGGATCATGTGTGGATGGCCGTGCCCGAGGAGATTCGTACCCGGTTGTCCCGGTGGTGCACAGCATCCATCCCGCACTCCGAGCGGGCACATCGCCAGATCGGCTACACGATCCATGGCGACGACGTGACCATCGTGGACCGCCGCCCTCCGATCTACCCGGAGCAGGACGTGGCATGGACCTCGACGCCACTCGCGCAGCTCCGACGAAGCGACCCGGAACAAGGTCTGTGGTCGCTCTACCGGCCCGGTCCCGACGGGCCCGGATCGTGGCAACGGGAGGGGCAGGCGGCCGATGACCCGTTCGTCCTGCTCGACAGCGTCACGCACTGATCGCGTCGCCGACACCCACCCGGACCTGACCGCTGCGTCCCGCGGGCGCGAGCTGGGTGCCATCAAGTGACCACACCGGATGGGCCCGCCTGATCACCGGACCTGGTCCGCTCGACGGGTCAGCCGACGTGCGCCCGGGTCTGCGAAGCAGGTCGCGCGCCAGGGACCATCTGCACCATCCGTCCGTTGGGCGCGGCCGATCCACCACGGATGACCAACGTCGCGGCCCGTCGCAGGACGCTGAGCAAGGTCGAGCCAGCCTTGGTGGGTTCACCGGGACCGACGACAGCGATGAACCGCGGAGCCACGGCGGTGAGCAGTAGCCGCTCCACTCCCATCTGGGCGACCCCGAGCACCAGCACCACGTCAGCGGTGTCGGCCGGCGGCAATGCGGACAGGAGCTTCGCCACCGGCAGGAAGCACGCCATACCGAGACCGGCGCCACCGGCCCGGTCCTCGTCGAAGCCCGACCATGCCGCGGCGAGCGCAGGGGCGCCGCTGCGCAACCGCTCGAGCAGCGCAGTACGTCGGGACTCGTCATCGGACTCGCGCCGGGCGCCCGCGAGCCCGTCCACCGCCGTCGCATAGGCCTCGCAGTCACGCTCGCGCAGGGCGGTGACGGCCTGTTCGTGCTCCGGCGCGGTGGCCGGGACGGCGGCGTGCGCGGCGAGTTCGGTGGCCATCTCGTCGAGCCGCTGTTCGGCTTCGACCACCGGAGCCTGCCCGGAGTATCCGAGGATCGCGACGGCGATCTGCTCAGCTGCCGTCACGTCCGGCACCGCGAGCGGGGAGTCCGGGTGCAGGAACAACACCTCGTGACGCAGCTCACCGACCGACCGCGCCGCGGTCGATACCTTGACCAGCCCGTCGACCAGCTCAGTGAGCTCGTCGGCGTCTCGGGGCACGGGAATGCCTATCTCGGCACATCCGACGCCGACCCGTTCGAGCCGCTCGCCGATATCGAGGTGACGCAGGATCAGCCGCACGTCCGCCACCGTCGCCGGGGCCCGTCCGTCCAGCCGGATCTGGCGGAACACCGGCAGCACATCGCGTTGGGCCGCCGAGCGGAAGCAGGATCGCGAGCGCCCCCCGGACTCCATGAATTCGAGGTAGCTGAGCAGCATCTCCACAGCTGTGTTCGGCAGCGACTCGCCGAGGGTGACCTGCGGCGCAGCGCCGGCCGCCTCGAATGCCTCGACGATCTGCGTGCTCTCCTCGAGCACTCGATCGAACGTCGCCCGGTGCCGGCTGTAGATCAGATCGGACAGCAGCGCCCAGGTCCACGCCTGGTCGTCGCGCGGGCGCAGGGCATCCAGGGAGCGCTTGACCCGGTCAGCGACGGACGTGACCGCGGCCCGGCGTTCGGGGTCGAGCTCACCGACCAGACCGACGACCAGACTCTGCCCCTGCTCACCCATCGCACTGTCCAGCTGACCGCAGAGCTCGGCCACGTCCCTGATCGGGGGCAGCGCACCCACCGGCGGCAGCCGCTGCTCGGAGCGGGCCCGGCGCTCGGGGGTGGAGGTGGCCAGCAGCAGGCGGAGCTCTCGCAGCTCGGCCGGCCGCAGGGCCGGCAGCTTGTCGATCGACCGGTTGACGGCCTCCTCGGGCATCGCGTCGCGCACCGTCGTGAATGCCCGCCGGGCCGTCGCAGTGACGATCACCCGGCGGCCATCGGCCAGGAGTGCCGCGACCGCTGCTGCCACTGCGTCCGGCTCGAAGTCCTCCAGTATCAGCAGGTTGTTGTCGCGCACGGCGGTGACGACGGAGCGGGGCTCGTCGACCGGAAGTCGCGGCCCCGGAGGTTCGGCGACGGACGCCGCGAGCGCCTCGGCCAGGCGGCGCAGTCCGGGTGGATCCGCACCGGCCTCGATGCAACGATGGATCTGCGCCTTGGCCAGACCTGTACACCGATCAGCGCCCGCGGCGGCGAGCCGGTCAAGGAAGACGCCCAGGTCAGAACTGTCCGAGAGCTGACCAGATGAGGCCTCCTCGGCCGACACAGATCCGACGTTCAACACTTCGGTCACCTCCGCTGCCGACGCCGGATGGCGACGGTCACCCTTCGTATCGCGGGTGTCGATCAGATGTTCCACCCGGATCCGGTCCTGTGCAATCAGCAGCCGCCTCAACGGTCACCGTCAGCGGTACTTGACCGCTCTTTCAGGTGGGCGGCAATGCGAACGGGCTTCGGCTGGACTATCGAGCTCACGCCGCACCGAAAACCACACTCACCTCGTCGAACGGTCGATACCTGTCGCCCAACGGTCTTCAGCAGCAGCGGGCTTGACATTCGCGATCACCGCGGTCGATATGCTGCCGCCAGAAGGCCCGCTCATTGAGCACCGGCTCACCCGGATGATGTTCACCCTGATGTGTCAGGTAGTTCTCGTATGCGCGCTCTCCGGCGAATCCGCGAAGCAGCTCCCAGGCCACCTGCAACGCGTTGCGGAAGCGCTGCGGCCTCGATGGCTCGACCCTGCTTGCCGGCTTCACGGCCCCTCCCGCCGGCCTCCGGCGCCCGCGAGCTCGCGCTCGCGCATGATCTCCCGTTCCCCCCTCGTCGGGATCAGGCCGGCAGGTGCCCACAGCGTGGACCTCACATAGGGGTCCTCCGAGCCGCGGGAGAGCGGCCTGCCCCGCAGCGCCGCGACCCACACCCGCACGGAGTCCACGAGAATGATGACGATGAGTCCGGCGAAGAGCGCGGTGAGCGCGGTGTCCAGCGTCGTGTTGAACACCACCTGCTCCAGGTCCTGCACCGTCTTCGCCGTGCCGAGGCTGGTCTGTCCGGCGTCCAACGCCTGCTGGTAGCGCTCGCGCTGCGCCCAGAAGCCGAGCTTCGGGTCGTCGGAGAAGATCTTCTGGTAGCTGGCGGTGAGCGTGACGGTGGCGTCGAACGCCAGCGGCACCAGGGTGATCCAGGCGTAGCGCGCCCTGCCGGACTTGATCAGCAGCGTGGTGCACACCGCCAGCGCGACCGCGGCCAGCAACTGGTTGGCGATGCCGAACAGCGGGAACAGCTGGTAGATGCCACCGAGCGGGTCGTTCACCCCGGCATAGAGCAGGTAGCCCCAGCCACCGACGATGATCGCGCTCGCCGTCCACGCGGCCGGACGCCATCCGGTGTCACCGAAGCGCGGCCAGATGTTGCCGACGGTGTCCTGGAGCATGAAGCGCCGCACGCGGGTGCCGGCGTCCACAGTGGTGAGGATGAACAGCGCCTCGAACATGATCGCGAAGTGGTACCAGAAGGCGCGCAGCGCATCGCCGCCGAAGACGTCGGAGAAGATCTGCGACAGGCCCACCGCAAGTGTCGGCG
>JBOHEP010000398.1:0-7342 GCA_050701075.1 Pseudonocardia sp. | reverse complement strand
GCGTGCCGCTGGAGATCGGGCGGCGGTCGAGCTCGGACGCATCCGACGGCTACCGCATCGCCCGCCAGGACTACGAGCTCGGCGAGGTGGACCTGGAGCCCGACGAGGCCGCCGCCGTGGCGCTCGCCGCCCGGCTGTGGGACTTCCCGCAGCTCGCCGGTGCCGCGCACGGAGCCCTGGTGAAGCTGCGCGCCGCCGGCGTGGAGGTGGAGGAGAACCAGGGCGGGCGGGTGCAGCCACGGGTCCGGGCCGCGGAGCCCGCCTTCGGGCCGCTCCTGGCGGCTGTCCAGACGGGTCGTGCGGTCGCCTTCGACCACCGCCGCGGCGGGGCCCCCGGCGAACGGCAGCGGCGCACGGTGGAGCCGTGGGGCGTGGTGTCCTGGCGCGGCCGCTGGTACCTCGTCGGCCACGACCGCGACCGCGATGACGTGCGGTGCTTCCGGCTGTCGCGGATCAGCGAGCCGGTGACGCCGATCGGGCCCCCCGGCGTGGTCGTGGTACCGCCGGGGGTGGACCTGATGGCGCTGGTCCGCCAGGGTTTCGAGGCACCACCGGTGATCACCCTGGCTCGGGTGTGGGTGGCGGCGGGCCAGGCGTACGGGCTGCGCAGGCTCGGCACGGTGATGGGCCCGCGCACCCTTGCCGGCCGCTGCGGGGATGAGCTGGAGATCGAACTGCGCAACCTCGGCCTGGTGGCCCGCTGGCTCGCCGGGCACGGCCCGGACGTCGTCGTGCTGCATCCACCGGCGCTCGCCGAGGCGGTGTGGCAGAACTGGGTGGGGGCGGCTGCGGTGCATGAACGCAGCGTCCCAGGCCACCCCGACAATTCTGAACGGCACGACAATTCTGAGCGGCACGGCAATTCTGAACGGAAAGGTGGCGGACCCACCCTGAAGGACCGGCTCCCACCGGTGATCTCCGGGTGAGCGGGGTTGCTGACCGGCTGCCGCGGCTGCTGTCCCTGGTGCCCTACCTGCTGGCCCGGCCCGGGGTGAAGGTCGCCGTGGCGGCCGCCGACTTCGGCACCACCGAGAAGCAGCTGCGGCGCGACCTCGAGCTGCTGTGGATGTGCGGGTTGCCCGGGTACGGCCCCGGCGACCTGGTGGACCTGTCCTTCTCCGGCGACACGGTGACCGTCACCGAGGACGCCGGCATGCGCCGTCCGCTGCGGCTCACCACCGCTGAGGCCACCGCCCTGCTGGTGGCACTGCGCACCCTGGGCGACGTCCCCGGCATGGTGGACACCGACGCCGTGCGCCGGGCAACCGCCAAGATCGAACATGCGGTCGGGGACGCGGGCCGGGGCAGCATGGCCGTGGAGTTCACCGCGCAGGAGGAAGCCACCACCATGGCGGTGCGCGCGTCGCTGGAGACCGGGCGCGCGTTGCGGATCGTCTATTACACCGCCGGGCGCGACATCGTGACCCGGCGCACGATCGACCCCATGCGGTTGCTCCTCCTGGAGGGCCGCGGCTACCTCGAGGCCTGGTGCCGTCGGGCCAGGGCGGTGCGGCTGTTCCGGCTGGATCGGGTCGAGCACGTCGAGGTACTCGACGACCCCGCCTCCCCGCCCCCCGACGCCGAACCCACCGACGTGTCGGCCGGGCTGTTCCGGCCGAGCGCCGAGCATCGCAGCGCGGTGCTGCTGTTGGAGCCCGCCGCCCGGTGGGTGGCCGAGTACTACCCGGTGGACGAGGTGGTCGACGCCGGCGAGGGCAGGGTGCGGGTGTTGCTGCGCTACGCCGACCCGGCGTGGTTGGTGCGGCTGGTGCTCGGGCTCGGTGGCGATGCGCGGGTGCTCGAACCGTCGGATGTGGCCGACGCCGTGGCCCGCCGGGCCGGGGAGGCCCTCGGACAGGCGTCAGGTGGAACGGGGTAGCGATGCTGGTTGCGTTGTTGATGGTCGGGGCGGGGCTCGTGGCGTTGGTGCTGCTGGTGTCGGCGGTGCTCCGGCGGGTCCGCCGGCTGGGTGGTGCGGGGGCGGCTCTGAAGGTGGACCTGCGACCTCGGATGGCCGCGCTTGCGGCCCTGATGAACTCGCGGCGGCGCTGAGCCGAACGCCAGGGACGAGGTCGTGCGCTGCCGGCCGCGGCGGAGTCCGCCCCGTCGCCGCCGCGTAGACTCGCCGCACGACCTGACGACGACGGAAGGACGAAGCCATGCCGAGCCTCGGCGGCTGGGAGTTCGTGATCCTCATCGGGATCCTGGTGTTGCTGTTCGGCGCCAAGAAGTTGCCGGACATGGCCCGTTCCATCGGCCAGTCGGCCCGGGTGTTCAAGGGCGAGATGAAGGGCATGAAGGGCGACGAAGAGGCCCGCAAGTCCGACGCGCCCGCCACGGAGCCACCCCCGGCGCTGCCCTCGACGGACGAGGCTCCGCGGGCTGACGCGCCGAGGGTCGAGGTTCCGCGGGCTGACGCGCCGCGGGTCGAGGTTCCGCGCACCGACGCGCCGAGGGTCGAGGTTCCGCGTCCCGACGCGCCGCGGGTCGAGGTTCCGCGGGGCGACACGCCGCAGAGCCAGAAGACTCCCGGGCAGTAGCCACGGGCGTGGCCAAGTTCTCCCTGCGCCAGGCGCTTCGTCGGCCCAAGAGCGCCGACGGCACGATGACGCTCATCGATCATCTTTACGAGCTGCGCTCCCGGCTCGCGATCGCACTGGCTGCGGTCCTGGTCACCACGGTGTTCGGCTTCATCTGGTACGAGGTGACCATCTTCGGCATGCCCAGCCTGGGGCAGCTGCTCAAGGACCCGTACTGCGCGATCCCAGCGAGTTCGCGTGGCCAGTTCACCGCGGACGGGTCCTGCACGCTCCTGGCGACGGGCCCGTTCGACCAGTTCAATCTGCGGCTCAAGGTCGCCATGACGGCCGGGATCGTGCTCGCCTGCCCGGTGTGGCTCTACCAGCTGTGGGGTTTCATCACTCCGGGTCTGTACTCGAAGGAGCGGCGCTATGCGCTGACCTTCGTGTCCGTGGCCGCCGTGCTGTTCGTCGTCGGCGCGATCCTGGCCTACGTCGTGGTCACGCAGGGCCTGAGCTTCCTGCTCACCATCGGCGACGACGTGCAGACCACGGCGTTGACCGGCGAGTACTACTTCAGCTTCATCATCGCGCTGCTGTTGATCTTCGGCGTCAGCTTCGAGCTTCCCCTGCTCGTGGTGATGCTCAACATCGTCGGAGTGATCACCTACGCCACGCTGAAGTCCTGGCGACGCGGCCTGATCTTCGGGTTGTTCGTGTTCGCCGCGATCGCGACACCGGGGCAGGACCCGTTCTCGATGCTCGCGCTGGCGGTCGCGCTGGTCGTGTTGTTCGAGTTCGCCATCCAGATCGCCCGGATCAGCGACCGGCGCAAGGCGCGCAGGCGCGCGGCCGAGGGCTGGGACGATCTGGACCCCGATCAGCCGTCGCCGATCGACACCAGCCCGTCAGCGATCGACACCACGCCTTCCGCGCTTCCGCTGTCGGAGCCGGTGGATACCGCCTCGGCCGGAGTCGTCCGCGATGCTGAGCCACGCCGGTTCGACGATGTGACCTGAGACGATGTGACCTGAGACGATGTGACCTGAGTCGTCCAGGAGAAACGGCTGTACCCCGGAGGATGCAGGCCGCAGTGCGGAGGATGCAAGCGATGCGCGGACGGTGCCCGGGCGCTTGATCGATGTTTGGGCACCGTCACCGTCAGGGTTCCCAACCGGTGATCACGGCACCGCCGGAGCTGCGGGGCCTGCCAAGATCAGCGTTTCGGTACGGGGAGCCGTCCGGGATGGGGCTCTGTGTTCCCGTTCGGCGATCACGAAGCCGGCGGCGTGTCCAGATCCCCGCGGAACCTCTGCGGCGCTGCGCCGGCGGTGTGATCCAGAACCGCAGCACTTCAGCGGCGCTGCACCTACCCCGCTCCTCCACTCCCGTAGCTGGTCGACTGCCCCGGCCAGCATCACCGCCGCCGGCTGCACCCGCACCCGCCACGGATCGAGTCGCAGTGCGGCGAAGGTCGGCGAGGTGGGCGAGTCCCACATCGGGACGAGTGCCGGGTCGTAGCCGACGGGTGCGGGAGCGGTGCGGAACCGCTCCCACAGGGCGCTGCAGGTCGCGTCGTCGGTGTGCAGCGCTGCCCGGCACTGTGCGGTCGCGGTGTCATGGGACGGCTCCCAGTAGGTGAGCGAGACGTGCGGGTTCGCCGCGAGGTGGGCCCGTTTCGTGGGGGTGGGACTGGTGCCGACCCAGCCGACGAGACGCTCGCCGTCCCATTCCCACACCGGATGCAGCACCCGGGTCCAGGGGCGGCCGCCGGCGTCGACCGTGGCGGCGGTTGCCCAGACGATCCGGTGGGCCAACTCGACGAAGGCCGGTGCGGCGGAGGCGAGATCATCCATCCTTGCAGCGTGGCAGACATGCCCAGGCGGGCGCACCGGTTCCCGAGGACAGCGGTGGGACAGGTGCGTCGGATGGCCGGGCTCACGGTGTGACAGCCCTCGCGGTGTGACAGCCTGAGTACGTGGCCAGCAGCTCTCCGGCCCCCGCGGAGGCCTACGCCGCCGCCAGGGGCCGTGCCGCACGTCCCCGGCTCGCGGAGTTCAGCGCCGGGTTGCCGTTCGAACTCGACGGGTTCCAGCACGCGGCTTGCTCAGCTCTCGAGGATGGTCACGGGGTACTCGTGTGCGCACCGACCGGTGCGGGGAAGACGGTGGTGGGTGAGTTCGCCGTGCACCTGGCCCTAGCGGAGGGGCGCAAGTGCTTCTACACCACGCCGATCAAGGCGCTGAGCAACCAGAAGTACGCCGACCTGGTCGCGTCGCACGGCAGCGACGCTGTCGGGTTGCTCACCGGGGACATCAGCGTCAACGGCAACGCGCAGGTGGTGGTGATGACCACCGAGGTGCTCCGCAACATGATCTATGCCGAAGACTCGCTGGCGGGATCGAGCATCAACGCGGGATCGGGGCCCCTGGCGAACCTCGGGTACGTGGTGATGGACGAGGTGCACTACCTCGCGGATCGGTTCCGCGGCGCCGTCTGGGAGGAGGTGATCCTCCAGCTCCCCGGGCACGTCGCGCTGGTGAGCCTGTCGGCCACGGTGAGCAACGCCGAGGAGTTCGGCGACTGGCTGATCACCGTGCGCGGCGACACCACCGTCGTCGTGGACGAGCATCGTCCGGTGCCGCTGTGGCAGCACATGATGGTCGGCAGCCGGCTGCTCGACCTGTTCGCCGGCGTTGACGTCACCGGTGAGCTGCAGGTCGACCCCGACCTCGTGCGACACACCTCTGACCAGGAACGGCAGAGCGCGGTATGGGATCGGGGGCGAGGTCGGGGACGGTCCGGCAATGGCCGCTCGACCACCCGTTTTCGCCCGCCGTCGCGAACCACCGTGATCGACCGCCTCGATCGTGACGCGCTGCTCCCCGCGATCACCTTCGTGTTCAGCCGGGCTGGCTGCGACGCCGCCGTCGGGCAGTGCGTGCGGTCCGGGCTGCGGCTGACCACCGACGCCGAGGCCGCGGAGATCCGGCGCACCGTCGAGCGGCGCACCGTCGACCTCCCGCAAGGTGATCTCGCCGTGCTCGGCTACGGGGAGTGGCTCGAAGCGCTGGAACGGGGTATCGCGGCGCACCACGCCGGGATGCTGCCCGCGTTCAAGGAAACCGTCGAGGAGCTGTTCGTCCGCGGGCTCGTGCGGGCTGTGTTCGCCACCGAGACCCTCGCGCTCGGGATCAACATGCCGGCCCGCACCGTGGTGTTGGAGCGGCTGGTCAAGTTCAACGGCGAGTCCCACGCGGAGCTGACGCCGGGGGAGTACACCCAGCTCACCGGCCGTGCCGGGCGTCGTGGCATCGACGTGGAGGGTCACGCGGTCGTCGTCTGGCAGCCCGGGGTCGACCCGACGCAGGTCGCCGGGCTCGCCTCGACGCGCACCTACCCGTTGAACAGCTCCTTCCGGCCCGGCTACAACATGGCCGTCAACCTGGTGAGCCGGCTCGGAACGGCCGCGGCGCGGGACCTGCTCGAGCTGTCGTTCGGGCAGTTCCAGGCCGACCGGTCGGTCGTCGGGCTGGCGAGGCGGGTCGAGCGCGACAAGGCGGTCCTCAGCGGCTACGCGGCGTCGATGCAGTGCCATCTCGGTGATTTCGGCGAGTACGCCGCGCTGCGGCGCCAAGTCGGCGACCGGGAGAAGCTGCTGAGCCGGCAGGGCTTGACCGATCGTCGGGAGGCTGCCGCCGACTCCCTGCGCGCCCTCAAACCCGGCGATGTCATCGCGGTGCCCGGGGGACGGCGCTCCGGGCTGGCCGTGGTGCTCGACCCCGGAACAGAGTCCGACGGCGACCCCCGCCCGCTCGTGCTCTCCGAGGACCGCTGGGCCGGACGCCTGTCCGCCGCGGACTTCCCGACCCCCGTCGAGGCGCTGGGACGGATGCGGCTGCCCAAGAAGGTCGACCATCGCACGCCCCGGGGCCGCCGCGACCTCGCGTCGAGCCTGCGCAACATGGGCATCCAGGCGCCGTCGAGGCCACGCCGGCGCGGGCGGGCGGGGTCAGGGCACGGCGGGTCCGGCGACGATCCCGAGCTCGCCACCGTACGCCGCGCGCTGCGCGCCCATCCCTGCCACGGGTGCACCGATCGGGAGGCGCACGCCCGATGGGCCGAGCGGCACGCACGGCTGGAACGCGAGACCGAGCAGTTGCGGCAGAAGGTGCGGGCCACCACGCACTCGCTGGCGAGGGCGTTCGACCGGATCCGCGCGCTGCTGACCGAACGCGGCTATCTCACCGAAGAGTCGCTTGCGGGCACAGGCACAGGCACAGGCGCAGGCACCGAAGAGTCGCTTGCGGGCTCGAGCCTGCCGGCGGTTCGGGATGTCGTCACCGCGAACGGGGAGCGACTCGCGCGGCTGTGGGGCGAGTCCGACCTGTTGACAGGAGAGTGCCTGCGCCATGGCGTGTGGGACGGCCTGGAGCCCGCTGAGCTGGCCGCGGTCGTGTCAGCGCTGGTCTACGAGACCCGCCGGGACAACGGTCCGGTTCCGCGGGTGCCGCCCGGGGCGGTGTCCGAGGCGCTGGCCGCCACGGTGTCGCTGTGGGCGGGGCTGGATGCCGACGAGCGGCGGCACCGGGTCGATCGAACCCGTGAACCCGATCTCGGTTTCGCCTGGCCCATGCACCGCTGGGCCCGCGGCGAGTCCTTGTCCGCGGTGTTGACCGCTGCCGAGCAGAACGGCTCCGAGCTGTCCGCAGGCGACTTCGTCCGTTGGTGCCGTCAGGTGCTCGACCTGCTCGACCAGATCACCGGGGTGGCCGGTCGGGACACACCGGTCGGGCGGACCGCGGCGCACGCCGTCACCGCGG
>JBOHEP010000397.1:0-5487 GCA_050701075.1 Pseudonocardia sp. | reverse complement strand
GACCGAGCAACAGCCCGAGCCCGATCTCGGTGGCGGCCTCGCGCGCCTCGATCCGGGCACGCCGGTCGATGTCGTCGAGATACGGCTGTACGACCTCGGCAAGCAGCTCGTCAGCGGCCTCGTGCGGGTCGACGTACCCGCCGCCCCACTGCCGTCCAGCACGATTGGAGAGATCGCCGAGGTCCAGAGCCCGTAGCTCGTCGGCGACGTCCGCGGCCACGGCCTCTCGATCGTCGCGCCCCAGCAGTCCCGCGGCGAGGCGCTCGGCCTCGGCCGCCAGGGAAGGGTGCGCGCACAGCAGGACGCTGAGCACCCCGGCACTCTCGGTGGCCGTCAACGCGGCCAACGCGGACTGTCGCGTCTCCATGATCCTCAACCTGGCAGCCGGGCCGCGTCGAGCGCGGCGATGAAGGTGCGCTTGCGCCGGTGCGTCGTGCGCAGCGCCCGAACGTACTCGGCGAGCTCCGCCGCGGTGTCGGCCCGCTCGTGGCAGCGGGCGAGTTCGGGCAACAGGCTCACCGCCCGCTCGTAGCCGTCCCGCTTGGCGAGGGCGACGGCGGACTCGATGTGGCGGCGGAACACCGGGACCGCGTCCGCCGGGTGTTCGTCGGCTCGCTCGCGGGCCAGGGTCAGCCACACCGCCTCCGAGCAGCCACCGTCCTGCGCCGCCTGCCAGGCCGCCGCGACGTCGCCCTCCCACAGCAGGATGTCGACCAGAACCGAATGACCCGCAGGTCGGGCCCAGACGGGCTGATCGTGGGCCACCGGCTTGGCGAGCCGAGGTTGAGGCGGTCGTCTCCACCCGACCCCGCTGGCCTCGCCCCAAGTCACTGTCGGATTGGGCCCGGGAACCGGCAGCGGACGAGCGGGTCAAGCCGACGCCCTGGTCCACCGCTGGATCGAGGATCGCCGCGCCGGCGCCGATGATGACATGGCCAGCCGCCTGGCGCGCCTCGAACAGGCGGTCTTCGACCGGGCCGACTGATCATCAGGTCGCGGAGCTGCTCGCCCAACCTCCGACTACCGGGAGGACTCACCATGCCACCCAGCCCTATCGCCACGCCCCATCAACCAGCTCTACTTCCTTGAGCGATCCAGCCGCCAGCCGCTCGGGGATTACCCGCCATTCCTTGAGTACACGCTGTGCGGCAACCGGGGACTTGAGCCACCAGTCGGATCTGGTCACCGTAACGCCGTCGTAGATCGGTTCCCAGGTGACGGCGTGGAAGAACGGCTCCGATGGCAGGAGTGCGCGGAGGAGCTGAATCGCTCGGCGGTGGTACCACTTGCAGACTGCGGTCAACACCAGGCCCGAGCGCTGAGCTTCGTGCAGGAGCGGCAGCGCCCGCTCCACGTTGCCGCGAGTCGTCGTGGAGCTGTCCTCGTAGCGCACGACAGCCTCGGGTACACCGTGCTCGAGAAGGACGCGGCGGTGCTCAATCGCCTCCAACACGCCGGTGTGCCGGTTCACCCCACCGGTAAGGATGATGAATGGCGCGAGTCCTTGGTGGTATCGGCGGGCGACCATTTCAGCAGGTGTGGTCTGGTTGGTACCGAAGATAATGTGCGCGGTGGGCATCGTCGGATGAGCTTCAACATCAAGATACGCGGTAATCCGTGCGACGTCCGCTGCGATGATTGTCTCGTCCATGGTCATGAAGAAGGGGTATCGGGGCGGGCGAGCTGACCGCCTGCGGAGGGGTTGTGTTGCATGGCAGCGGTGTAGCGTTCGTGATAGTCACAGGCTTCAGCCGCACCCGCGAAGTCGAGCATGAGTATCCGGTCGAGTTTACCGGCAAGCACGGCCACCGGCCAGACCAGCCGAGGTGCTTCAAGCGCGATGCTTCCGGCTGCATAAGCTTCGTCCAGCTTGCCGAGTCCGGCCGACGCGAGCGCCAGTATGAGGTAGGTACGGGCGGAGCCTGACGGATGCTCACCGCGTCCTTCGCCTGCGCAGGAGCCGTAAAAGGTCGCAAGCACCCGCCGAGCCGCTTCCACGGCCTCCTTATGCCGGCCGAGAAGCAACAATGATGTGGCGGTGTAGGGCGGATCGTCGACGAGGCTGATCGAGAACGTTCCCCGCGTCGGTGTGCTGGGAGGGAGCTTTGGCGATCGCTTCCGCGGCGCGCCATCGTGTGCTGGATACCTTGTCGGAGTTACCGAGCAGTGCCCAGGCACGCATCTCCTGTGCGACTGGCTTCGCATGGGCGACCGTGCCGAGCTGGGCGAGCTTCTGCCCCCGTTGCGCATGAGTAACCGCTTCGCGGGCCTGACCGCCATAGAATGACATCAGCACCCTGGTGTGCGACGCCCAGCCCTCCAGTTCCGGGTAGTGGGCTTCTCGGCCGCGCCGCTCGGCGTCGGCGCACCAGACCAGCGACGCCGCACGGTCGTCGAGGTCGTGGGTAACGAGCGCAAGCAAATTGGACAGTCATCCGGCCATCACCACCAGGTCGGGGGAATTGTTCGCTGTGCGCGTACCGTCGAGCAGCGTACCGGCATGGGCACGGACGCCCAGAATATCGTTATACAGTTCCGACGGTGGAGTACTGCGAAACGTCTGCTTGTAGTGCTCAATAACAGTGTTGAGGTCCTCTGTCGCAGCAGAGTCGGAAACCGCAGTTTGCCGGGTTACCTCGAGCGCGCACACGACTCGCGGTACAGGTTCCCGGACATTGCCGAGATAGGGCACTGGCGGTGCAGCGATGTCGTCGGGAGGCTGTGGCCCAGCCGTCTCTGCCGGAACTGCGGAAACTGCGGAAACTGACAAAGCAGACCGCCGTCCATCGCTCATCTCCACTGATAAGGCGTCGTACTCAAGTGGCGGTCGGTCGCCAGACCTCGAACGTCGTCGCTGTGCTCGTGCCGCCGATACCGCATGGGTCAGCTCGGCGGTCTATATCTCGAAGCTCGCCGCCGTGTGTTCTTGCCAGTAGGGCGTGAGCAGGCGGGTTTCGTTCTCCCAGCGTGAGATCTCGTTCCGGGTCACCGGGCGGCCGGCTAGCTGGGACAACAGCTCGGCTTGCTGAGCTTGGGAGCGGCCGGTCCGTTCGCGCAAGGCTCGCAGCAGAGGGCCGATTGTGACCTCAGTCATCACTTCCTACCCCCGTTCCTGTGTGGGCGCGATGTTCGCGGGCCGGATTCTGGTCACCATTTGTGGCCACCCCGCAGAAATGGCCACCTCCACCGGCTACTCCTGCCTGAGCCGCTCACTGGTTGTCTGCCGATCAATACCTGCTCCTCCCGATGTTGGTCCGGCTCACACACGGAGCCGTAGATGCACCGGGCCAGCGTTGCACACGAGTAGCCGAGTCAGTCGGGCCCAAGAGGAAGGCGTCGCCCCCGCCATGTCGAGCAAGCGTCCACAGGTCACGACAACCGCGGCCTCACGGCAGCAGCCGGCTCCACCCCTGAGCGGCGGGACCGGTGGTGTCGCACCCTCCGAAGCCGCCGCCGGTCCCGCCATCCATCACGATGCGCGCGGGGTGACCCGACCGTCGGAGGATGTGTCAAAGGCGCGCGCTGCCCCGGCTATCTCCAACGACGTACTCGCCCATGGACGCTGAGCGGTGGGTGAGTGAGTGCGCCGTCACTCCGCGGGCACTGATAACGCCGGGGATCCAGGACAAGGTGACGGAGCGACCGCCGAGCCCAGCCAGTAGTCGGGCGCGGAGGCTCCGAACGCGTCGCGCCCTGGCGGTGGCTGGTGAAGGGGTGACGGTGGCGCGCCGGCGGCATGGCCGACATGCTGTGCCGAATCGGGAGTCGATCCGGCACTACGCCGGGCCGCGACCACGCCCGCCCTACGTCCGGCGGTGGCAGCGTGGCTGAGCACCCGACGCCGGCCCCGCCACCCCCGGACGGGTGCTGCCCAACACCGGCGTGGGCGGTCACGACCGGCGGCGACCACGACGGCTACGAGGTCGCTGCGGTGTTCGCCGACGGTTTCGAGGCGCGCCGATACGCAACGTGGTGGAACGATGAGGAGATCCGCCGCTACGGCCACCTCTCCACCCGCGCCGTCGCCGAGGAGATCGACTTCTACCCGGCCGGCACCTGGCGGCCACCCACCCACCTCCACCTCGCCGAGACCGACGCGGCGTCGAGCGAGACCGGCTCCCCGAAACCCCGAGAACCCCGCGGTCGGTGCACGACCGACGACCTCGCCTTGCGCGAACGGGAGCACTGGCCGCAGTGACACCCTCGGGCAAGGGCCGTCAGCCACCGCAATGGCATAGCCGACAGTGATGGACGTGGCCAACACCCGCACATGGCCGAGTGGCTAGGGTGCGCCGGTGGCCTATCTTCCTACGCCTACCGACACGATCATCTCCTCGGCCCGGCACTGTCCGGCGTTCACCGCGGCGCGCCGGCTGGCCGCCTGGGTGGGCGAGGGCCGGCGCGTCACGCCCGCGCACGTCCTCCGGCCGGTAGACGTACCCGAAGCGGTTCGGGCGTTGGGTATCCCGATGCCTGCGCGGGTCCGGAGAGCGAGCGACGTGCGCGACCTGCACCACCCGTGGAAGCTCGCCCTGGCCGTCGGGTTCCTGAGGATCGTCGACGGCCACGTCCGGCCCGGCCCGGCACTCGCGCAGTGGTCCGACGCCGACGACGACACCGTGCGCGAGCTGTGGTTGACCGGCCTGGCCACCACGTTCGCGACCACCACACCCAGGGCGGACAAGGCCGGCGCAGCTACCTTCGCCCGCGCCGTGCTGACCGTGTTCGCCGCGGACCCGCAACCGTCGTTCCTTGATCTGTCGAGGGGAGCGCGCGAGGCGCTCACCGACGAGGATCCCTACGCCGGCTTCGACTTCCTCACCACCTGGCGACGGCAGGCCGATCCCGTCGCGGCGGCAGTGGGCCCGTTGGTCGAGTTCGGCGCCGCCGACCGGCATGGCCCGCGGGTGCGCATCACGCCGCTGGGCCGCTGGGCGTTGCAGGAGATGCAGGCGCGAGCGCCGAAGCCGATCACCGCGGACCTTCCGGTGGCCGAGCTGATCACCCGGCTCACCGCTGTCGAAAGGGATGCACGATGGGAAGCCGCACAGCCCTGGCTGGTCGGCCAAGCCCCGTTGCGGACCGCCAGGGACCTCCTCCACGCCGCCGCCACCGCCTCCCCCGCGCAGCGCGTCACCGCCGTGGAGCTGGTCCACGCGCTCGGCGAGGAGGTCGCACCGGCCTGGGAGGACGCGCAGCACTCGGCGAACCTGGCGGCCCACGCCCGAGCCGTCGGGTCGGAGGGCCCGAGCACGCAGGACTCGGTCTGGCTCGCTGTCGAGTACGCGGCCGACGCCCTGACCATCTCCGGCCCGGACGAAGCGCTGTCCTGCCTCGATGAGTGGGTACCCGGCACCGGGCTCGACCGCCTGCTCCGGGCGGTCGAGGGCGGTACGCACCCGGCAACCACCGAGCTGACCCAGGCCCTGACCGCATTCCTGGCCAGCGGTGCGACGCCGACGTCGTCGCGGGCCTACCAGCTCAAGA
>JBOHEP010000396.1:0-3194 GCA_050701075.1 Pseudonocardia sp. | reverse complement strand
ACCCGTCCGCGTGGAAGCGTCGAGAGGAGGCGCGACGGTGACGAACCGAGCTGCGTATGACGTCGAGGTCGGTGAGATGAGCGAACAGGACGCCGCTGAGGTCTTCGATGGCATCGCTCGCCGCGAGTTGGGTATCAGCGGGCAGGAGTTCCTCGATCGGTGGGATGCGGGCGAGTACGAATCGACAGACCGGGACGACATCGACGGTCTCTCCGAGGTCGTTTCGGCCATGTCGCTGGTCAGGTAGAGCGTCCCAACCGGGCACAATGTCGTCGTGCCAGGGAGAACGCCACGTGATGCCGTAGAGGCGTACCTCTCACCCCTCCGTGACGCCTTGAAGATCCTTGATGGGTCGCGAAGCTCTCGGTGAGTCCGAAGGGTGGCTACAGGACGGGAGTTCGGGTGGTGCGTTGAGTCGGGCGCAGCAGTCACCACCGCGAGCGCTGGGAAGGCTCAGGAGGAGTTGACATTGATCGAGGCACCCCATCGGCTGTACCGATCATGGACTTGAGCCGTGCGTACGACTCGGCGGACGGGTACGTGGTGGAGTTCCGCTTTGCACCGCGGGACGCGAGGAATGCCGCCGTCGATCAGGCCGCCACCGCGCGAGAGTCCCTGGGGTTACAGCGGGCCGAGTACCACCAACGCGACGCACCCACGTTCGCTTCGGCGATCCAACCCGTCCGCGGCGACCACCCCGCCTACCTCGAGGTGAGGATGCTGTCCGGCCCACTGGCGATCGACGCTGCGATCACCTACGTCAACGGTGGGCCCGACGGACAGGTGTCGGTGAGATCGAGCGCCAGGAGGTGGACCACCACGACACGCACCGGCGCCAGATGGTGAAGAACACCGCCACCTCCATCACGCACCGCCGGACGCGGTCGCGATCTGATGCTTGCTGATCATCAAGTCCACCGCGGTCGGCTGCACCGACCGATATGGGAGCACACCGAGCGGGTCGACTGGAGATCACCGACTGAACCGCTTCCGTGACCGGTCATGGACGCCGACGGTCTCGCAGGCCCGCCCGAAGCGAACCATCCTGGGCCGCGTGGAACGTCGCCTCGTCGCGCTGGGCCCGCTCATACACCGCCCCGATGGTCGGGTCCGGCGCCGTCGCGTCGTCCAGGTCCGGGGTGGCGAAGGGGTCGACCATGGCCTCGATGGAGTCCAGGCAGGACCTGCAGATGACCTTTGCGCCGTCGCGGAGCCGGGCGTCGGCCAGCACCACCGGCTGGCCACACGGGCCGCAGCGCAGGGCCCACCGACGGCGGGGTGTCATCGGCACTGACGCGGCCGCCGGGGTGCGCTTGACCTCCAGGCCGCGGGGGCGGCCCGACTTGATCGACTGGAGCCGCGCCAGCCGGTTCGCACCGTGCAGCACGCCAGACACCTCGTACAGGTCCAGGTCGTCGATCAGCCGGACGCCGCCGCGGTGCCGGGTGCGGGCCACCTTGTAGCCGATGCTGTAGGCCGCCGCCGGGCCGAAGAACCCTCGCCGGGCGAGCAGGTCTCCGAGATGGGGGCACGGCGTTCCCCTCCAGTCGGGGAGGGAACGTCGGGTGCGCGCCATCTCGTCAACCTCCCAGAGGGCTATCACGCCGTCGCCCGGGGCAAACCTAGGCAGGTAGGCGCTGGTACCGCTCGCGTGTTGCCCCAGGGTGACGGCGTGATCGGGCTACGCCAGGTTGACGAGATGGCGCTTCGACTCCGGAGTGGGGAAACGGACTCCGGAGTGGGGAAACGGCCATTATGGCACAGGCACTTAACATGCACTTAACAGGCACTTAACAGCGGTTGTCGAGGTATGTTCAGTGGATGTTAAGTGAGGCGTTGTTAGATGATGGCATCGATCGGCACATACGAGTCGGTGGCTCGTTTTTCACGACAAGGGAGAAGAACATGGCTGGTCCAGTGCTTATTGACATACCGAATGAAAACACTCGTGCAGTCCTGATCAAAAACTTATTCAACCAAACACATCAAACGGGTATGCGTGTTACGAACCAAGGGTTCTTCCACATCACGAATAGAATCCCACTACCAGGGGCGTCTGGTGGAACCGAGGCCAGACTGGATAGTGGAGGCAATTGGACGAAAGCGAGTGATCGACGGCAAAAAAGGGACATCCAGGAAGTTTCGGATCTTCTGGAGAAAGTCTTGTCTCTCGAGCCAGTGGAGTTCTATTATAACTCTCAAGACCTGGAGGCCATGCCACATAAGTCTCTGGGGCTCATCGCGCAAGACGTCGAGACAGTCTTCCCGCAGCTCGTTACCGGTTCAGAGGAAGACGTAAAATATCTGGACTACAACGGTCTCGTACCGGTCCTAATCGGGGCTATCAAAGAGATGAAGAAATATTACGACGGAAAGATCGCCAATCTGGAGACGCAGGTGGCAGAGCTGACGAAGCAGTAATTCAGGCGTAGGTGCTCGGGTTTGCGCTGGACACGGCTTGATCACCCCTCATGGGTCAGCGAGGAGTCCGCAGGACGCAACGCGGCGACCATCAGCCGGGGCCGCCGCTTTACGCGTCCGATCCTCGGTCGAGGGCCAGAGATGCGCGTACGTGTTGAGGGTGACGCTTCAGCACGGTCCCGTGCCCGAGACCGCCGTGCTGAAGCGTCACGACGTCGCACCCGGCCGCTGTCAGGCCGGCTCATAGAAGTGCGCAGATCGTGAAACCGGACCGCAGATAGTCCTGCGGCATCCCGCGCAGCGCCAGTGGTAGCACGCGCTGTCTGGTGCACTGGCCGGACTCCGTCCTCGCCGACAAACAGCCATCGCGCCGCCTCCACGTGCGAGCGGCGCAGCGACCCGAGCGGCACCGCGTCCAGCCCGGACGAGCGGACCGCGAGGTCCACGGCTGCGCGGGTTCCGGACCGATGGGAGGTGTTCCCGCTGTTCAACGTCGTGATAAGCCGATCAGGCTCCTCGCTGTATCAAGTGGGTTTGGTGATCCATTGGTGATCAAGTTCGTGTGGACCCGGCGTGGCGGGTTGACGAGGGGGTGAACGTTTCGTTGGCTGTGTGACTGTCCGTGGTGGTCGCGTAGCGGGGGGTCGCAGGGGTATGGATGAGCTGGGGTTGTTCACGGCGGCGTTGGGGCTCAGCGGGCTGTGGCGGGTGACCCGCAGCGAGTTCGACGCCGAGGCCACCCAGCTGGATCTGTATCTGGGTTTCGATCGTGG
>JBOHEP010000395.1:0-2755 GCA_050701075.1 Pseudonocardia sp. | reverse complement strand
AAGCGGGTGTGCGGGGCCCCGGCGGCCACCGCCACGGCGTCGGCGGCGGTGTCCACATCGGACAGCTCCGGGAGCAGCGCCACCCGCAGGCCGCCGTCGCGCAGTGCGGCGAGCGTGCGCTCGCCGGTGTCGGCGACCGAGGTCGGCACGTCCGCGATGAGCGTGACGACCCGCGGATCATGCAGGCCCAACGCCCACCAGCCACCGTCGGCTGCGAGCCCGAGCACCGCATCCACGGCCTGTCTCCCCACCCGCCCAGCGCACAGCAGCGCATCGGCCTCCGCGAGCAGCGGACCGACCTGCGGGGTGTCCATCCCGATCTGCAGGGTCCGCCGCCCCGGCAGCAGCGCCGCGGCGTCGAGATGGGCGGCCACGATCCGCGCGCCGAGGCCGACGCCGCGTTGGGGTAGCACGGTCATGTCGTGCAGCAGCATCTGCAGCTCGACGCCCCGGGCCGCGAACCGGAGATCACCGGTCAGTACGACGGCCGCGTGCCCGCCAGGCACTGCCGCAGCCGCGGCCATGCTGTCCAGGAGCGCTGCCGCGGCCAGCTCGGCGGCCTGGTCCGGGGTCAGCGGGGGGCACAGGCGGGTCTTCACCCGGCCCGACTCCGGAGCTTTGGCGAGGATGAGTACGACGGGGCCGGGGTGGGGTTGTCTCACGCGAGCACCGCGGCCATGTCCCGGGCCGCGCGCAGCGTGCCGCGCACCGAGCCTGAGACCTTGGACCGGCCGCCGGTGCGCGGACGGTACTCGACGTCGACCTCGGCGATCCGCCAGCCCGCGGCACCGGCCCGGAGCAACAACTCCAGGGGATAGCCGAAGGCCCGGTCGGTGATGCCCAGGTCGATCAGCGCGACGCGCCGGGCCACCCGCATCGGGGCGATGTCGTGCACCAGGACTCCTCGGCGGCGGAGCAGCGCGGCGATCGCGGCGTTGCCCGCGCGGGCGTGCCACGGCCAAGCGCCGTGGCCCGACGGCCGGCGCCGTCCGGCCACCAGCTCGCATCCGGTGCCGTCGGAACCGTCCAGCAGTGCGACCATCACCGGCAGGAACGTCGGGTCGAGTGAACCGTCGGCATCGAGGAAGGCGACGGTCTCGCTGGTCGCCGCCATCAGTCCGGTGTGGACGGCGGCGCCGTAGCCGCGCCTCGGCTCGTGCAGCACCGTGGCGCCCAGCTCGACGGCCAGCGCCGGGGTGCCGTCGGTGGAGCCGTTGTCGACCACGATGGGCCGATACCCGGGAGGAAGAGCATCGAGCACGCCGGGAAGTGCCTGCACTTCGTCGAGGCACGGAAGGATCACGTCGACATGCCCGTTCATGGGCGGCACGCTAGAGGAGGCGCCGGTGCGCCGCTGGATGGGCCCATTACCGAAATGTGACGTCTTCGCGACGGCTCAGCCGGGGCGCACGGGGACGGAGTGTCGTGTGGGTGCGCTTACGGCCCTATGACATCGACGGGCCTCCGTCCGCCCGGGACTAACCTCGGTGCATGGCCGACCGCCCGCTCGCCCTGGTCGTGGACGACGACGTCACAGTGCGAGACGTGGTGAGCAGGTATCTCGACCGCGCCGGATACCGCGTCGACGTCGCAGGCGACGGTGAGCAGGCGCTGCGCGCGGTGGCGAGCCGGATGCCCGATGTCGTGGTGCTCGACCTGATGCTGCCCCGCCTCGGCGGTCTGGAGGTGTGCCGGCGGCTGCGCCGGGAGTCGGTCGGCGTGCCGATCGTCATGCTCACCGCGCTCGGTGAGGCGGAGGACCGGGTGCTCGGCCTGGAGCTCGGCGCCGACGACTATGTCACCAAGCCGTTCAGCCCGCGCGAGCTGGTGCTGCGGGTGGCGTCGGTGCTGCGCCGCTCCCGGGAGCTACCGGCCCGGGACAACGGCACCGGACCCCTGGTCGACGGTGACCTGCGGGTCGACGTCGCGGGCCGCCGCGCGTTCCTGGGTGGCCGGGACCTGGCGCTGACCGTGCGCGAGTTCGACCTGCTGGCCTTCCTCGTGCGCTGGCCCGGCCAGGTGTTCACTCGCCCCGAGCTGCTCGAACGTGTCTGGGGCTGGGACTTCGGCGACCAGTCCACCGTCACCGTGCACGTCCGGCGGCTGCGCGAGAAGGTGGAGACCGACCCGACGAAGCCCACTCGGATCGCCACGGTGTGGGGTGTGGGCTACCGCTACGACGGGCAGTGATGATGGACGGGCGGACATGATGCTCGACGAGCTGCTGGGCGTCGCCCCGGTCGCGTTGTTGTTCTCCGTGCCGGTGGCGGTGCTCGGGGCGCTGCTGATACACCGGATGCGCCGCCGGTCGATCACCGCGGCGGTCACCGCGCTGGTGCTGATGCCGCTGCTCGCGGCACTGGCCGGGGTGGTCGGGGTCAGCGGTTTCATGTACACCCCGCTGCTGGCCAGCACCGTGGCGCTCTGCGCTGTGGTCGCGGCGGTGACGGTGCCGATGGCGATGTTGCTCGGCCGCGGCATCGCCCACGACGTGATGTGGCTGCACGATGCGCGGGAGACCGAGCGGGCCGCCGAGCAGTCCCGCCGCGAGCTCGTCGCGTGGATCAGCCACGACCTGCGCACCCCGCTGGCCGGCATCCGGGTGATGACCGAGGCGCTGGCCGACGGGATCGTCTGCGAACCCGACGAGGTCGCCGAGTACGCCATGCGGATCCAGGGGGAGACCGAGCGGCTCACCGCGATGGTCGACGACCTGTTCCAGCTCTCCCGCATCACCTCCGGGGCGCTGCGGCTG
>JBOHEP010000394.1:0-5008 GCA_050701075.1 Pseudonocardia sp. | reverse complement strand
ACAACGCCGCCACGGAGTCGCAGCGCGGCGACGTCGTGCCCGTGGAGATCTCGGTCTTCGAGGACCGGTCGTTCACCTTCGAGCTCAAGACCCCGCCCGCGGCGCGCCTGCTGCTCAAGGCGGCCGGGGTCGAGAAGGGCAGCGGTGAGCCGCACATCAAGAAGGTCGCCACGGTGACCATGGACCAGGTGCGGCAGATCGCGCAGACCAAGCTGCGTGACCTCAATGCCACCGACATCGACCAGGCCGCGAAGATCATCGCTGGCACTGCTCGCTCGATGGGAATCACGGTCTCCGGCTGAGGCGTTGCACGCCATGACGCTGTACTACGCAAGCGTGGGAGAGTCCTGTGCGGCTCGCACCACGACCTGACCGAGAACGAGGGACAGATTCATGAAGCGCAGCAAGAACTACCGCAAGGCCGCCGAGCTGATCGACCGCGAGCGGCTCTACAGCCCGCTCGAAGCCGCCGGCCTGGCGAAGGAGACCGGGAGCACCTCGAAGATGGACTCCACCGTCGAGGTCGCGATGCGGCTGGGCGTCGATCCGCGCAAGGCCGACCAGATGGTCCGCGGCACCGTCAACCTGCCGCACGGCACCGGCAAGACCGCCCGGGTCATCGTGTTCGCCACCGGTGACAAGGCGGTCGAAGCCGAGGCCGCCGGCGCCGACGTCGTGGGTGCGGAGGACCTCATCGAGCGCATCCAGGGCGGCTGGCTGGAGTTCGACGCCGCCATCGCCAGCCCGGACCAGATGGCCAAGGTCGGCCGGATCGCCCGTATCCTCGGCCCCCGCGGCCTGATGCCGAACCCGAAGACCGGCACCGTCACCCCGGACGTCACAAAGGCCGTCCAGGACATCAAGGGTGGCAAGATCAATTTTCGGGTGGACAAGCAGGCCAACCTGCACATCGTGATCGGCAAGGCGTCCTTCCCCACCGAGAAGCTGGTGGAGAACTATGGGGCGGCGCTCGAGGAGATCCTGCGGGCCAAGCCCTCTGCCGCCAAGGGTCGGTACATCAAGAAGATCACGGTCTCGACGACAACGGGCCCGGGCATCCCGATCGACCCGAACCGCACCCGCAACCTGCTCGTCGACGAGGCTCCCGCGCTCTGAGCGCTGTGACCTGCCCGAAGCGTCCCGCCGCCCGTTTGGGCGGCGGGATTCGTCGTTCTGCGGCTCCGCCGTGCCGAGGGCGCCTTCCGAGACGGAACATCGGTCGGCCCAGACCTTCAACGGTCGGTGACGGCAGGGTCGGTGCCACAGATGGTTCCGGTGTGCGTCGGAATCAGTTGGTGCTGGGTGCGTTCCAGTCGACGAGCTGGACGATGACGCCGTTGGGGTCACGGACCTGGAAGGCGCGCTCGCCCCACTCCTCGGCGGTGAGTGGCATGGTGATGATGATCCCTTCGTTCTGAAGTCGAGCGAGCTCCGCTTCGAGGTCGTCGACATCGAAGGCGAGGATCAGACCTGTGGCGTGGGTATCACGCTGGTCGGCAGGCAGGGTCGGCAGGCCACGACGCAGGAAGATGACGTTCATGCCGCAGTCGTCGCGGGACAGGGAGGCGAAGCCGTCGGCCGCCATCGTCTCACGGAACCCGAAATGCTCGGTGAGGAACGCGCTCGAGGCGGGGACGTCATCGACGTTCAGTGACACGGCGGACGCGGTGATCTTCACGGAACTCCTTGGAGGACGATGGGGGACCGACTTCGACATAGTACGCCGTACTGTGTACGACGTAGGTGGTGCGAGGATGTTCCGGTGGCGACCGAACGCAGCAGCGCGGGGGATCCTGCCCGCACGTTGGCCCTGCTGTGGCGGGACACGACGGTCGTACCCCGTCGGGGGCCCGAGCGCGGGTTGAGCATCGACGCGGTGGTGGCCGGCGCCATGGCCCTCGCCGACCGCGACGGGCTGGAATCGGTGACGATGCGCCGGGTTGCCCAGGCGCTGGGCGTCGCCGTGATGACGCTCTACACCTACGTGCCCGGCAAGGCGGAGTTGGTCGACCTGCTGCTCGACGCCGCGTATCTGCAGATGCCCCGATCAGACACCGCTGATCAGCCGTGGCGACAGCGGCTGACCGCGGTTGGCGACGAGAATCGGGCACTCTATACCGCCCACCCATGGGCGGCTGAGGTCTCAGCCCTGCGACCACCGCTGGGTCCGGGGCTGATGGCCAAGTACGAGCACGAACTCACAGCGCTGGAGGGCCTCGGCCTCACCGACATGGAGATGGACAACGCCCTCACCCACCTGCTGAGCTTCGTGCAGGCCAACGCACGCGACGTCGACGATGCCCGCGCCGCGCAACGCGACAGCGCGATGAACGACGAGCAGTGGTGGGCCTCCAACGCGGCCCTGCTCGCCCGCGTCCTCGACGAGCGCACCTATCCCCTCGCAGTCCGGGTCGGCACCACAGCCGGAAGCGCGCGCTGTAGCGCCCACGACCCCGACCTCGCCTACCACTTCGGCCTGCAACACCTCCTCGACGGGCTCGCCACCCTCATCGACACCCGCCACGGACTCAGCGCCGAGCAGCTGGACCCCCGAATCAAGTTGACCCGCCACGGACGTGAGAGCGCCACATAGCGCCGCCAGAACCCGCGCCACTGACCGCTGAAGGTCACCAACCCCTCGAGCGGGCGCCATGGCACGGCGCCCGCGGGGTGCTCACCGGTCCGTAGGGTGTTTCGGCATCCGTGGGATCGCCGCAGAGCCTCGCCTGGAGTTCGTCGAGGTAGGCGTCTCATCTGGGGATCGAGCGCGTCGCCGGCCGCTGCTCGCCGGCGCAGTCGAGGCATCGTGGTGGACCTACCTCAACCCAGGTACGCCGGCCGCAGCAAGCGCAGATCAGCCGGCGCATCCGCACCCGGCCGGTGGTCACCAGCTCCGGCTGCAGCGGCGCGAGCAGCCGTCTCCAGCTCCTCACGACGCCATCGCCTCGTCCAGGCCGACCTCGGCGAGCACGATCACGCCACCAGGGCTCAGCCGCCCGCCGTCGCCTCCCTGATTCGACTCCTGCATCGCAGGTTCCTCCCCTCCGGGTCCACCGTCCCAACCCGTTCGATCAACGTAACTGACTCGATGGCCAGACTGTACACCGGTCACGGTAACCGAAGGCTGTACCATAAGGGCGGACCGGATCTTCGCTGTGTACGGTTGCGCTTCCGAACACGCGGCACCCACCGGGCGAAGGGAAGGACATGCCAGCGTCGTCACCGACCGTGGCAGGCTGGGAGCTCAGCCTCCGGCTGCGCCAGCGCCGCGAGCAGCTCGGCATCGAGATCAAGACCATCACCGACCACCTGGGCTTCTCCCGGAACTACTGGTCGGCGGTCGAGAACGAACGCAAGATCCTCTCCGCCGAGAAGCTGCAGCGCGTCCTGGATCTCTTCGAGTACGACGACGAGGAGCGCACGGAGCTGACCGAGCTCCGCGAGTCGGCCAAGCGACGCGGCTGGTGGTCGGGCTACTCGGCACTGTTCGACGACGAGCTGCTGCGCTACTACGGACTCGAGCACGGCGCGCAGAGCATCCGAACCTACGAGAGCCTGCTGATTCCCGGCCTGCTGCAGACTGCGGACTACGCGCGGGCGCTGATGGCGGCTGACATCTCGGTTCGCCCGGTCGAGATCGACCAGCGGCTCGCGGTGCGGATGCGCCGCCAGGAGCGGCTCACCGGCAACGACCCACTGCAGCTGACCGCCGTCATCAGTCAGGCCGCGCTGCTCCAGCAGATCGGCGGTCCCCAGGTGCTGCGCGAGCAGCTGCAGCACCTGGCCGCCGTGGTGATGGACCACCCGGACACCATCGCGCTCCGGGTGATCCCCTTCACCGCACCCGCGTGTGGCGTGTTCGGCGCCTCGACCTTCCATCTGATCGACTTCGCTAGCGCACGCCTGCCCACCCTGGCCTGGCAGGAGACCGTCACCGCTAGGAGCATCCTTGACGAGGACACCCAGGTGCGGGAGCTACACTTCACCTACGCTGACGCGCTCCAGCCGAGTCTCAGCGTGGAGGATTCACTGCGGCTGGTGAATGAGCACACCAGGGAGATGGCATGATCACGATGAGGCCCGAGCCTTGGGCGGACTCGGCGTACCGGAGTGGTTGGTTCAAGAGCAGCTTCAGCAACGGCAGCGGGACCTGCGTCGAAGTGCGGTTCCACGACGATCTCGTTTCCATCCGGGACAGCAAGCATCCGCGCCGGCCTGCCCATGACCCCAGCAACGAGCCGATCATCACCGTCAGCGTCGAGGAGTGGACAGCCTTCCTCGACGAACTCGCCGGACATGCCATCGCGGGCCCGGAGGGGTCACTGGTCGTCGAGGACGGCCCGCACGGACCACTTCTACGCGCCACCCGGCAGCGCACGGCCCTGAGATTCACCCATGCCGAGTGGCATGCCTATCTCGCCGGGGTCCACGCTCACGAGTTCGATCACCCCGGCTACCAGGATCGTTTTCACGATCATGAAGTGGCTGGTGAACCGCATTCGCGCCGCCACCGTCACCCGGAGCTGTCCAAGACAGTCTGAGTCGGTAGGTGTCGGCGTCAACTGCCCACACTCGGGCGGTCGGGCTCGGCACCTCTCCGACCTGTTGGCCGGTCGAGGCCTCCCGGATCCGGACCGTGCCATCGCCGCCGCCGATCACGAGAACCTGATTCGTTTCGTCGAATTGTGACTGCCCGGATGCGCCGGGGCAAACCGGTTCCCACGTCGGCCGACCCCACCGGACGCGGATGAGGTGGCCTGGGCGCTCTCGCGCAGCGGGCCAGCTCGGACGGCCTGCACCGGCGGCGGCCGTGGCGTCGCCGAAGCGCCTCGCCGCGGTGAGTCCGCCGACGAGTGCATCCAGCGCGGGGAGACGGAGCCGGCGCCAGTCCTGCGCCTCGAGGCGATCCATCTGTCGGGTCCTGTGAGCCCTCCCACCCCAGAGCCGTTCATGATCGTCAAAATCGGGACATGACGTGCTCTCAGCGCACGTCATGTCCCGATTTTGG
>JBOHEP010000393.1:0-12817 GCA_050701075.1 Pseudonocardia sp. | reverse complement strand
CCTGGCTGGTCGCGCTGCTGCTCGTCGCGGAGCTGATGCGCAACACCGGCAAGTTCACGATGGGGGACGTGCTGGCGTTCCGGATGCGCCAGCGTCCCGTCCGTGCCGCCGCGGCCACCTCCACGCTTGCGGTCTCGTTCTTCTACCTGCTGGCCCAGATGGCCGGTGCCGGCGGTCTCATCGCCCTGCTGTTGCAGATTCCGAACGAGAACGTCCTCGGGCAGAGCGTCGTCATTGCCGCCGTGGGCCTCCTGATGATCTTCTACGTGCTGGTCGGCGGGATGAAGGGCACCACCTACGTGCAGATCATCAAGGCGGTGCTGCTCATCCTCGCCGCCGCGGTGATGACGGCGTGGGTTCTGGGCATCGTCGGCTTCAACCTGTCCGCGCTGCTCGGCGACGCCGTGGCCAACAGCCCCGAGCGCGGCGAGGCGCTGCTCAACCCGGGTCTCGAGTTCACCGACCCGATCGACTTCATCTCGCTCAGCCTGGCCCTGGTGCTCGGCACCGCCGGCCTGCCGCACATCCTCATGCGCTTCTACACCGTGCCGACGGCCAAGGAGGCGCGCCGCTCGGTCGTCTGGGCGATCTGGTTGATCGGGCTGTTCTACCTCTTCACGCTCGTCCTGGGCTACGGGGCTGCCGCGCTGGTCGGGCCCGCGACGATCGCAGCCGCTCCCGGCGGACCCAACTCCGCGGCCCCACTGCTGGCCTACGAGCTCGGCGGCGAGCTCCTGCTGGGTCTCATCTCGGCGGTCGCCTTCGCGACCATCCTCGCGGTCGTCGCCGGTCTGACGATCACCGCGTCCGCGTCGTTCGCGCACGACGTCTACGCCAACGTGATCAAGAAGGGTGACGTGGCGCCGGACGGTGAGGTGAGGGTCGCCCGGATCACCGCACTGATGATCGGCGCATTGGCCATCGGCGGCGGCATCCTGGTCAACGGGATCAACATCGCGTTCCTGGTCGCCCTGGCGTTCGCCGTGGCGGCGTCGGCCAACCTACCGACGATCCTGTACTCGCTGTTCTGGAAGAGGTTCAACACGACGGGCGCGCTGTGGAGCATCTACGGCGGCCTCGTCAGCTGCGTGCTGCTGATCATCTTCTCGCCGGTGGTCTCGGGTCCCGAGAGCAAGATATTCACCGATATCGACTTCGCGGTCTGGCCGTACGCCAACCCGGGTATCGTCTCGATCCCGCTGTCGTTCCTGCTCGGCGTGGTCGGCACCTTCTACGGGGGCCGGCACCCGGTGGACGAGGCGAAGTTCGCTGAGATGGAGGTCCGGTCGCTGACCGGTGCCGGTTCGGAGAAGGCGATCCCGCACTGAGCAACTGCTGGCCGCACCGCGTGATCCGGACCCACCGAACCGATGCGGTGTCGTACCGCTGTCACCATCCATCGACCTGGTGACGCGTGGCAGGATGCGGGGTATGAATGCGGTGCCCTCCGTCGCGGTGACCGATCTGCCCGCTGACGCCGTCCTGCTCGACGTCCGTGAGGTCGACGAGTGGACGGCGGGTCACGCGCCCGGTGCCCGGCACGTGCCGATGTCGGAGCTCACGGCCCGGATCGTCGAGGTCCCTCAGGACGACCCGCTGTACGTGGTGTGCCGGTCGGGCGCACGATCGGCTCGGGTGGTGACCTACCTCACCGCTCAGGGCTACCCCGCGGTGAACGTCGAGGGCGGGATGCAGGACTGGGCCGGTCAGGGCCGCGCGGTGGTGGCCGACGGCCAGGCCCCCCCGTCGATCATCTAGCCGTGGGCGCGTTGCGGTGGACGGCAGAGCCACCGCCCACGGCGACCCCACCGAAGCTGCGCCCCCGCCCGCGCATGCGCTACACCGGGCCGCCGCGCTATCGGGTGCCGCCGCGGTGGGGATTCCCGGCGTGTCCCTGGGTAGCTCCCGCCGCGGACGAGGCGAGGCCTCCGGTCGACCAGCTGCAGGCGGCACGGTCGCTCGCCGGCACGGTCGTTCCCCTGCTCTGGGCCACCGCGGTGGTCGCCCTGGTGGCGACGGGCGCCGAGGTGTGGCGCTACGTCCTGCTGCTCGCCAGCCGCGAAGGCGCACTGTCGGCCAGAGCGGTCGCCGCCTCTGACGCGCTGCTGGCCTCGGCCGGTGCGATCGCGCTGATCCTCGCGCTGCTCGCCGGTGGTCTGCTCGTGGTGTGGACCGTTCGGGCAACCCGGGCGGCGGCCGACCACGCCGGGTTGCGGCCGTCCCGGTCGGGCCGCGCCATCGTGGCGGGCTGGCTCGTGCCCGGTCTCAACCTCACGGTGCCCGGCTCGGTGTTGGCCGAGATCGAGCACATCGCACTCGCCCGGCCACCGTCGCGGCGTCCACGGCCGTCGCGGCTGCTGGTGATCTGGTGGGTGCTGTGGATCGCGGGAGTGATCCTGGCTGCGGTCGTGCTGGTCTGGTCCCAGCGCACGGGGGTGCAGGCATTGGCCGACGGCGTGGTGCTCCATGCGGTTCTCGACGTGCTGGCTGCCGTCACCGCCGGCGTGTCGGCGGTCGTGGTCATGCGCCTCACCCGGTTGTTGGGGCCGGTGCCGGCGGGGGGTCGCCGCCGGCTGGTGGTGCGGGTGGGTGGGTGAGTGGGAACCGGCCGGGTGTCGGGGCAGGCAAGGGCACCTGCGGGTAACGGGTCGGCTGCTCGGCGCAACGATCGAGTGACCTCCGTCGGGTCGTCTCGTTGAGCTTCATGCGGACGGGGCCTTACCACCCGGTTGGTCTCCGCATCCTTCTGGTTCGAGGAGTCAAGGGTGACGGTTCATCTCGCTCAGGCGGGCGCAGTGAGCACATCGGAGGTCGGCAGCCCTACCGTCAACATCACGATCTTCAGCCTGTTCGTGGTGCTCACCCTCATCGTCGTGTTCCGGGCGGGACGGTCCAACAAGACCGCGTCCGACTACTACACCGGGGGTCGGTCCTTCACCGGCCCGCAGAACGGGGTGGCCATCGCCGGGGACTACCTGTCCGCGGCGTCCTTCCTGGGTATCGCCGGTGCGATCTCGTTGTTCGGCTATGACGGCTTCCTCTTCTCGGTTGGCGCGCTGGTGGCCTGGCTGGTCGCCCTGCTGCTGGTCGCGGAGCTGATGCGGAACACCGGCCGGTACACGATGGGCGACGTCCTGGCGTTCCGGATGCGGCAGCGTCCCGTACGGGCAGCCGCGGCGGTCTCGACGCTGGTCGTCTCGTTCTTCTACATGCTCACCCAGCTGGTGGGGGCAGGTGGCCTGATCGCCTTGCTGCTGCACATCCCGAACAGCGACCGGTTCGGTCAGAGCGTGGTGATCGCCGGTGCCGGTGCGCTGATGATCGTGTACGTGCTCGTGGGCGGCATGAAGGGCACCACCTACGTGCAGATCATCAAGGCCGGACTGCTACTGCTCGTGACGGCGGTGCTGGCCGCGTGGGTGGTGGGTCGTTACGCGTTCAACATCTCTGATCTGCTCGGTGCGGCGGTGGACAACAGCCCGAAGGCGGGCGAGCGGCTGCTGGTTCCCGGGCTCCAGTACGGAGCGACGTCGCTGACCAAGCTGGACTTCATCTCTCTGGCACTGGCCCTCGTGCTCGGCACCGCCGCACTACCGCACATCCTGATGCGGTTCTACACCGTGCCCAACTCCCAGGAGGCCCGCCGCTCGGTGCAGTGGGCGATCTGGCTGATCGGCATCTTCTACCTGATGGTCATCGTGGTCGGCTATGGGGCGACCGCACTGGTCGGGGGCGACGCGATCGCCGCCGCACCGGGCGGTTCCAACTCGGCTGCACCGCTGCTCGCCTACCGGCTCGGCGGTGAGCTGATGCTCGGCCTGGTCTCAGCGGTCGCGTTCGCCACGATTCTCGCCGTGGTCGCCGGATTGACGATCACGGCCTCGGCCTCGTTCGCCCATGACGTCTATGCCAACATCATCAAGCGCGGCCGGGCGACGCCCGATGCCGAGGTGCGGGTCGCGCGGCTCACCGCCGTCGGGATCGGCGTCGCCGGCATCCTCGGTGCCCTGGTGGCCAATGGCCAGAACGTCGCGATCCTGGTCGTGCTGGCGTTCGCCGTGGCTGCGTCGGCAAACCTGCCGACGATCCTGTACTCGCTGTTCTGGCGGCGGTTCAACACGACAGGGGCGTTGTTCAGCATCTACGGCGGGATCATCTCCTGCCTGGTGTTGATCATTTTCTCCCCCGCCTTGTCCGGTGCGCCCAAATCGATGTTCCCGGGCCTGGACTTCGCGTTCTTCCCGCTGGCCAACCCCGGTCTCGTCTCGATCCCGCTGTCCTTCTTGCTCGGCGTGATCGGCACTTTCCTCGGCGAGTCCGACACCGACACCGACGGCGACCGCCGCTTCGCCGAGATGGAGGTTCGGTCGATAACCGGCGCCGGCGCCGAGCGTGAGTCCGCCCGCCCGAAGGTCTGAACGATCGCAGCGATATCGTCCTGGAGCACAATGGCCAAGAAGACACGCGACCGCGCAGCGACACCCGCCGGTGAGAACCCCCGCCGTCCCTGCCCTTGCGGGTCGGGCAAGCGCTTCAAGTCCTGCCATGGGGCGGGTGACGACGTGATCGTCACCCGCCCGTTCGCCGGACTCGCCGCCGAATGCGACCTGGTGGCCATGCGCGAGTTCCTGCCATCGGCCACCGCGCCGCTACCGCTGCGCGAGCCCGCGTCCGGTCCGGTCACGCTGACCACGGTGTTGCCCGGGGCGTCCGCGGCGCTGGTTCGTCCCGACGGGGAGATCCTGCTCGGGATGCAGGTGCAGACCCGCTCCGGTGACCTGTCGGCCGACCTCGCGCGGGCCCTGCGCTGGGCACAGGGAGCTGAGCCGGGCACTGCCCTGCCGGTCGTCGGCCCGGGCCTGGGCGGCGCGGGGCTGAGCGTGAGGCTGCAGGACCTGCTTGAGACGGACTCCGAGTTCGACATCACCATGCATCAGGACTTCAGCTGGTGGGCGGCCGACGACGCGGAGCCCACCCCCGAGGTCGTCGCCACCCTGGAGCGGGCCAACTCCGTGATCATGCCGACGGAGGCCGTGCTGGGTGAGGGCGTCCGGGCCGCGTACTGGGTCGACACCGGCACCAAGGCGCACCTGCGCTGGGTGCGTCCGGAGCCCGAGGAGCGGTTGCTCGCGGCACTGGCGCGACTGCATGCCCGCGGGGAGCTCGGGCTCACCGAGGACGCCCGCTACGCCGGGGCGTTCCGGGCGCACGGGCTTCTGGTGCCGGTGTGGGACCTCGACCGGGAGTTGCACGCCAAGGAGTGGACGGCACCGGTGGCGGCCTTCGCGGCGCGGCTTGAGGAGGCGCTCGCCGCCGACGCCCCGCTCACCGACGCCGAGCGCCGTGCCCGTGGCGCGCTCGCCGGCAAGCAGGTCACCCTTCGTTAGGGGTCGCCCGACGTCGTTGCGCATCGGCCCGGCTCACGGTAGCCAGGACACCCGTCCGGCCAGCAGGGCGTAACCCGCGAAGGCCACGACGTCGATCATGATGTGTGCGCCGACGAGCACCCACAGCCGGTTGGTGCGCTGCCAGATCCGGCCGAACACCAGCCCCATCACGAGATTCCCGACGAAGCCGCCGAGGCCCTGGTAGAGGTGGTAGGCCCCGCGCAGCAGCATCTGCGCGGCGAGCGATGAGTTCTCCGACCATCCGAGCTGACGCAGCCGCGTGATCAGGTACCCGACCATGACCATTTCCTCGGCCCACCCGTTCGCCGCCGCGGAGGCGATGAGCACGGGGAGCTGCCACCAGGTCTCGGTGAGGGTCGACGGCGCGATCGTGACGCTGACCCCGGCCGCGCGCGCCACCAGGTACAGCCCCAGCCCGGGTGCACCGATCAGCGCAGCGAGCCCGGCCGCATCGAGGAGGTCGCGGCCGGGCCGTCGGGCGTCGAGGCCGACCGCGCGTATCGCGATCCCGCCGCGGATCAACAGGTACGCCCCCAGTGCCCCCCAGCCGATGAGCTGCAGCACGCGCGTGAGCTGTACCGCGAGGTCGACGAGCTCGATCCGGGCCGCCGGGGCGTTCAGCGCGACCTGCTGTGCGGCCAGCGGCACGGGCGCCAGCACGGCGTCGATCAGGCTCAGGCCGCTGCGCAGCGCGGACAGGCCGAGGGTCACGGTCAGCACGACCAGCACCTCGGTGACCACGAGCCGGCGTTCCCGCGGGTCGTCGATCACGACCACGGCGGTGGGTGGCGGGCGTAGCCAGGTGCGGGGGCCGTCGGGCACGATCAGCGACGCTACCCGGGGCGTAACCTGGTCGGCGTGCGACAGCTGATGTTGTCTCCGCGCTGGATCGTGTGGCACCTGTTGACCCTCGGTGCGATGGTCACCTGCGGGTGGCTGGCGGCCTGGCAGTGGGAGCGCGCAGGATCGGCGATGGGGAGCGCGCTCAACGTCGGCTATGGCCTGCAGTGGCCGGTGTTCGCGGTGTTCTTCGGGGTGATGTGGTGGCGGATGCTCCGCATGGAGGCGCGTCAGCTGCGCGGCGAGGACGGGCCCGAGTCGGCGCCTGTGCCGGTCGCCGGGAGCACCGAGCCGTCCCCGTTCCGCCGCTCGCCTCGGGCCACGCCGCTGCTCGAGGACGACGACCCTGAGCTCGCCGAGTACAACCGTATGCTGGCCCGGTTGGCAGCTCACGACGTCAAGGAATGAGGCAGACGTGTCGATCGGCACCGCGCTGCGCAGCTATCGGGTGGCAGCCTGGACCACCGGCATCGTCCTGATCGTGCTGGCGTTCGTCGCGATGCCGATGAAGTACCTCTTCGACGACCCGACCCTGGTGTCGGTCATCGGCCCGATGCACGGTTTCCTCTACATGGGCTACATCGTCTGCACGCTGATCCTCGCCGAGCGTTGCCGGTGGAGGCCGGTGCAGGCCCTGCTGGTGTTGCTGGCCGGCACCGTCCCGGTCGCGTCGTTCATCGCCGAACGTCAGGTCACCCGGGCGGTGCGTGCGGGCCTGTCCGGGCAGCCACGCAGGCGCACGGCCGGCTGATCAACTGGCTTGACCGTGACCGCAGCTCCTCGGGCTCGTCGCGTCGCACCGCCATGCCGGCCCGACGTCGTGGTCCAGCGCTCACGGCCGGCTCCGCCCCCCCGTCAAGGAAGGGTGCGACGCCACCCGTTAGCGTCTGTGCCCGTGACGACGGTGCGTGCGACCGGGACCGGCCCCTGGCCGATCCCCCCGCTGTTCACCCGGCTCGTCGATGACACCAGCCTGCTCCGGCCACGGCACGCGGCGCCGGCCGTCGACGTGGTGGTCGCGCGCTACCTCGGCGCCCGGGACCACGACCGTTACGGCGGGCTCGTCGGCCAGCTGGCCTGCCCGGTGTCCCGGCTGTCCGCGCTCGTCGCCGAGCTGGCGCGGGCCCGGCCGAGTCGTCCGGTGGATGTGTCGCTGGTCGTCGACACCGGCCTGGGTGCGGTGCCCAAAGCGCTCTCCACCGTCTTCTCCAGGTCCGCTCTGCTCACCCCGCGCACCGTCGAGACGTCCGCCCCGCCGGACGTCGATGCGATGTGGCTGGAGCGGGTGACGGAGTTCGTGCCGGAGGATGTGGTCGCGGTGGTCGAGCCGCGGCGGCCCCAGGAGGCTGAGGTCGTCGGCACCGGGGCGTGGTTGGTCGCCGTCCGTCGGGTCGCCGAGCACGGCTGTGCGGCGAAGCTGCGCTGTGGTGGGCCGCGCCCGTCGGATGTTCCGTCGGTGGCCGACGTGGAACAGTTCATCCGGGTCGTCGTGGACGTCGGGCGCGAGTTCACCGCCTTCTGCGTCGGCCAGATCGTTCGCACCAACGGCACGTCCGCCCAGCCGGCCCGGCACGGCATCCTCAACCTGGTCGTCGCCGTGTCGCGGGTGCTGGCCGACGGCGACGTCCGGCAGGCACTGGAGAGTACCGACGCCGCCGCTCTCGCCGAGGAGTGCGAGGCTCTCACCAAGCTGGCGGCCACGGGTGTGCGCGGCCTGCTGTCGCGATGCGGGGCGGACGCCGAGCCGGAGGCAGCCGCGCAGTTGGCCGGCCTCGGGTTGCTCCACCGGTAGGCACTCAGCCGAGCACGTCGTCCAGGGCCAGGGCCACCTGTCGGGCACAGACCTGCGGATTCAGGCCACCCACGCCGGTGGGGCAAGGGCGGAGCCTGTGTCGTGGGTCCTCACCGTAGAGTCGCCTACCGTGCCCCGACTGGCGTTCCTCGGCCCGCATGCCACGTTCACCGAGCAGGCGCTGCGATCGCTCCCCGAGTCGCACGGCGCGCAGCTCCTGCCCTGCGCCGGCAGCCCGGCCGTGCTCGCCGCGGTCCGCGACGGGACAGCGGATGCGGGCTGCGTCCCGATCGAGAACACGGTCGAGGGTGCGGTGGGCGCTGTTCTCGACGGTCTGGTCGACGAGCCGACGCTGGTGATCCGGCGGGAGGCGCTGGTGGCCGTGCGGTTCGTGGTCATGGTGCGTCCCGGCGCCCGGGCGCGTGACGTGCGCACGGTCGGGTCACACAACCACGGTATCGCGCAGACCCGCGGCTGGATCGCCCGACACCTGCCCGGCGTCGACGTCCTGATCACCACCTCCACCGCCGAGGCCGCCGCGCAGGTCGCGCGCGGGGAGATCGACGCCGCGGTCGCCGCGCCACTGGCGGCCGAGCAGAACGGCCTGGAGACGCTGGCCGACGACGTCGCGGACAACCCCGGCGCCGTCACCCGCTGCGTGCTCGTCGGCCCGCCCGCACCCCCGCCCGTCCCCACCGGCCACGACCGCACGACACTCGCCGCGACGACGGAGAACCGTCCGGGATCGCTGCTCAGCCTACTTACCGAGCTCGCTGTCCGGGGCATCGACCTCACCCGCATCGAGTCACGGCCGATCAAGGACCGGCATTCCGAGTACTGGTTCCATCTCGACTGCGCCGGCCACGTCGCCGAGCCCGCGATGGGGGAGGCGTTGGCGGCCCTGCACCGCCGCTGTGACCGGGTACTGTTCCTCGGCTCCTATCCGCGCGCCGCGCCGTCGTCCGCCCACCCCGACTCCCCGAACGGGCTGCCGTCGGGCGCGCCAGGGATGCCGATCGACGCGGCGAGCTTTGCGGCGTCCCAGGATTGGCTGGCCGCCCTGCGCGCGGGAACCAGGGCGTGAGTGAAAGCGGTGGCGCCGGGATCCGATGAGCGCTTGATCGATGTTGGGGAACCGTCAGCCGTGCCGAGTGCGGTTCGGGGTTCCCAGCCGATGATCATGGCATCATCGGCGCCGCGGTGCCCTGGTCAGCCCCAGCCGAGCCGGTGCAGCGTCTCCTCGTCGATCCCGAAGTGATGGGCCACCTCGTGCACCACGGTGATCGCGACCTCCCGAACCACGTCGTCCGCGTCCGCGCAGTGCTCCAGGATCGCGTCCTGGTAGACGGTGATCCGGTCGGGCAGCACGCCGCCGTAGTCGGTGGTGCGCTCGGTGAGCGCGATGCCCTCGTAGAGCCCCAGCAGGTGCGGGTCGTCGGCATGGCGATCGTCGACGAGCACGACGACGTTGTCCATCGCGGCGGTCAGCTCGGGTGGGATGCTGTCGAGCGCATCCGCTACCAGCTCTTCGAACTGGCGCCGGGTCATCTCCAGGCTCAGAACCTCACGTTCCCTCTTGAGGCAGGGGCAGGCCACCCGGAGGTGTGAGGACCGGCCCTTCCGGTGGTTCGACCGGAACCTGCCCATCGACCGGACCGGGTGGAATCGGACTGGACGGTTGCGCGGGGGGCTCCTCCGCAGGCGGTTCGACAGGCTCCGGAGCGGGGGGCGGGTTGGCGGGAGCCGGGACGCCCGGTTGCGGGGTGTTCTCCGCCGGCGGGGCAGGCGCCTCGCCCACCACGACAACCTCGTCGCGGACCGACCCGGTGACCGGTGCGAAGCCGCTGCGGTCGGGGAGCAGCGCGGCGAGATTGCAGTTGATCTTTCGGGTGCCGGCGGTCCAGGACTCCTCGGTGAGGTTGTCCCAGTACACCGTGAGCTTCTTCGCGCTGATCGTCTCGGCGTTGCCGGCGTACTCGGCAGCGATCCGGCTGCACTCCGGTTGAAGGAACGCGTCCTGGTCGGCGACCTGCGGGAAGGCCTCCGGGAACTTCTCGGTCAGGTCGACCACGCCGACGGTCTCCACCGCGTGCGGCCCGGCGCAGTCCACCGGATCGCCGATGGTTCGCCCGTCGATGCCGAGGCAGGTGCCCGCCTCCCGCACGGCCGACTGGTCGCTGTCGGCGACCCGGCCGGTCGTCGCGTACAGCGCACCGGAGCGTGAGGCGCTCTGCAAGCCGCACCGCAGCTCCCGGTCGCCTTCGGCCCACTTGGTCGGTGACGGCTTGAGGGCGCCGACGCGGAAACGACCGTCCGGGTCGAACCTCCCGTCCAGATAGGTCAGCACCACCGGGGTGCACCGTTCGTTGACGAGCTGGCGCCAGCCGCGGTCGTCGGGCAGGTCGTTCTGGTCGGCGAGCAGCACTGTGCCGGCTTGCTCGAACAGGTGCGGTTGCGAGCAGTCGACGACCTCGGTATCCGCCGCATCGGCCCGGGACCAGGTCAGGCAGGTGCCCGGGGTGGCGGGGGGCGGTGGCACCTCGACCACCTCGCGGTCGTCGCCGGGCGCGGCGGGCAGTGCGGCGAACGATCCGAGCACGGGCACCGTCGTGCCGCCGAACGCGTCGATGGAGGCCACGCCGAGCATCGTCATGGCGCCGGCCAGCACCCCGGTGACGATCCGGCGGACAACCGGGCCGATGCCCGAAGCGTCGGCGGAGCGGGTATCGACCCGGCGTTCATCGACCCGGCCTTCATCGGCAGCGGGTGGGGTGGCGGGGGCGCTGACCTGACGTGCCGGGGTGGCGGAGCGCTTGTCGACAGCGCGAGCGGTGTCGGTCGGGCGTGCGGTGTCGGTCGGGCGTGCGTCGGCGCCGGGTGAATGCCGGGGAACGCGGCTGGCGGTCCGTTGCGGGGAGCGGCGGGACGCGTCGGGCGCGGTGAGCAGTCGGTCCATGACGGCCGCCATCATGCCGTGACCTGTCCGTCACCGTCCGAGCAGATCCCGGCCCGCGCGGCCATCGGTCGTCGGCGTGCTGCGAGCGTGCCCGTTTCCCTAATCGGTTCCGGCCGGTACCGTGCGCGCGGGGGTTGACACAGCACGGTCCGGCGTTTCGGCGACGAGCGCCGGCGAGGAGGTGGCGTGACGGAGAACGACGAGCGCGGCGAGCAGCCGTCCGGTGCGCCCGACGGCCCGCCCGAGCAGCCCGCCGGTGGGCAGGGCCGGATGCGGTTTCAGGACGAGTCGACCACTGCGCGCGAGCCCTCGGTCGCCGAGCGCCGCGCCCGGGAGCAGGCTGTGCGCCGCGAGCGCGAGGCCGAGGAGCAGCGGCTGGCCGCCGGGGTGGCATCGCGGAAGAAGCGCAAGCGGATCCTGATCGGTGCCGGCGTCACCGTCGGCGTGGTCGCGCTGATCGCCGTCGGATATTCCGCGGCGCAGCCTGACGAAGTGGTCGAGGCCCGTTGTGTCGGTCCCGACGATGTCGTCGTCGACGACAGCAACTGCGTCACCCCCGCCGCGAGCAGCGGCGGCTACTACGGCGGCGGTGGTTTCTTCCCCATCTTCATCGGCGGCGGCGGCCGGCAGTACCACTACAACTACGGTGGCAGCGGGGCCATCGGCCAGCAGGCCGCCGGTGGTACCACCGTCGTACCGAGGGACGGTGCCAGGGTGACCACGCCGTCGGGCAAGTCGATCTCCCGGGGCGGGCTGGGCGTCAGCCCCGGCGGCTCCAGCAGCGGAAGCTGATGCGCCGAGAAAGCGGGCGGCCACGGCGGGACTGGGAGAAGACGGTCGCAGAGCAGGGCTTGGTGTACGGCACGCCGGGTCGCGGCGCCGGCGGCGCGGCCCGTCCGTACTGGGCCGAGTCGGTGCACTACGTCTTCTCGATGGACGAGATCCTCGGTCTCGAAGCCGACGTCGAGCTGCTGCACTCGATGTGTCTGGAAGCCGTCGATCACGTCGTCACGACCGAGCGGTTCCGGGACTTCGCGCTGCCGGACTGGTCCTGGGAGGGTGTCGCGGCGTCCTGGCGGCGCCACGATCCGCACATCTACGGCCGGTTCGATCTGCGCTACGACGGCGCCGGCCCGGCGAAGATGCTGGAGTACAACGCCGACACACCCACCACACTGCTGGAGGCGTCGATCCTGCAGTGGCACTGGCTGAAGGAAACCCACCCCGACGACGACCAGTGGAACTCCCTGCACGAGAAGCTCGTGGAGCGCTGGGCGGAGATCAAGGCTCGGCTGCCGTCGAACGAGGTGCATTTCACCTGGTCCGGTGCCGACGCCAGCGGTGAGGACCACGTCACCGTCGGCTATCTGCAGGAGACCGCCGCCGAGGCCGGGTTCGACACCGTGGGGCTGGCCATCGAGGACATCGGCTGGGACGCCGCGCTCGACCGTTTCGTCGACCTCGAGGAAGTCCCGATGGCCGGGATCTTCAAGCTGTACCCCTGGGAGTGGGTCGTCTCCGACGACTTCGGCAAGCACGTGCTGCGCAGCCTCCCCGAGACGCTGTGGGTCGAACCGCTGTGGAAGACCCTGCTGTCGAACAAGGCGCTGCTCGCGGTCCTGTGGGAGATGTACCCGGGCCACCCAAACCTGCTGCCCGCCTTCCTCGACCAGCCGGGCCTGCTCACCGAGTATGTCCGCAAGCCCCGGCTCGGCCGCGAGGGCGCCAACATCTCGATCGTCGCGCCCGGGATGGAACACCAGACGGGTGGCGTCTACGGCGAGGAGGGGTACGTGTACCAGCTCTTCGACCCGCTCCCTG
>JBOHEP010000392.1:0-7769 GCA_050701075.1 Pseudonocardia sp. | reverse complement strand
GCCGGTATGTCACAAGTCTACTATTTTTCGCCTCGCGGTACTTCAGCTCGAAAATCACCGGCCCCGCAGAACCACGGCTCCGGATCTCGTGGAGCCGGTTCCGCCGGTCCCAGGCGCGCCGCAAGTTTGTCGTGAAGGCTTCGTGGAGAAAGGCAAATACGTCGAAGACCGTCGACTTCCCGCTACCATTGGGTCCGAACAGCACGGTGAGCGGAGTGAGGCGGTCGAACGTCACGTCTTTCAGAACACGATAGTTCTGGATGGTCAAACGTTCGATCATCGGCTGGCTCACGCGAGAGTCAGACATCGGGCCCCCTCCTCCCTTGATTACCATAGCGCCGCCGCTGGCCAGGACTCGAACCACCGAGGCACTCTGCCATCAGCTCGACGAACCGATCGAACAGGCCCGCGGCATCGTGCGGGCCGGCCGCGGCCTCCGGGTGGTACTGCACGCTGAACGCCGGGACGTCGAGGGCCCGCAAGCCCTCGACGCAACCGTCGTTCGGGCAGGTGTGGGTGATCTCCGCCGGTCCGAACGGGGTGTCGAACCGCTCCCCCGCCTCGCCCACCACGGCGAACCCGTGGTTCTGCGAGGTGATCGCCACCCGGCCGGTGGCGTGCTCGACCACCGGGATGTTGATGCCGCGGTGGCCGTAGCGCATCTTGTAGGTCGATCGGCCCAGCGCCCGGGCCAGGATCTGGTTGCCGAAGCAGATGCCGAACAGCGGGATCCGCCGCTCGAGCACGTGGCGGGTCAGCGCGACCGGGCCCTCGGCGGTGGCCGGGTCGCCCGGGCCGTTGGACAGGAAGAACCCGTCCGCGCCCAGCGCCTCGATCTGCTCGATCGTGGCGTGCGCCGGGAGCACGTGCGTCTCGATGCCCCGGGGGGAGAGCATCCGCGGGGTGTTCGACTTGATCCCCACGTCGAGCGCGGCGACGGTGAACCGACGCGCGCCGAGCGCGGGGACGACATAGGGCTCTCGCGCCGTCACGGCACCGTAGAGATCGGCGCCCTCCATCAGCGGGCTACCGAGCACGCGATCCACCAGTTCCGCGTCCGGACCGAGCGTGTCGCCGGAGAAGATCCCGGCCCGCATGGTGCCGCGCTCGCGCAGGTGTCGCACCAGCGCGCGGGTGTCGATCCCCGCCACCCCGACGACACCGTGGTCGGCCAGCGCCTCGCCGAGCGGGCGGCGCGAACGCCAGTTCGACGGGGTTCGCGCCGGATCACGCACGACATAACCGGCGACCTGGATGCGAGCAGACTCGTCGTCCTCGTCGTTCCACCCCGTGTTGCCGATGTGCGGAGCGGTCTGCACGACGATCTGACGGTGGTAGGACGGGTCGGTCAGGGTCTCCTGGTAGCCGGTCATCCCGGTGGTGAACACGGCTTCACCCAGACCCTGCCCGAGCGCCCCGAACGCCTCCCCCCGAAAGATCCGCCCGTCCTCCAGCACCAGCACGGCCGCGCTCATGCACACACCTGCCCGTCACGGGCGGTGATTCGGCCGCGGAGCACCGTGGCGACCACGGTCACCGGCAGCCGCATGCCCTCGTACGGCGTGTTCGACGCGATGCTCGCCAGCTTCGCCCCGCGCACCGTCCAGTACTCGTCCGGGTCGATCAGCGTGAACGTGGCCGGCTCCCCCACCTCGATCGGACGGCCCTGGTCGGGCAACCCGGCGATCTCCGCCGGCCGTTGCGAGAGCACCCGGGCCACCCCACGCCAGTCCAGCAACCCCGGCTCGACGCACGCGAGCACCAGCACCGACAGCGCGGTCTGCAGGCCCAGCATCCCGGGCCGGGCCACCTGCCACTCGGTGTCCTTGTACTGAGCGGCATGCGGTGCATGGTCGGTCGCGACCACGTCGATGACGCCCTCGGCCAACGCCTGGCGCATCGCCCGGGTGTCGGCCGCGGTGCGCAGCGGCGGGTTGACCTTGTTGACCGGGTCGTACGAAGTGAGCGCGGCGTCGGTGAGCAGCAGGTGGTGCGGGGTGACCTCGGCGCTCACCCGCACCCCGGCGGCCTTGGCGCCGCGCAGCACCTCGACCGTGTGCACCGACGACACGTGGCAGACATGCAACGCGGCCCCGGCCTCACGGGCCAGCACGCAGTCCCTCGCGACGATGGTCTCCTCGGCACTGGCCGGCCACCCGGCCAGCCCCAACCGGGACGCGACCACGCCCTCGTGTGCCTGCGCTCCCGTGGTGAGCCGGTGGTCCTCGGCGTGCTGGGCGATGACGACGTCGAGCGCGCAGGCGTACTCCAGGGCCCGGCGCATGATCAACGGGTCGTGGACGCACCGGCCGTCGTCGGAGAACATCCGGACGTGGGCGCGAGAGCGAGCCATCGTGCCCAGCTCTGCCATCTTCATGCCCTCGAGCCCGACGGTGACGGCGCCGACCGGATGCACGTCGACCAGGCCCACCTCCTGCCCGCGCCGGTGGACGTGCTCGACGACCACCTCGGTGTCGGCAACCGGATCGGTGTTGGGCATCGCGAAGACGGCGGTGAAGCCGCCGAGCGCAGCCGCGGCCGAGCCGGTCGCGATGGTCTCGGACTCCTCGCCGCCGGGTTCACGCAGGTGGGTGTGCAGATCGACGAACCCGGGCAGCAGCACCAGCCCGGCGGCGTCGATCGTCTCGGCACCGTCGGGGGCGGACAGGTCTGCGCCCAGCTCGGTGATGACGCCGTCGGTGACCACGATGTCGACCGCGTCGCCGTCGCCGTACGGCCGGGCGTTGGTGATCAAGAGATTCATTCGGGAGCCCCCGCGAGCAGGTGGTAGAGGACGGCCATCCGCACGTGCACGCCGTTGCGCACCTGCGCGAGGATGGCCGAGGACGCCGAGTCGGCCACCGAGGGCGCGATCTCCATACCCCGCACCATCGGACCGGGATGCAGCACCACGGCGTGCTCGGGCAGCAGCGCCGCACGGGCCTCGGAGAGACCGTAACCGATCGCGTACTCCCGAGCCGACGGGAAGAACGAGCCGTGCATCCGCTCGGCCTGCACCCGTAACACCATCACCGCGTCCAACATCGACAACTCGGCGTCGAGCTCGGGGCTCACCCGGCACGGCCACTGCTCCACCCCGACGGGCAGCAGGGTGGGCGGCGCGACGAGCACCACCTCCGCGCCGAGGGTGGCGAGCAGGAACACGTTGGATCGGGCGACCCGACTGTGCGCGACGTCGCCGACGATCCCGATCCGGCGTCCGGCGATGGCACCGAGCCGGTCGCGCAGCGTCGCCGCGTCGAGCAGCGCCTGCGTGGGGTGCTCGTGGGTGCCATCGCCTGCGTTGACGATGCTGGTGTGGGTGCCGGTGGCCGCGCGGTCGCGGTCGAGCCAGGACGCCAACCGGTGCGCGGAGCCGGACGCCGGGTGGCGAACGATCACGCAGTCCGCGCCCATCGCCGAGAGCGTCAGCGACGTGTCTCGCAGCGACTCCCCCTTGGAAGCCGAGGAGCCTTTCGCGGTGACGTTGACCGTGTCGGCGCTCATCCACTTGCCGGCGATCTCGAACGAGACCCGGGTGCGCGTGGAATCCTCGTAGAACATGGTGATGACGGTGCGCCCGCGCAGCGTGGGCAGCTTGCGGACCTCGCGGCCCAGCAGCGCCTGGCGAAGGCGGTCGGAGGTGTCGAGCAGGCCGGTGGCGGCCGCGGCGTCGAGATCGGTCACCGAGAGCAGGTGCTTCACGCCCGGTCCCGCGGTGTCGAGGAGCCGGCGTCGCCGGTGGACCCCCGTCCCAGCAGCACCCCGTCGCGGCCGTCGGTCTCGGTGAGCAGCACGAGGATCTGCTCACTGCGCGCGGTGGGCACGTTCTTGCCAACGTAGTCCGCGCGGATCGGCAGCTCGCGGTGACCGCGGTCGACCAGCACCGCGAGCTGCACCGCCCGCGGCCGGCCGTGGTCACCCAACGCGTCCAACGCGGCCCGGACCGTACGCCCGGAGAACAGCACGTCGTCCACGAGCACGACGAGCTTGTCGTCCAGACCCCCGTCGGGTACGGCCGTGTCCTCGAGCGCGCGGGCCGGCCGGCGACGCAGGTCGTCGCGGTAGAGGGTGGGGTCAACGGCGCCGACGGCGGGCGCCGCACCCTCGAACTCCGCGATCGCGGCAGCCAGGCGCCGCGCCAGCACGGCGCCGCGGGTGGGGATGCCGATCAGCACGAGGTCGTCGGCCCCGGCGGTCTTCTCGATGATCTGGTGCGCGATGCGCGCAATGGTGCGGGTGACGTCGGCGGCGGTGAGCAGCTCCCTGGCGGGAGGGCTCGCCCCGGCCGAGTCCCCGCGGCGATCGGGCGCCACGGGTGCTCTCCTTCCCCGCCTCACCGGACGGGCCTTAAAGGAACGGGTCGACGGACCGCACCCGACCGTCAGGTCGGCTACCTGGACCGCCATCGCGACGGTACCAGCGACCTCCGGCCCCGACCCGCACATCAGCAGCACCCGGCATCAGCAGCACCCACGTGGAGGTAAATCCGCACCCACGTGCCACAACCGCTCCACCGGCCGGCGCAAAGCCGCAGGGCCGACTGGCCGGTCAAACAAACATCATCACGGCCTGTCGATCAGCCATTCGGGTGGTCTCGCGCCATGATCGCCCCACCACAGGGGTAGCGGCTTGACCGAACTACGACAGTCAGCGCAGGATTACTCTCCGTATTGGTCCACAGTCTTGTGAGTGGCCGCAAGGTAGCGGCGGCACTTTACTCCCGGGACATCCTCCCTCCCCCGGCGCTCCTGTGTGCGCCGGCCGACTCCTCCGCACGACCCGCGTGCGCGTCGGTCCCGCGGCCGACGACCAGCGAAGAAGGAGGTCGCCATGGGCGACTACGCCAAGGCGCTCGGTGGCAAGCTCCGCGCCATCCGCCAGCAGCAAGGGCTGTCGCTCCACGGCGTCGAGCAGAAATCGGGCGGTCGCTGGAAGGCGGTCGTGGTGGGCTCCTACGAGCGCGGCGACCGGGCGGTCACCGTGCAGAAGCTCGCGGAGCTGGCCGACTTCTACGGCGTGCCGGTGGCCGAGCTGTTGCCCGAGGGGCGCGTCTCCTCGGGTTCCGAGCCGGCCACGAAGATCGTCATCAACCTGGAGCGGCTCCAGCAGCTACCGGCCGACAAGGTGGGCCCGCTCGCCCGCTACGCCGCAGCCATCCAGAGCCAGCGCGGCGACTACAACGGCAAGGTGCTGTCCATCCGGGCCGAGGACCTGCGGTCCCTCGCGATCATCTACGACATGCCCCCCGGCGACCTCACCGACCAGCTCATCGACTGGGGTGTCCTACCGCCCGACGCCCGCCCCACGCCCCGCGCCGACTGACCGGACGGCCGTCCCGTCCTCCGCCTCCGCCCGGCGCCGGCAGACCCGTCGATCAAGGGCGAACCGTGGTGAAACGATCTCCGAAAGCAACGGTTCGCCCTTGATCGACGAGATCACCGGCCGCACCGACCTACGATCGCGGGTATGAGCGACGTGACGGCGGTATCCCGGCTGCGGTCCTGGGCCTATGCGCTGCGCACCACCAACCCGCCGCCGGGCGGGCGGGTCGACGCCGTCACCCGATGGATCGTCGTCAGCCGGGCGGCCGTCCTGCCGATGACCATCGTGTCCGGTCTCGTGGCGGCGCTGCTCGCCATCGGCAAGCCGGGGCTCGACCTGCGCTGGCTGGTGCTCGCGATCGTCGGCATCACGCTCGCGCACGTCGCCAACAACCTCATGAACGACCTCTACGACACTCAGACCGGAAGCGACAGCGCAACGTATCCGCGCGCGCTGTACGCACCGCACCCGGTGCTGTCCGGGCTGGTCACCAAGCGCACGCTGCTCGTCGCGATCGTGGCGGTGAACCTCGCAGACCTGGCGATCCTGGTCGTGCTGACCCTCGCCCGGGGCTGGCCGGTGGCCGCGTTCGCACTCGCCGGGTTCGTGCTGAGCGTGGCCTACACCGCGCCGCCGCTGCGGTTGAAGAAGCGCGGCCTCGGCGAACCGGACGTGCTGGTGGTGTGGGGGCCGCTGATGGTGGGCGGCACCTACTACGCGGCGGTCGGGTCGATCACCTGGCAGGTACTGCTCGCGTCGTTGCCGTATGGGCTGCTGTGCACGACGGTTCTCATGGGCAAGCACATCGACAAGATCACCTACGACGAGCCCCTCGGGATCCGCACCCTGCCGGTGATCCTCGGCGAGCGCCGGGCCCGGGTGGTGACGTTGGGCATGATGGTCGGGTTCTATCTGCTCGTCGGGATCACGGTGCTGGTCGGGGCGATGCCGTGGCCCGCGCTGCTCGTCGTGCTCGCGCTACCTCGGCTGGCCAAGGTGTGGCCGCGGTTCCGCCGCCCGCCGCCGGCCGAGCCGCCGCGGGGCTTCCCGGTCTGGCCGCTCTGGTACGCGGCCCTGGCGTGGGTGCACGTGCGCCAGGCGGGCGCGCTGCTGGTGCTCGGGCTGGCCGCGGGGGCGGTGCTGCACCTGCTGTGACGCAGGTGCCGTGACGCGAACGAACGGCACTCTCGTCCACACCTACTGGACGGGAGTGCCGTTCGTTCGTCAGCGGGTGGCGCGCAGGGGCTCGGCGATGTCCGCGATGCGGCCCAGCACGCCGTTGAGGTAGCGGGGGGAGTCGTCGGTGGACAGGGTGCGGGCCAGCTCGACGGCCTCCGTGATCGCCACCGGGTCGTCGATCTCGTCGACCCACAGCAGCTCCAACACCCCGATCCGCAACAACGTGCGGTCGACCGCGGGCATCCGGGCCACCGTCCAGCCCTCGGCATGCTCGGCGAGGAGCTGGTCGATCCGCTCCCGGTGCGCCACCACGCCTTCGACGAGCATCGCGGCGTAGTCCGACACCGGCGGGGCGTCGTCGGTCGCGCGACGTTGGGTGAGCACCGCCAGCGGATCCTCGCCGCGGGCCTCGGACTCGAACAATATGTCGAGAGCGCGTTTACGCGCCTTCGTACGGGCCCTCAACATGCGAGTCGTCCGGGCATCAGCGGGATACGCGGCCGAGGTAACGCCCGTCCCGGGTGTCCACCTTGACCTTTTCGCCGGTGGTGAGGAAAAGCGGAACCTGGATCTCCGCGCCGGTCTCCAGGGTGGCGGGCTTGGTACCGCCGGTGGAACGGTCGCCCTGCAGGCCCGGGTCGGTGTGCGCGACGATGAGCTCCACCGACGTGGGAAGCTCGACGTAGAGCGGCACGGCATCGTGCAGCGCGACCATCGCGATCTGGTTCTCCAGCAGGTAGTCAGCGGCACTGCCGACGGTGCCGGCCGGGATCGGGATCTGGTCGAACGTGTCGCCGTCCATGAAGACGAAATCGCCGCCGTCGCGGTAGAGGAAGGTCATGTCGCGCCGGTCGACGGTGGCCGTCTCCACCTTGGTGCCGGCGTTGAAAGTCTTGTCGACGACCTTGCCCGTCATCACGTTCTTCAGGGTTGTGCGCACGAACGCACCACCCTTGCCCGGCTTGACGTGCTGAAAATCGGTGACCGACCACAGCTGGCCGTCGAGGTTGAGCACCAAGCCGTTCTTCAGGTCGTTCGTGGTGGCCACGTGCGATTGCTCCTGGATCTCATGTCGGTTGGCGGCGGCCGAGCGGTCGGGACGGGCATGATCTCGCCGGACGCCGGGGTGCGGCGCGCGGGCGCCATCGTCGAATTCCAGGGTACCCGTGGTCCACGGGCCGGGGGCCGCCGCCCGCTCAGCCGATCTCGAGCAGCTCCCGGGGGCTGGCCGTGAGCAACTCCGGTTCGCCCGCGCGCACCAGCAG
>JBOHEP010000391.1:0-12799 GCA_050701075.1 Pseudonocardia sp. | reverse complement strand
GCCGTCGAAGACCTTCGACGCCCCGTCGGGGGCGTACCCGAGGATCGGGTTGAGGTTCTCCTGCTCGGAGCCGGCGCCGATGACGATCGACTGGCCGGCGTCGGTGGGTCCGCCGGCCGGGCTCGGTGCGGAGCACCCGGCCAGGGCGGTGGCCGCCGCCACGATCGTGATCAGGAGGACTCGAAGGGGGTGCCTGGTTCGCATTCCGTGACTGTAGGTCTCCCACCAGTGCGAGGCAATAGCATCAAGTGGGCGTATGCTGAAGTCTGTGGCGACGCGGAGCAACGCCTCGACCTGTGGGATGCGACCGGATCGACCCGAGTTGACGCAAGCGCGGCGGATGCCGTAACCTGATGCAAGTAACTTGCAAGAGATTGCCCGGAGGCTTGCGTCCGGTGATCGTTCTGGCAGCTCGACGCCGGCGCATGCGTAGAGGTCCGCTCGCCGTCTCGGACCGGTGGGCGGACCTCTCGGGCAGGAATCTGCCTGCCGCTGCCGACGAATGATGCAGTGACCCCCTCGCCGGGGAGGCGCGACCGGCCCCAGCACGGTCCGTCGCCCGCTCCGCTCGACCTGCGACGATGGGTTTGTCGCCCGTGCCTCGGCCGGGGTGACGTGGCCCTGATCAGGGCGAACGGCAGCGGATAACGATAGATTCGGCCGAGAGGTGCCATTCGGGCACAGGCCGGAGGAGTGATCATGGCTGGAATGCCAGGGGCGGACCCGGATGTCGCGCCGGGTGGGCGAGGTGACCAGCCCACGGGACGGCGGTTCGGCGATGGGCTCGCGGTCGGCCCGGACCTCGAGGGAGCGGCCGAGGTCGCCGTCGGCCAGGCCCTCGAACCTCTCGGCGGCGCCACGCCGGACCTGCTCGTGGTGTTCATCGCCGCCGGAGCCCAACAGGGCCCGGATGCGGCCGAGGTGGCCGGTCGGCGCGCAATGCCCCTGTCTGGCGCGCGCATCACGATCGGCGGCACCGCGGGCGGGGTGATCGGCGACGGGCGTGGGGTGGAGCACGGTCCGGCTGTCGCGGCGTGGGCGGCCGTGCTGCCACAGACGCGGATCCAGCCGTTCCGGCTCACCGCCGATCAGACGGCGAGCGGCATCCACGTCGCCGGGCTGCCGACCGTCCAGGGCGACGACCGGGTCGCGGCGCTGCTCATCGATCCCTACTCGTTCCCCGTCGGCAGCTTCCTGGATCACTGCAATGCCACGCTGCCCGGGTTCCCGCTGGTCGGAGGCTTGGCCAGCGCGACAGGCGGCCAGGGCCGGAACCGCCTGTTCCTCGACGGCGAGGTGCTCGAGCGCGGCGGCGTGGGCATCCTGCTCGGCGGGGAGGTGGACGCGCGCACTGTGGTGAGCCAGGGTTGCCGCCCGATCGGCCCACCGATGATCGTCACCCGCGCGGAGCGCAACCTCCTCCTGGAGCTGGCCGGAACACCCGCCTACGCCCGGCTGGTGGAGATCGTCTCCAGCCTGCCCCCGGCAGAACGGGAGCTCGCCGGCCGCGGCCTGCACCTCGGTGTCGCGATGAACGAGTACGCAGACGAGCACGGCCGCGGTGACTTCCTGATCCGCGGCGTGCTCGGCGTCGACGACGAGTCCGGCGCGGTCGCGGTGGGCGACCGGGTCGAGGTCGGACAGACCGTCCGGTTCCAGGTGCGCGACGCCGCCGGCGCGGGGGAGGACCTCACCGAGCTGCTCGGCGGTGCCGCGGACCCGGCCCGCGGGGCGCTGCTGTTCTCCTGCAACGGTCGCGGAACGACGATGTTCCCGCGTCCTGAGTTCTCCGGGGCCGACCACGATGTGCAGGCGGTTCGCGAGGCGTTCGACGGAGCAGGTGTCGCCGGATTCTTCGCCGCGGGGGAGATCGGCCCGGTCGGTGGGCGCAACCACCTGCACGGGTTCACCGCGTCGGTGCTCGCGTTCCGCTGAGGACGGCGAGTCGACGCGCCGGATCAGAGTGACGGCTCATCGATCTCGATGGGTTTCGAGTTCGACGGGGTGAGTCGAGCTGCGTTTGCTGCCGGCTGATCACAAGTGCGGGAAGTTGGTGGGTGGCAGATCTTGGGCTGCGGTGGCGGTGCTGAACTCTTCGATGCGTTCGTCGAGGTGGTGGGCTTCCTGGGCCTCGCGGAACGCAGGGTAGGCGAGCCGATGACGGATGCCGGTGAGGCGTTCGTCGAGTTGGGCGATGCGTTTGTCGACCGGCAAGGTCGCCGAGATTTACGGGCGCGCCGTGGCCACCGTCTTGCTGCTGCCCGATCGGTACGCCGCAGCGGGCCAGATGACCCAGCGCCTGGTCGAGGCGGTCCTGGCCGGATGCCTGCCGTTGACCCCTACCAGCATCCGCGGCGCTGGGCGCTGCACGCCGCCAGCGCTGCACGTCGCCGACGGTGCCGCCACCGCGACCATGGTCGCGTGCCTCAAGGACATCGCCGGGACAGACGAGCACGTGGAGTTGCTCACCGCCTGTCTGCGGTCGCTGGAGGTGTTCCGCGTGTCTCGCCAGCTCGACGTTCTCGACGATGTGCTGGCCACACAACCCGCTCGACCGATGGTGGCGTCGTGACCGGCCTGCCTCCACCGGACGAGAATCAGGCGCCGGTAACCTCGCGGCGCATGGACAGGATCGCCATCATCGGCTGCGGCGGGTCCGGCAAGACCCACCTGGCCAATCAACTCGCCGCCCTTCTCAACCTCCCGCTCACCCACCTCGACGCCGTCTACTACGACCCCGGCTGGAACCCACTACCCCCGCAGGAGTTCGCCGCCGTTCAACACGCGCTGGTAGCCGAGCCCCGATGGCTGCTGGAAGGCAACTACGCCGGCACGCTCCCGATCCGGCTGGCGCTAGCTGACACCGTGATCTTCCTCGATCTGCACGCCGTCACCTGCCTGACCGGCATTCTCCAGCGCAGGTGGCGCTACCGGGGCGGACAGCACACCAAAGACGGCGTATACGACCGCATCACCTGGAACTTCGTTCGTTACATCTGGGGCTACCGCACGACCATGCGCCCCAAGGTTCGCCGCCTGCTGGACGAACACGGCCGCGAGGCCCGGCTGATCACCCTGACCAGCCGCCGGCAGGCCGCGCGATTCATCGCTCAACTCCGGGCGGAGACCTCCACCCGAACCTGACTTCACCCGCCAGGGAGGCGACCTGTCCATGCCCGCCACTCCCTTCACCGACCCCGACCTGGTAGCCGGCCCGCTGTATGCCACAGCCAGCAGGCTCGCCCAGCGCACCGGTGCACTGCACGCCGCCAAGATCAGCGGCGGGGACGCCACAGCCACCATCGTCGATCTCGCCGCCAGTTCCGCGGTGCCCTCGCCGGTGGTCTGCGATATCGGCTGCGGACGAGGCACGACCACCCTGCGACTGGCGGCCCGGCTCGCACCCGCGCGCCTGATCGCCGTGGATCAATCCCCGGCGCTGCTCGACACCATGGCCGAGCGCTTGGGGGACGCCGGCCACACCGTCGAGGCTGTGTGCGCGGATTTTCATCACCTGCCACTTCCGGAGGCGAGCATCGACGTGGCCGTTGCGGCGTTCTGCCTGTACCACTCCCCGCGGCCCGAGTGTGTCGTCGCCGACATTGCCCGTTGTCTCGCCGGGGGTGGACGGGCGGTGCTGGTCACCAAGTCCGCCGACAGCTACCACGAGATCGACCAGCTTATCGCGGACGCCGGGCTCGATCCGCGTGCCATCGTGCGGCCGAGCCTGTACGAGAGCTTCCATGGCGACACCGCTCCCGACATCACCGCGACCTCCCTGCGGGTCGAGCAGGTTCTGCGCCAGCGGCATGTCTTCGGGTTCGCCGGGCTGGACCAGCTCGCCAGCTACGTGGCGACCTCCCCGAAATACCACCTGCCCGAACACCTCGCCAGGGACGTCGGCCTCCTGTCCGACGAGCTGCGGCGACGGCTCCCTGATCGACCTGTCACCACAACATCCACCATCACCTACGTGACGGCGGTACGACGATGACGTGCGCCGTGTTCACCAAACGTTACGAGGATCCTCGCCGTGCCGCGGCGGCGGGGGCCCATCGGGAATGGTTGGCGAGGCTGGAGTGCGATGTTCGTGTGCCCGCCCTGCGGTCGGCGCAACCGCACCAGCTCGTGTTCGAGCACCTCGGCCACCAGCGGCCAGGCCCCACCGACCTCGACGTGCTCGCACAGGCGCTGGGCCGGATGCACGCCGCCGCCTACACCGGGCAGCTGCACGCGGCCCGGCTCGACGAGCCGTCCCCCGGCCCGCACGGCCTGGTGATCCGCGATTTCGTGACGCCTCGCCGGGACGCACTCGACCGGATGCCCTTGCCGGTCGCGGCGTTGCCCGCCGCGTTCTACAAGGACGCCAACATCCGCAACTTCCTGCTCACCGGGGAGGGTGTCGCGATCGTCGACTTTGACGATCTGACCTTGGCCCCGTTCGGGTACGACCTCGCCAAACTCGTGATCAGCACCGCCATGACGCACGGCCGCCTCGACCCGCACGAGGTCGAACAGGCCCTGATCACGTACAACACACATACGGCCCAACCCGATGTCGACACGGCATGTTCGCCCGAGCAGCTGCGGGTCTACGCCGAGTTCCACCACCAGCTCACAGCGCGGTACCTGCATCGCAACGGATACCACCACGCCTGGCCCGACGTGCGTCCATGGCGGGAACCCGAGGTGGCTCGGTGAGGACCAACTCCTCCGCATCCGTCGCCGTCGCGCACGACGGCCTGGACCGAGTCCTGGCTGACATCACCGCTGAGCGGGAGGCTCAGCACGCCGTCCACGGCGTCCAGCACCATCTGCCCGACGGCACCGGCCCGTACTGGGCACCGCTCGCCGACAACGCACGCCGGGAATGCGAACAAGCCGGCGCCGCCGGACGGCTGACCTGGCGGCAGATTCTGCTCGAAGAAGTCGCTGAGGCGCTCGCTGAACACGACCCGGACCGGCTTCGCCGTGAGCTCGTCCAAGTTGTCGCCGTAGGCGCGCAGTGGCTTCAAGCCATCGACAACCGCGGCCTGCCCGCGGTGGCGGAGGGGAACCGGGATGGCCGTCACCACTGAACTTCTGCTCGCCCGCCACGGCGAAGCCACCTGCAACGTCGCGGGGATCGTCGGCGGCGACCATGGCTGCACCGGGTTGACGCGATTGGGCCGCCAGCAGGTCGAACAACTCGCCGCGCGCCTTGCCCGCGAGCACGCACGCCACCCGTTCGACGTCGTCTACACCACGCCCCGCCGCCGCGTCCAAGAGACCGCCGAGATCGTCACCCGAGCGTTGGGCCTGCCCGCCGTGGCCGAGCCCGACCTACTCGGTCCCGATCACGGTGACGCCGACGAACGGCCCTGGCATGAGGTCAAGACCGCGTTCGGTGGGCCGCCCCAGCACAATCCCGACGTGCCCTACGCGTCGGGCTCGGAGTCCTGGACCGAGTATCTGGATCGCTCCACCAGCGCCCTGCAGAAGATCCTCACCCGCCACCAAGGACAGCGCGTCCTCGTTCTGGCTCACGGCGAAACCATCGAGACGGCGCACACGCTGTTGCTCGGTCTCGCACCCAGAACCTCGCGCCACGCCAGGTTCATCACCGACCACACATGCCTGACCCGCTGGCAGCGGCATGTCAACCGGATCGACCAGGCCGTCTGGATGCTGGCCGCTCATAACGACACCCGCCACCTCACCGGGGACCAACCGTGACCACCGCGCAGCAACTGCTCGACCTCTGCCGGCGCCACATCGACCCGCACGCCGAGCCACTCGCCCAGTACGCCGGTCACGACCACACCGGCGCGCTACGAGCGGCGACCCGCGACGGCGAGGTCATCGTCAAAGTCCATCGCGGCCGTGAGCGGCAGGAACAGGAACGTCATGCCTACCACCGTTGGGTACCAGCACTGGGCGAGCGGGCGCCGCGCCTGCTCGTCGAAATCGACGATCCGCCCGCGATCATCGTGACGGCGCTTCCTGGCGGCCCCGTGGCCGAGTTCGACTCTCCCTCCAAGGTCGAACAAGAGATCTTCGGCCAAGCCGGTGCGCTCCTGTCCGCCTGGCATCGCGCCGAACCGGCACGGGACACGCCGAACATGACGGCCTGGCTCGCGGACCGCGGCGAGCGGTGGCTCGCGCTGGCCGAGCCGATCCTGCCCACCCGTGAAAGGGCGGACATCCGCGCGCACCTGCGTGACCTGGCCGCGCTCGGGTCGCTCCCGGCAGTGCCCTGCCACCTGGACTTCACCCCACACAACCTCCTGTACGACCCGGACGGCACAGTCCGCATCATCGACTTCGAGCACGCCCGCTACGACCTCGCGGCGCGCGACCTGGTCAGGCTCACCGACCGGATCTGGCGGCAACGCCGCGACCTGCAAGACGCGTTCCTCGCCCGCTACGGGGCCTTGTCCGAGTTGGACCGGCACGTCATCGAGCACTGCACACGCCTGGACGCCCTGACCTGCGCGGTGCGGGCAACCGGCCGTGCCCTCCCAGTGGGCAAACCGACCTGAGCTCGACACCACCGCCGTGACCGCCGTGACCGACTCGCACCTCGCCCTTCTGTGCCTGCCCACCCCCGCCCCGCGCCGACGGCGCGGCCGACCTGACCGCGATCCAGCAGGCCGTCACCACGATCTGGAGCGTGCTGCGTCCCGACACGGTCCTGGTCACCAAGGCCACCGTTCCGGTCGGCACCACCGACACGATCCGCGCCCTGCTCGGACGCGACGACGGCGCCGTGGTGTCCAACCCAGAGTTTCTCCGAGAGGGCCACGCCGTCTACGACTTCCTGCGCCCCACTCAGATCCTCATCGGCGCCGACGACCACGCCTCCGCCAAGCGGGTGGCGAGCCTCTACGACGCCGTGCGCACCGAGGTGACCATCACCAACCCAGCCACCGCCGAACTGGCCAAATAAGCCGCCAACTGCTTCCTGGCCACCATGCTGTCCTACGTCAACACCCTGGCCGAACTGTGCGACGTCCTCGGCGCCGACATCACCGACCTCACCCACGTCATGGGCGCCGATCCCCGCATCGGCGCGGACGTCCGGCACCCTGGCCCGGCTGGGGTGGCCCGTGCCTGCCGAAAGACACCCGCGCCCTGCTCCACCAGTCCCGGCACGCGGGAGTCGAGTTTCCCATGCTGGCCGCGACGATCGCCAGCAACGCCCGCCACCACGACCAGGTGATCACCCGGCTGCGCAACGAGGCGGGAGAACGCCTGGGCCGAACCCGCATCGGCGTACTCGGCCTGGCGTTCAAGGCCGGCACCAACGATCTTTCAAGGCCGGCACCAACGATCTACGGAACTCCCCAGCCGTCCGGATCGCCCGCGACCTGGTCAAGTGCGGCGCGATCGTCACCGCCCACGACCCGAGCGTCGCCCCGGACCAGGGCGTTCCCGGACTCACCGTGGCACCACAGGTCTACGAGGCGGCCGTGGACGCCGACGCGCTGGTGTTGCTCACCGACTGGCCCGGCTACCACGCCCTGGACTGGACCCGCATCGCCGCGTCCATGACTGGCGATCTCGTGCTGGACACCCGCGCCACCCTCGACCGGCAGCACCTGGCCGCCGCCGGTCTGCGCTGCCTCACCCTCGGCCGCGGCCGGCCACGATCACCGCACGGCCGGGTGCCCTCGCCGGCACGACCCCCCGGTGACCAGAGCGGCTAACGGTTCTCGGTGCCGTCGCCGACTGCCGAGCCGACGGCCTGGCTAATCGAGGTGTAGCCGGCCTGACGGGCGAGGCGGGCCAGACCCCGATGGATACGGCGCGGCCACAGCGGGCCCCCGTAGATGAACCCAGTGTAGGACTGCACGAGCGTCGCGCCGGCCTGGATCCGCGCCCAGGCGTCCTCAGCGGTCTCGATCCCACCCACCGCCACCAGCACTAGACGATCTCCGACGCGGCCACGCAGTCGGCGCAGCACCGCCAGGGAACGCTCCTGGAGCGGGGCGCCGGACACACCACCCGCACCCAATGCCTGCACCTGTGCGCGATCGGTCGCCAGCCCGTCGCGGGAGATCGTGGTGTTGGTGGCGATGATCCCGTCCAAACGGAGTTCCAGCGCGAGGTCGGCCACCGCGTCGACGTCCTCGTCAGCCAGGTCCGGGGCGATCTTGACCAGCAGCGGCACCCGGCGCGGGCTGGCCGCGTCGAGAGCGTCGCGCACGCCCGCCAGCAGCGGCCGAAGGTGCTCGACGGCCTGCAGGTTGCGCAGTCCCGGCGTGTTGGGCGAGCTGACGTTGACCACCATGTACTCCGCGACCTCGGCCAGCATCCTCGCACTAGCCACGTAGTCGGCGACCGCCTCGTCCTCCGGGACGACCTTCGTCTTGCCGATGTTGACCCCCACCGTCACGCCACGGCCCCGGCCGCGAGCACGCAGGCGGTCCGCGGCGGCGGCCGCCCCCGCGTTGTTGAATCCCATCCGGTTGAGCAGTGCCCGATCCTCGACCAGACGGAACAACCGCGGTGTCGGGTTACCCGGCTGCGATTGCGCCGTCACCGTCCCGATCTCGACGAACGCGAACCCGAGCACCCCCAGGGCATCAGCCCCTCGGGCGTCCTTGTCGAACCCAGCCGCCAAGCCCAGCGGTCCCGGCAGATCGAGCCCGAACGCGCGAACACGCAGCACCGGATCGCGCAGAACCAGCCAGCGACGCAGCAACCAACCCAACCCCGGAATCGCCACGACCGCACGGATGAGCCAGAACCCCAGCCGGTGCACGGTTTCCGCGGGAACCCGCCGAAAGACGATCGAGAACAGCAGCTTGTACATAGCCTTCCGACACTCAGCGACGGGCCTGCACGAACACCCCTCCATACACACCCGACGCAGCTCCTGCCCCGGCCGACACACCTCAACCCGACATCGGCGATCGTAGCCACCCCTCGACCGCTGCCCCCGGCTTCGGCAACCGAGACGCCGTACCGCACAACGCGCAACACACCGCTGAAACCGCGAACGGATCCTGAGTCGCAGAGGTAGTTCGGCGGCGGTATAGATGGCGTCGTGGGGGCTGTAGGGACCGGGTGGGGTGCCCCGCCGGGGGGTGGGTGCCGCGCGGTCACCGCGTTGCAGGTGGCAGGGATGATCTACATCGGTCCTTGCGCTATCTCTCGGTGGAGGTGAGAGTCGCTGGTGGGATGCATCGGGTCCATCGTGCGACGTCAGGCACATGGGATCGAGCCGGCGCCGACCACGCCGGTCCTCGACTGCCCGGCCGGTCCCGCACGGGCACGCGAAGCGGACTTGGGCCATCATCGAACGATGGGGCGTCGCGGAGTCCAGCGTGTAATCGTGAACGGTGGCCATTGCTGGTTGTGCGGATCGCCTGCGGTCAGCGGTGAGAAGCTCCCGGGTCGCCGCAGCAAGACCCGCCTACTGTGTGATCTTCATGACCGGTGCGTTTCGGCGACAGCGCGGTGACCACGCGGATCGACGAGGGAACTCACTGAGCTAGTAGGTCGTGCAGGCGAAGGCGGTCGGTCAGGTCCGCACCGGTGTGCCCTCGTCGCGCCGCAGGACGAAGAAGTACGGGCAGTCCGCGCCACGCAGGTCCATCAGCCCGAGGACGGTGTCCTCGGCGACCTTGCGGAACACGTCGTTGATGGGCTTGGCGTCGTAGATCATCGTGGCGCTCACCCGGCCGCGGTACTCGGTCATCCGCAGGCGCGCGGTCGGCTTGGACGTCCCGACCAGCGGCCGGGCTGCGGTGACCAACCGGTGGTACGAGCGACCGGTCGGCAGGGTCAGGCCGACGGGCGCCAGCACGGGGTTGACCGGAAAGGCCGCCCGGCGGTCGGCGGTGTGGAACAGCAGCGGGTGCACGGTCTCCGCGTCGACGAACTGCTTGCCGTACCAGCCGGTCGCGGTGAGCATGCCGTCCATCGGGTGACCGGTGGGGAACTCCGCGCCGCGCCAGATGCCCGTCATGAACTCGACCGGGACGACGTCCAGGCCGTCGAACAGGCTCAGCGCCTCATCGGTGGTGATCCGGCCCGAGGTGAGTGCCTGATCGAACGTCAGCATGTCGAACACTCCTACGTCCCGACCGGTGATGTGACACGCATGGTGTCACAGTCGTCGGTTACTTCACCGTGGAACATAAGGAAGCGGGTTCGCCGATGTCTGCTGACGAGCACGAGAAGCCCACCGCTGACTCGTTGGGCGTGGAAGGGCAGTCCGTCGGCGAGGTCGACGAACAGCCGCGTCCAGGTTCCGCGAACCAGACGACGGCCGGGGCTCCGCTCGTCGAAGGACAACCTGAGCGAAAGCCGTCCGGCCGAAGCCGACGGAAGTGGCTGGCAGGTCTTGCCCTGGCCGTCCTCACGGTCGCATTCACCCTGACGCTCGAGTCGATCGCGAACAACGACTCCGGCGGAGCCGGCGGCGCGCTGTTCGACGCGGTCGGGCGGGAGTGCAGCGCCTACGTCGAGCCCGGTTCGGCGTGTACGCCGACGATGACAGCGCGTTCCGGATCACCGCTGACGACGCGTACCTCGAGTACCGGTGAGTGACACCACGGTGCCGGCTCCCTGCTTCGACTCGTGGGTCGGAGCCACACCCTAGGCTGAGGCTCCGACCCACGAGTGAAGGCCGACGTGACCAACGACGACGAACGCATCGCGCTGTTCCTCGACTACGAGAACCTCGCCATCGGCGCCCGCGACGGCCTGGGGGTCACCCCCTTCGACTTCGGACCGGTCGCCGACGCGCTGGCCGAGCGCGGGCGCGTCGTGGCCCGCCGCGCCTACGCCGACTGGTCCTACTTCGACGAGGACCGCCGGGCGCTCGCCCGGGCCCAGGTCGAGCTGATCGAGATCCCGCAGCGCATCGGCGGGTCGCGCAAGAACGCAGCCGACATCAAGATGGCCGTCGATGCCATCGAGCTCGCCTTCGAGCGCAGCTTCATCACGACCTTCGCCATCGGTACCGGCGACTCCGACTTCACCCCGCTCGTGCACAAGCTGCGGGAACTCGACAAGCGAGTCATCGGGATCGGCGTGCAGTCCTCTACGTCGGCCCTGCTCCCGCCTGCCTGCGACGAGTTCCTCTTCTACGACCGGCTACCCGGGGTCGAGCCGGTACCGGGCGCGGCCCGACGCGACCGGGGCCGCGGCCGCCCGCTGATCGTGGCGCCGCCGCAGGCCCCGGACCTGCCCATCGCAGCCGTGCTGGAGGAAGCCGCGACCAGCAGCGAGGATCGCGACCTCGGGCGGCTCGTGGCACGCACCCTCACGGGCCTGCAGCGGCACGCCGACGGTCCGGTGCTCGCCTCACGGCTCAAGCGGGCGATCCTGCGCAAGGACCCGACCTTCGACGAGGCCGACCACGGCTTCCGAGGCTTCGGTGAGGCCCTGCGGAACCTGGCCGACCAGCGCGTCGTCGAGCTGCGGCAGGGCTCGGCGCAGGGTGACCCGGAGGTGACGTTCCCGGAGAACGGCTCAGCCGACGACGACGCGCTCCGCCAGTTCGCCGCACTCGTTTCCGAGCTCACGGCCGCAGGCACCCCGCGACAGCTCAGCGGCATGAAGGACCAACTGCGCAAGCGGCAGCCCGACTTCAGCGAGAAGCGATTCGGCTTCAACACGTTCCTGTCCTTCGCCAAGGCGGCCCGTGCACGCGGTCTGATCGAGATGCAATGGGACGAGCAGGCCGGCGACTACCTCCTCGGTGTGCCCGGCTGACTGGTGCAGCGCGCACCGCATCCGGCTCTCCATGTGTCCTGCCCGTTGCTCAGCCGCTGGTCGCGGCTGGGGTCCAGGGGATTGGTATGTCGCGAGCCTCTTCGCGGAGCCACGCCCGACGTGCTCGTGGTGTCCATCGCCGCCGGCGTCGCCGGGTTCTTCGCCGCGGGGGAGATCGGCCCGGTCGGCGGGCGCGACCATCTGCACGGGTTCACCGCGTCGGTGCTCGCGTTCCGTTGACTGAGGATGGCGAGTCGACCTGCGTCGGATCAGGATGGTGGCTCATCCGTCGAGATCGTCAAGGCCGGGGCCGGCCGGTGCGTGCGATCGCCGCGGGTGAGACTCGCCGAGATCGCGATGCACTGCGTAAGCTGAGTGTGTACTGCAAACAGTAGACCTGTAAGCGGTAACTGAGTGTGAGTAATGTCGAACGCAACCTCATGGAAGGACTCCGGCGCTCCGGCGTGGAAGAGAGGCCAACCCAAAGAGGTCTCAGCAAGGAGGCGTGGGTCGCCGTCAGCGCTATCGGAGCCGCCTTGATCACCGGCATGGTCACGTTGCTCACCCATGTGATCCCGGCCGCGCAGAATCCGTGAGGTGAGCGCACGGTACGGGACTTTCAGGCCTCTAACGCACGAGCCGGAAGAACGCCCGCAGTTCCTCGACGAACACCTCCGGCTGTTCCATCGACGCGAAGTGCCCGCCGGTCTCGGGTTGGGACCAGTACCGCAGGTCGGTGAACCGCCGCTCGATCCAGCGCCGGGGCAGGCGGTGGAGCTCGCGCGGGAACACCGTGGCCCCTGTGGGCACCTCGACGACGTCGAGTCGCAGTGCGCGGTAGCTCTCCCAGTACAACCGGGCCGAGGACGCGCCGTTGCCGGGTAGCCAGTACAGCATCACGTTGTCGAGCAACCGGTCGCGCGAGATCACGTTCTCGGGGTGGCCCGCGCAGTCCGTCCAGTGCCAGAACTTCTCCACGATCCACGCGCACTGCGCGGCGGGGGAGTCGACGAGGCCGTAGCCCAGGGTCTGCGGTCGGGTCGCCTGCTGGCGGGAGTAGCCGGTGCCGACCGCCTCGAACTCCTGGCGA
>JBOHEP010000390.1:0-1428 GCA_050701075.1 Pseudonocardia sp. | reverse complement strand
GCGGACCACTCAGACGAGGCTCGTCCAGTCGCTTGTCCCACGAACCGCCGCCGCCACTTGACACGCCTGCGCACTACCGATCGATCGAGCCGAGTGGCGATCGTCCGGCGGATCCGGCGCTTCCGGTTCCTGGCACTGGACGGCGAGGTGCGCTGGAGCGGCCGGATCGACCTGCGATGCCCGGTGACGCTGCCGGTCACGATGGGGGTAGCCGAACGGGCGGCGCAGCGCACCCTTGCATGCATTCTGCATGCAAGGGGTGAAACGGTAACCACATGGGATGGCGGCCTGGACGCCCGGTCAGTGCCGGGCGAGCAGGCCGAACTCGCCGTCCCGCACCCCGGCCCGGAACGCCGCCCACTCCGACGCGGTGAACCGCAAGGTCACTCCGGACGCGGCGCGCAGGTGGGTCTCGGAGCCCACGGTGTGGATGGTGACGGCGGCGGTGTCCGCCTCGCGGAGGAATGCGGTCCACTGGTCGGGGGTGAAGGTGATCACCGGGCCGGTGCCGTGGTCCTTGGTGTCACGTAGCAGCACGCCGTGCTCGGTTGGGGCTACCTCGAGGCAGTCATGCCCGTTACCGGAGTAGCGGGAGGTCCGCCACCCAGAGGTGATCATCGGGGTACTCCGTTCAGTCCAGGGCCGCTCGGCGGGTCGCGATCGCCTCCCGCGACTCGCCCTCACTCAGCGCGTCGGCCTGGAGGCGACCCCTCCGGTAGAGGTAGCCCGCGACCTGATGGTACTCCGGGACATAGACGGAACCGTCCGGGTAGGCAACGTAGCCGATGGACTGGGTCGCCGCGAAGTCGAGCAGCGTGAACGCACCCACGATGCCATCGTGCACCGCGACCGACCGGGGCATCACCTGGACCGTGACGTTGTCTCGCTCGGCCATGACGAGCAGGTGATCGAGCTGGGCTCGCATGACATCTGAGCCGCCGACCGGCCGGTCCAGCGCGTCCTCCTCAATGACCACCGCCAGCCGAAGCCGATCCTCGGCCGCGAGCAGCCGCTGCTGGCGGGCCTGCCGGAACTCGACGACCCGGTCGTGGTGCAGCGGTGAGACCTGGTCGGCGTCGACCAGCGCGGCTGCGTAGCCGGCGATCTGCAGGATTCCGGGGATGATCAGCGGGACATAGCCGAACTCGCCGGTGGCGAAGCCCTCCAGCCCGGCGAACAGCCGGTAGTGCTCGGGGATCACCGGCTCCCATGGCGTCCACCAGGTGCGGCGGCCGGGCTGGTCGACCAGCGAGGCCAGCCGCTCGCCGTCCGCGTCCGGTGCGCCGTAGAACGTCATCAGTGCGCGCACGTCGTCCGGCTGCTGCACCGTCCGCCCGGTCTCCAGGTAGTTCATCCGCGAGGTGCTGCAGCCGATCACCTTCGCGGCCGTCGCCTGGGTCTCGCCGAGCCGCTCCCTGGCTTGGCGCA
>JBOHEP010000389.1:0-3139 GCA_050701075.1 Pseudonocardia sp. | reverse complement strand
GTCGCCTCCGGTCAGACGCTGCCGGAGATGCGGATGACCCAGGACGACATCTACCTGCACGGCACCGCCCTCCAATGCCGCATCACCACCGAGGACCCGGCCAACGGCTTCCGGCCCGACACCGGTGCGATCGGCAACTACCACTCACCGGGCGGTCCCGGCGTACGCCTCGACGGCGGGACGACCCACACCGGCGCGGAGGTGAGCGCGCACTTCGACTCGATGCTGGTCAAGCTCACCTGCCGCGGGCGGACGTTTCGCACCGCCGTCCGCCGCGCCCGCCGCGCGCTCGGTGAGTTCCGGATCCGCGGGGTGGCGACAAACATCCCGTTCCTCTCCGCGGTGCTGGCCGACGAGGACTTCCAGGCCGGACGCGTCACGACCGGCTTCATCGAACAGCGCCCGCACCTGCTCTCGGCCCGGCAACCGGCCGACCGCGGCACGCGATTGCTGACCTACCTGGCCGAGACCACCGTCAACAAGCCGAACGGGCCGCGTCCGAAGGTCGACGATCCGAGGACCAAGCTGCCGGTCTGTGACCTGACGCGGCCGGCCCCGGACGGTTCGCGGCAGCTGCTCGCCGAGCTCGGCCCTGAGGGCTTCGCAACCAGGCTCCGGGAGCAGCGCGCAGTCGCCGTCACCGACACCACCTTCCGCGACGCCCATCAGTCACTGCTGGCCACCCGGGTGCGGACGCGCGACCTGCTCGCCGTCGCCCCGTACGTCGCCCGTACCACCCCGCAACTGCTGTCCCTGGAGTGCTGGGGAGGCGCGACGTACGACGTGGCGCTGCGGTTCCTCGCCGAGGACCCGTGGGACCGGCTGGCGGCGCTGCGCGAGGCCGTGCCGAACATCTGCACCCAGATGCTGCTGCGCGGGCGCAATACCGTCGGCTACACGCCGTACCCGACCGAGGTGACCGACGCCTTCGTCGAGGAGGCCGCGCAGACCGGGATGGACATCTTCCGGATCTTCGACGCGCTCAACGACGTCTCCCGGATGCGCCCCGCGATCGACGCCGTGCGGGCCACCGGCACGGCCGTCGCGGAGGTGGCGCTCTGCTACACCGGCGACCTGTCCGACCCGGCCGAGCGGCTGTACGACCTGGCCTACTACCTGCGGCTCGCCGAACAGATCGCCGACGCGGGCGCGCACGTGCTCGCGATCAAGGACATGGCCGGGCTGCTGCGTCCGCCCGCGGCCCGCACCCTCGTCACCGCGCTGCGTGAGCGGTTCCCGCTGCCGGTGCACCTGCACACCCACGACACGGCGGGCGGGCAGCTCGCCACGCTGATCGCGGCGATCGACGTCGGGGTCGATGCGGTTGACGCGGCGGCGGCCTCGATGGCCGGCACCACCAGCCAGCCCGCGCTGTCCTCGCTGGTCGCGGCGACCGATCACACCGACCGCGCCACCGGCCTGGCCCTGCAGTCCTGCTGCGACCTCGAGCCCTACTGGGAGGCCGCGCGTTTGGTCTATGCACCGTTCGAGTCCGGCCTCGCCTCGCCCACCGGCCGGGTGTACCACCACGAGATCCCCGGCGGCCAGCTGTCCAACCTGCGTCAGCAGGCCATCGCCCTCGGGCTGGGGGACCGGTTCGAGCTGATCGAGGACTGCTACGCCGCCGCGGACCGGATGCTCGGGCGCCTGGTCAAGGTCACCCCGTCGTCGAAGGTCGTCGGCGATCTTGCACTGCACCTGGTGGGCGCGGGGGTGGAGCCGAAGGACTTCGAAGCCGACCCGGGCGACTTCGACGTCCCCGACTCGGTGATCGGATTCCTCCGCGGGGAGATCGGTTCGCCGCCCGGTGGGTGGCCCGAGCCGTTCCGCACCCGTGCGCTCGACGGCCGATCTCCGGGGAAGGACGCCGTGGAGCTCACCATCGAGGACCGCCACGGGCTTCGCGACGAGCGGCGCGCCACCCTGAACCGGCTGCTCTTCCCGGTGCCGACGAAGGAGTACGAGGCGCACCTGGAGTCCTACGGCGACACGTCAATTTTGTCCACAAAGGACTATCTATACGGGCTGGAGTCCGAGACCGAGCACAGCGTGGACCTCGAGCCAGGCGTCACGCTGCTCATCGGCCTGGAGGCGATCTCCGAGTCCGACGCCCGTGGCTACCGCAGCGTGCTCACCACCCTGAACGGTCACCTGCGTCCGGTGTCGGTCCGCGACGCCTCGATCGAGAGCGATGTCAAGGCCACGGAGAAGGCCGAGCGAGGCAACCCGGAGCACGTCGCGGCGCCGTTCGCGGGGGTGGTGACGCTGTCGGTCGACGAGGGCGATCGGGTCGACGACGGACAGACGATCGCCACGATCGAGGCGATGAAGATGGAGGCGTCGATCACCGCGCAGCGCAGCGGCACGGTGAAGCGGCTGGCGATCGGGAAGGTTCAGCAGGTCGAGGGCGGTGACCTGTTGCTGGAGCTGGAATGAGGTTCAACCCACGACCGACCGCACCGCCAGCGTCAGCACCAGGGCGACGACCACGACCAGGAATACCCGCCGCACGAACACCGACCCCCGGCGTACGGCCAGCCGCGCCCCGAGCACGCTGCCCGCGACGTTGGCCACCGCCATCACCGCGCCGAGCCCCAGCAGCACCACCCCGGCGGGAAGGAAGAACATCAGTGCGCCGACGTTGGTCGCCGTGTTGACGACCTTCGCCGATGCCGACGCGGTGAGGAACGCGAACCCGACGAGCCCCACCAGCGCGAACACCAAGAACGAGCCGGTGCCGGGTCCGGCGAGGCCGTCATAGAACCCGATCGCCGCGCCCCCGGCGAGCAGCACGGCGAGCTGGGCCCGCCGTCCGAAGCGCGGCGCGTGCGCGGTGCCGAGCTCAGGACGGCGCCACGTATGGAGGCCGACTCCGATCAGCGCGACGAGCACCACCGCTGTGAGTACTCGCGACGGGAGCGCGGCCGCCAGCAACGCTCCCCCGAATGAGCCCCCGAACGCCGCCGCGGCCATCGGTCCGGTGTGCCGCCAGTCGATCTCGATGCGACGCGCGTACACCACCACCGCGGCCGCCGTACCGACCACCGCGGCGAGCTTGTTCGTCGCCACCGAGAAGATCGCCTCACCGCCGGGAAGGAACAGCAGCAGGACCGGGAGCTGGATCAACCCACCGCCGCCG
>JBOHEP010000388.1:0-6131 GCA_050701075.1 Pseudonocardia sp. | reverse complement strand
GTCCCGGACGGTGCCGCCCCTCTGATCGCCTCGCTCACCGAGCGGATCGCCGCCGTCGGGCTCCGCGATGCACACCACCTGCGCCGACGCCTCGACGGCGCCCGTGACGTCGATGCCATCGCCCGGCTCGGGTCCGCGGTGGCCGCCGCCGAACGCCGGCTCGAGCGCCGCCGCGCGGCCGTCCCCGTGATCAGCTACCCGGAAGCGCTCCCGGTCAGCGCGCGCCGCGAGGACATCGCGGTCGCGATCCGCGACCACCAGGTCGTGATCGTGGCCGGCGAGACCGGCTCCGGCAAGACGACCCAGATCCCCAAGATCTGCCTCGAGCTCGGCCGTGGTGTGCGCGCCATGATCGGGCACACCCAGCCCCGACGGCTCGCGGCGCGCACCGTCGCCGCCCGGATCGCCGAGGAGCTGGGCACCGAGATCGGCGGCGCCGTCGGCTGGAAGGTGCGCTTCACCGATCAGGTCGGCGACCAGACGCTGGTCAAGCTCATGACCGACGGCATCCTGCTCGCCGAGCTGACCGGCGACAGGATGCTCCACCAGTACGACACGCTGATCATCGACGAGGCCCACGAGCGCAGCCTCAACATCGATTTCATCCTCGGCTACCTCACCCAGCTGCTCCCCCGTCGGCCCGACCTCAAGGTGATCATCACCTCGGCCACGATCGATCCCGAACGCTTCGCCGAGCATTTCTCCCGCGCCATCGGGGAGCCCGTCCCGATCGTCGAGGTCTCCGGCCGCAGCTACCCGGTGCAGGTCCGCTACCGCCCGGTCGTCGACCCAGATGACCCCGACGCCGATCCCGACCGTGACCAGCTGGAAGCCATCGGCGACGCGATCGCCGAGCTCCGCCGCGAGGGCTCCGGCGACGTGCTGGTGTTCCTGCCCGGCGAGCGCGAGATCCGTGACACGGCGGAGGGGCTGGCGAAACGGGAGTGGCCCGACACCGAGATCCTGCCGCTCTACTCCCGGCTCTCGACGGCCGAGCAGCAGCGCATCTTCGCCCCACACCGGGGCCGTCGCGTCGTCCTAGCGACGAACGTGGCCGAGACGTCGTTGACCGTGCCCGGCATCGGATACGTCGTCGACCCCGGCACGGCCCGCATCTCCCGGTTCTCCCGCCGGCTCAAGGTGCAGCGGCTGCCGATCGAGAAGGTCGCCCGGGCCAGCGCCGACCAGCGCGCCGGACGCTGTGGACGCACCAGCGACGGCATCTGCATCCGTCTCTACAGCGAGGACGACTTCGACGCCCGCCCGGAGTTCACCGAGCCGGAGATCCTGCGCACCAACCTCGCCTCGGTCGTCCTCCAAATGATCTCCCTCGACCTCGGTGAGCTGAGCGAGTTTCCGTTCGTCGAGCCACCTGAGGCCCGCAGCATCGCCGACGGGCTCGCGCTGCTGCACGAGCTGGGCGCGCTCGGCGAGAGCCCCGAACCAGGACAGCGGAGCCTCACCGACGTCGGTCGGGCACTCGCCGCGCTGCCCGTCGACCCGCGGCTGGGCCGGATGCTGGTCGAGGCCGACCGCACCGGCTGCCTGCGCGAGGTGCTCGTCATCGCCGCGGCGCTGTCGGTACAGGACCCGCGCGAACGTCCCACCGAGCATCGCCAGGCCGCGGACGAACGTCACGCCCGGTTCGCCGAGGACGGCTCCGACTTCCTCGCCCTCCGCAACCTGTGGACCTACCTCGCCGAGCAGCGCGACGCGCTGTCGGGCAACCGTTTCCGCCGGTTGTGCCGCGATGAGTTCCTGCACTACATGCGCATCCGCGAGTGGCAGGATCTGCACGCCCAGCTCCGCTCCGCTGCCCGCAGTGCCGGGATGACACCGAACGATGTCGACGCCGCACCCGATCGCATCCACACCGCGGTACTGGCGGGCCTGCTCTCCCAGGTCGGCCTGCGCGAGGCCGGGACTGATGCCGCCGGCGCCGTGCGCGGCGGGGGGAACCGCGAGTACCTCGGTGCTCGCGGTGCCAAGTTCATGATCTTCCCCGGGTCCTCGCTGGCGCGCAAGCCTGCGCGCTGGGTGATGGCGGCCGAGCTCGTGGAGACGTCCAGGCTCTGGGCCCGCACGGTCGCCTGCATCCAGCCTGAGTGGATCGAGCCGCTCGCCGTCCACCTGATCAGGCGCACCTACTCCGAACCGCACTGGTCGCGCAAGCGCGCGGCGGTCGTGGCGATCGAGCGGGCCACGCTGCACGGCATCCCGATCGTCGTCGGCCGAACCGTGGACTACGGCCGGATCGACCCCGAGGTCTCGCGCGAGCTGTTCATCCGGCACGCGCTCGTCGAGGGCGACTGGGACACCCGTCACCGCTTCTTCCACGCCAACCGTGAGCTGCTCGACGACGTCGAGGAGCTGGAGCACCGAGCCCGGCGCCGCGACCTCGTGGTCGACGAGGAGACCCTTGTCGCGTTCTACGACTCCCGGATCCCGGCGGACGTCGTGTCGGGCAGGCACTTCGACTCGTGGTGGAAGAAGATCAGCAGGCGGCGGCCCGCGCTCCTCGACTTCACCCCGGAGCTCCTGACCACGGCCGCGGCCGAGACCGTCGACCGCGGCGCCTACCCCGACCACGTCGAGGCCGGCGGGCTCACCCTGGCGTTGTCCTACGCCTTCGAACCGGGTCACCACACCGACGGCGTCACCGTCGACGTCCCGGTCGCGGCGCTGCACCAGATCGACCCGATGCCGTTCACCTGGCAGGTCCCCGGACTGCGCGAGGAGCTGGTGACGGCGCTGATCAAGACCCTGCCCAAGCAGCTGCGCCGCAACTTCGCCCCCGCACCCGACCATGCCCGCGCCGTGCTCACCCGGCTCCGGACCGGGGACGAACCGCTGCTCGACGGGCTGGAGCGCGAGCTCGGCCGGATGCGCGGGGTGCACATCCCCCGAGAGGCGTGGGAGCTGGACCGGCTCCCCGAGCACCTGAGCGTCACCTTCCGCGTCGTCGACGAGACCGGCTGTGAGATTGCCCGCGGCACCGACCTGGAGGTGTTGCGCCGCGAGCTCGCCCCGAAGGTCCGGGCGGAGCTGGCCGCCGCCGGCGTCGAGCTGGAGCGCACCGGCCTCACGACCTGGTCCGTCGGCCGCCCCGGAGATCGGGCACTGCCGCGCGAGCAGCGGATCCGTCGCGGATCGCATGTCGTCACCGGTCATCCGGGGCTCATCGACCGGGACACGTCCGTGGACATACGGGTCTTCCCGACCGCGGCCGAGCGCGATCCCGCCATGTGGCGCGGCACGCGGCGGCTGCTGTTGCTGGAGACGCCGTCGCCGGCCAAGCAGGTGCAACGCGGGTTGGACAACGCGGCCAAGCTCGCGCTGAGCCGCAATCCGCACGGTTCCGTCGCGGCGCTTCTGGAGGACTGCGTCACCGCGGCAGCCGACGCCCTGATCACCGCCGGCGGCGGGCCGGCATGGGACGAGCCGGCCTACCTCCGGCTGCGGGGCCTGTTTCAGAAGCAACTGGCATCCACGACCCTCGACGTGCTGCACGGCGTCCGCGCGGTGCTCGTCGTCTGGCACCGGGTGCAGACCCAGCTCGGCGAGCTCACCGCCCCGGTGCTCCTCGCCGCCCGGGTCGACCTCACCGCCCAAGTCGACCCGCTCGTCGGGCCGGGCTTCGCCACCGCGGCCGGCGTGTCGCGGCTTGCCGACGTCGTCCGCTACCTGGAGGCCGTCGAGCGCCGGATCGAGAAGCTACGCGCCGACCCGGCACGCGATGCCGGCTGGACCGGGCAGGTGCGCGTGGTCGCCGACGAGTACGACGCCGAAGTCGCCGCCCTCCCGCCCGGGGTGGAGCCATCGCCCGCGCTGCGCGAGATCCGGTGGATGATCGAGGAGCTGCGCGTCAGCCTCTACGCACACCCGATGCGCACCCGCTACCCGGTCTCGATCAAGCGTATCCAGAAGGCGATCGACGAGCTGCCGCGCGGTTGACGCCGGCCCGGGCCTCAAGCTGTTCGTCGCCCGTAACCGGTGACCCGCCAGCTCCCGAATAGGCTCGCTGTTCGTCGCCGAGTCCGCCATCTCCGACTCCCGCCTGCCCTGGCAATGGCTGCTCAGCGCAGCCGCGCCACACCCGGCGAGGCAGCGTCGGGCAACCCTCCCGGCCGGATCTGTTGCGCGTGCTCGACCAGGTCCGCGTTGCCCCGGGTGGGCGATCCATCCGGGCGGGCCAGCACGTCCTCCAACCCGATCCGGTTGCCCAGACCCGTCTCGGTGGCGTAGCGCCACACCGACCAGGCACTGCTGTCCTCGCCGTGCAGCAACACCGGCACCCCACCGGGCCCAACCCGCGCAGGATCCGGACCGCCTCGGCGATCGCGACCACCGGGTCGCCCACGGTCACATCCACGACCACCCGCACCACCCCGGCCGGGACCCCGGCCAGACGCAGCCCCACCGCGCCGAGGGCACCAAGACCTCCATCGCCGCCACGCTGGAGCGGATCGCGGTGACCACCTCACCGACATGGTGCGCCCATCAAGTCGGCCACGTCCTCGCCGAGCTGCTCTCGAACGGCCTGCGCATAGCGCTCGACCTGCCGCTGCTCACTGTCCTGCCTCGTGGCGGTGAAGTAGACGGCACGCTTCCGAACGGCGAACCGGGTCAGCAGGTAAGTCTTCCCGACGCGTCGTCGGCCCTAGATCACGACGAGTTGCGGCTCCGCGGTCCGGACTCGCTCCCACGCACGACCGAGCTCTCTCATCTCGGCATCGCGACCCACCAGCATCGGCATGTGGAACGCTCCAGACACGAACAGTTCATAGTACGGACAGCTTGTAGTACAAGCTCTTTGTACCACTCTCGGCCTGCAGCGATGACGACGTGGTTCATCATCGTGTCCCGTCCCGTCGATCGGGCCTCCAAGGCGCGGGCCGAGCAGGTGAGATCCGTCTCCGCGTCACGGATCGGCCGGCGCATCGGCGCGCTGTCGACCGATCTGGTCACCGCACTTGACGACGCTCTTCGGCTACACCTCGGGCTCTGATCAACAGCGCTCGTCCTGCGCCGCCGGCACCGGTCGTGCCAGGATCGCTGGAATCGAGCACGAGGGGCCGACGATGACCGCGTACGAGCACCTCGGCGAGGCGCTGGGGACCGACTTCTTCTCCGTCCGCGAGCAGTTCACCGCCGAGCAGTGGGACCGGTTCATCGCGGTGCGCGCGTTCGTCGACGACGAGGTTCTGCCCGACATCGGAGAGTACTGGGAGAAGGCCGAGCTGCCCTGGCACCTGTTCCGTCGCCTACCCGAGCTGAAGATCGTCGGCGAGGACATCGACGGCTACGGCTGCGCCGCCATGAGCCCGTCGGCCTGCGGTCTGGTGCACATGGAGCTGCACCGCGGCGACGGGAGCCTGGGCACGTTCCTGGGCGTGCACGCAGGGCTCGCGATGCAGGCGATCGCGATGTGCGGCTCGGATGAGCAGAAGCAACGCTGGCTGGCGTCGATGGCGTCCATGGACAAGATCGGGGCGTTCGCACTCACCGAGCCGGACCACGGCTCGGACTCGATCGCGTTGGAGACCACGGCCCAGCGCGAGGGCGACCACTGGGTGCTCGACGGCGTCAAGCGCTGGATCGGCAACGCCACCATCGCTGACCTGGTGATCGTCTGGGCGCGCGACACCGACTCCGGCGACGTGCTCGGGTTCGTCGTCGAGACCCCGACCGAGGGTTATGCGGCCACCGTCATCCCGGGCAAGGTGTCGTTGCGGTCGGTGTGGCAGGCCGACATCACGCTGACGGGCGTCCGGGTGCCGGACGAGAACCGGCTGGCGAACGCGCGGACGTTCAAGGACACCGGCCGCGTCCTGGCCAACACCCGCGGCATCTGCGTGGATGGCGCTGGGCCACGCGACGGCCGGTTACGATGCGGCGCTGCGGTACGCGATGGCGCGCAAGCAGTTCGGCAAGCCGCTGGCGTCGTTCCAGATCGTGCAGCAACGGCTGGTGCACATGCTCGCCGACCTCACCGGAATGCAGCTCTACTGCATGCAACTCGGTCGCCTCGCCGACGCCGGACGCCTCTCCCCGACGGTCGCCGGTCTGGCAAAGATGAACAACACCCGCACCGCCCGGCGGATCCTCGCCGAGGCCCGCGACCTGCTCGG
>JBOHEP010000387.1:0-9736 GCA_050701075.1 Pseudonocardia sp. | reverse complement strand
CGGGCGTGCGGGTCGACCACGGCAGCCACCGCCTGCACCCGAGCACCGCCCCGGAGGTACTGGCCGATCTCACCGGGCTGCTCGGCGACGACCTGCAGCTGCGCCGGCGCAACGGCCGGCTGCGGATCGGCGAGACCTGGGTCGGCTTTCCCCTACGCTCCGCCGAGCTGGTCCGGCGGCTGCCGCCGGCGTTGCTGGCCAGGATCATCTACGACGCCGCGACGGCCCCGGCCCGGCGGCGTCCCACTCCCCCGGCCAGCTACGCCGACGCCCTGCGTCGCGGCCTGGGGCCTGGGCTCTACGAGGCGCTCTACGCACCGTTCGCGGAGAAGCTCTGGGGCCTGTCCGGGGACGGGATCGACGCCGAGCAGGCGCGGCGGCGGGTCACCGCGGACACCCCGTGGAAGATCGCCGCGAAGATGCTGCGGCGCTCCGGGAACGGCCAGGGGCAGGTGTTCCGCTACCCGCGCCGCGGTTTCGGGCAGCTCACCGAGGCCGTCGCGCAGGCCGCCGTGGACGCCGGCGCGCGAATCGAGGTGTCCACCGAGGCGGTGACGGTGCGACCCGGCGCCGACGGCGTGCTCGTGCGCACCGGGTCCGGCACGGAGATCACCGCCGGCCACGTGTTCTCCACCGTGCCGCTCACCGCGTTGGCCCGCATCGTCGAACCCGCCCCGGCACCGGCGGTCCTCACCGATGCCGCCGGGCTGCGGTTCCGGGCGATGGTGCTGGTGTACCTGGTCCTTGCCCGGCGTGGGCGCTGGACCCCGTTCGACGCCCACTACCTGCCCGGCGCCGGTACCCCGGTCACCCGGGTCTCCGAGCCTGCCAACTATCGCGACAGCACCGAGGACCCCACCGACCGCACCGTGCTCTGCGTCGAGATCCCCTGTGCCCCCGACGACGTCGTGTGGAGGTCCTCCGATGACGACCTCGCCGCTCAGGTCGCCGCCGACCTCGCCCGCGCCGGGTTGCCGGCGGTGCGGCCCACACAGGTGGTCACCCGCAGGCTGCGGCACGTCTACCCCGTCTACGACATCGGGTACGGTGCCCGGCTCGCGGGGCTGGACGCGTGGGCGGGCGCGGTAACGCGGGTCACGACGTTCGGGCGGCTCGGGCTCTTCGCCCACGACAACACCCACCACGCCTTCGCGATGGCCTACGACGCCGTCGACGCACTCACCGACGACGGAGCCTTCGACGAGCGTGCCTGGTCAGCGGCGCGGGAGCGGTTCACCGAGCACGTCGTGGAGGACTGATCCCCGTCACGCCGGGCGCGGTGCTCGACGCGCTCTCACCATCACGGTGCAGCTCGATCCCGATCCTCCTGGTCGGTGACGAAGGCTGGTCAGCCGAGGATGCGCTGCAGCCACCCTCGACGCTGCGGGGGGTCGCTGTCCTGGATCGCGGCGCAGAGCTGGCACGGCTCGCCGTCCGGCATCACCATCGGTGCGGCGGCGATCATGTGGCCGCAGAGGGCCTTGCAGTACCCGCCGCGATACGAGACACCTTCGGCGAGCTCGGCGTCGGGAACCTCGTGTGCCAGGTTGCCGATACGGCACGTGACGGAGATCGTCTCGATCACCGGGTGGGGTGTGGCAGGTGCGTCTCGCTCTCGTCCGTTGCTGCTTGCCGAGTTCCCGCTGCGCAACTCGGGACGGTCAGCTCCGTGGTCCCCGCCACCACTCATGGCGTTCAGTCTCCCGGTTGTGGCTTGCATCTGCAACACCGTCTGCAAGAACGTTCGGGCGAACGCGGATGCCCATGTAACACGCAGAGTACGGACCCGCGGGACGAACGAACTGTCTCGCGGCATTCGTCGGTTGGCCTACCAGGCCCGTCGGCCGTCGGCGGATCTCCACGGCGAGTCCAGCGTGGTCGGGATGACGGGCTCAGCGGCGACGACGATCGGTTCGGCGTTGAGCTCCCGATGCGCCGCCGGTACCACCTTGCGCAGGTAGCGCCCGAGCCGGATGAACGACGAGCCGGTGGTGCGGAAGCGGTACCGGATCGGCACCTCGGTGTAGGCGAAGCCCTTGCCGAGCAGGTCGAGGGTGAGTACCTGGGCGTAGTTGTAGTCGTGCACGATCTCCGCCTCCTTCGCCGCCCTCGGGGAGAACGCGCGGTAGCCGCTCTGCCCGTCGGTGAGGTCGGGCCGCCGGGCCACCCAGCGCAGGCCCGCCGTGAGCACCCGGTTACCCAGGCGCCGCCGGGCCAGCATCCGCTCGATGTCACCGCTGAACCGCGACCCGATCACGTAGTCGGCTTCCCCGGCCAGCACCGGAGCGGCGACGTCGGCCATGTCCTCGGGGAAGTACTCGCCGTCGGCGTCGAGGTAGACCACTGCGGCCGGGCCCAGCGCCACCGCCTCGGCCAGCCCCCGGCGCACGGCGGCCCCGAGGCCCTGGTTCGCCCCGAGCGACACCACCCGCGCCCCGGCCGCCGCGGCGCGCGTCGCCGTCGCGTCGGTGGAACCGTCGTCGACGACGATCGTGACCACCGGGCGTCCGGCGACCCGCGACGGGATCCGCGCCACCACCGCGCCGACCGTCTCCTCCTCCTGGTAGGCTGGCAGGAACGCGACGACGGGCGCGCCATCGGCGACCGATTCGCGTGCCGGCCGCAGGGGAAGCAGGCGGGGCAGCCGGAAGCGACCGAAGTACGACGGTGCCGGTACGGCCAGCGCCACCGTGCCGACCGCGAGCGCGTAGAACGTCTTGACCGCGTGTGTGGTGAGCGCGATCGCGAAGGCCGGGCCCGCCGGCACCCCCAGCCCGACCAGCACCGCCGTGGCGGCCGCCTCATAGGTCCCGAACCCGCCGGGAGTGACCGCCACCGCCTGCACCGCGATCGTCACGGCGGTGACGGCCACGGCGTCGCCCACCCCGAGCGGGAAGCCGGCCGCCCCGGCGATCGCGTACACGACCGCAGCCTCCAGCACCCACGCCACGACGACCGCGACGAGCACCAGCCCGCCGGGCAGCCGCGTCACCGCACCATCGCGGCTCACCCGCAGCATCCACACCGCGCCGCCACCGGCGAACGCGAGTACACCGACGCCGAGCAGTCCCAGGGCCCATCCGGGCGCAAGATCGAAGAAGGTGGCCGGCGCCACCAGCGCGGCCAGACCGAGGACCGCCACCAGGTCGGCCCCCCGCAGCGTCACCGCCGAGGCGATCACCGGCCGAGCCGCCAGGTCCGTGCGGCGCAGCACGCTGGTGACCCGCAACACCTCGCCAAGGCGTAGCGGCAGGACGTGGTTGCCCAGCAGGCTGACGTGCAGCGCGGCCCAGCTCTGGCCGGTGGACAGGCCCGGCAGCACTCGACACCAGGCCACCGCGCGCAGCCCGAACGCCGCGGCGTAGCAGCCGAGCCCGAGCAGCAGATCACCCGAATGGAGTGCCACTTTCGAGATAATTTCACCCAGTGCAGCTCCATCTATCACTCGAACGAGGTAGGCAACTCCCACGATCAGGAATATCGGTCCGGCAACGATACGGAGGTGTTTCACGGGCATAGCGTATGTTCCCCAGTCAAGCCTGGCCTCACCGTCGGCCAGCCTGTGTTCGCTGGAGGAACGCGTGGTCGCTGCCGTCGTCACCGGCTCTGCCGGCTTCATCGGCCGGATGCTCGTCGCCGCCCTCGCCGAGCGCGGCCCCGTCATCGGCATCGACCGCTGGCCACAGCCCCCACAGGCAACACAGCCCGGCGTCACCTTCATCACCGCCGACCTGCTCGACCTGCCTCCCGCCGCACGCGCCGCACTGGCCGACGCGTCGAGCGTGCACCACCTCGCCGGTTGCCCCGACGTCCGCGACGCGCGCAGCGACGCCGACCAGTGGCGTTACCGGGACAACGTCCTGGCCACAGGTGCGGTGCTGGCCGCGGTGCCGATGTCCACGGCGCTGCTGGTCGCCTCCTCGTCCTCGGTCTACGGCGGCAGCCGCGGTGGGCGACCCAGTGCCGAGCACCACCGGCTGCGCCCGCGCGGTGGTTACGCCCGCAGCAAGGTCGTCGTCGAACAGCTCTGCGACGCCCGCGCGCAGGCCGGCGGTCGGGTGGCCGTCGTCCGTCCCTTCACCGTGGCCGGTGAGGGCCAGCGGCCCGGGATGGCGCTGTCGCAGTGGATCGCCGCCGCCCGGGACGGCCGACCGCTGCGGATCTTCGGCTCGCTGCGGCGCAGCCGCGACATCACCGACATCCGCGACGCCGTGCGCGTCCTCGTCGAGCTCGGCGACCTCGCCCTGACCGGCGAGCCGATCGGCAGGGTCAACCTGGGTACCGGGTCGCCGCTGCGGCTCGGTGAGATCGTCGACGCACTCGGCCGCGTCCTGGGCACGCCGGTGCGCACCGTCGTGGAGCCGGCCGCGACCGTGGAGGTCGAGCACACCCTCGCCGACACGACCCGGCTGCGTGCCCTCCTCGGGTGGTCCCCCCGCACCGACGTCGACGCGCTGGTCGCCCGCCAGCTGGCGCACACCCCGGAGGTCGCCGCGTTGTCACCCGCGAGCTGACATGCGCGCACTCCTGCTCCTCGTCGCCACTGTCGCCACCGTCGCCGCCGCACTCGGTATCGGAGTACGGGCGTTGGAGACCGCGCACGTCGCCGTCGACGAGGAGCAGTATGTGCTCACGGCGATCTCACTGGCCGAGGACGGCGACCTCGACATCGCCGACGAGCTCGTCGCACAGCGCTGGCGGGCCTTCGCGGACGTGCCGCCGCAGATCGAGACGTCCGTGCTCGCCGACGGTACCCAGATCAGCCCGCACGATCCGCTGCTGCCGTTGCTGCTCGCCGGGCCCGTCGCGCTCGGCGGTTGGGTCGGGGCGAAGGTCGCTCTGTCGTTGCTGGCCGGGACCGTCGCCGCGCTCACCCTGTGGCTCGCGGTGCGGCGGTTCGGCGTGCGAGCACGGCCCGCGGCGATCGGGGTCGGGATCGCCTCGGCGTCGATGCCACTGGCGGTGTACGGCCAGCAGATCTACCCGGAGCTGCCGGCCGCCCTGCTGACGCTGCTCGGGGTGCTGGCCCTGACCGGTTCGATCCGGGACCGGGAGCTGGTGCTGCTCGGCTTGGTCGTCACGGCCCTGCCCTGGCTGTCGATCAAGTACGGGCTGGTGGCCGCGGCTCTCCTCGCGGTGGGGGCGATGCGGTGGTGGCGGGCCGGGCGGCACCGCGAGGTCGTGGTGGCGGGCGCGACGCTGACCGCGATGGGCGCGGTCTACCTCGCCGTGCACAAGGTTGTCTGGGGCGGTTGGACCTCCTACGCCAGCGGCGACCACTTCGCGCAGACCGGTGAGTTCGCCGTCATCGGCATCGATCACAGCTACCTCGAGCGGGGGCTGCGGCTGGTCGGGTTGCTGCTGGACCGCGAGTTCGGGCTCGTCCCGTGGCAGCCGGCGTGGTTGCTCGTCGTGCCGGCTGTGGCCGCGACGCTCGCCGCCGACAGAGCGCGCATCGACCCCGCGTGGAGCGCCGGCGAAGCGCGCAACGGCACAGCCCGGGCGGGTCGGACCGCGTTGCTCTGGCCGCTGGCGGCCGGGTGGTTCGTCGCCACGTTCGTCGCGCTCACGATGCACGGCTACTGGTCACCGAGCCGTCAGCTCGTCGTGGTTCTGCCCCTCGCGGTGCTCGTGACGCTGCACTGGCTGGACGGGGCGAGCTCGGCGATCCGGACGACCGCACTCGGGTTGGGCCTGGCAGGCTTCGTCGGTTACGGGGTGGTCCTCGTGCAGGGCTGGCTGCGCCAGACCACCTGGGTGGTGCATTTCGTCGACGCGGACGCGCCGGTCTACCGGTTGCTGCACCCGGTGCTCACCGACTGGCGGGGGGAGTACCGGCCGGCGCACTTCGCCGGGCTCGCGGTGGTGGTCGTGCTCGCCGAGCTGGGACGGCGGTCGGTGCGAGGCGAGGCCGGTCCAGGAGTGCCGACCTCCCCTTCGTCACGCCGAAGCGGTGCCGGGCGACGTCAGGCTCAAACCAGTCGCCGCGGCCGCTCCACCTCGACCACCGGCGCCGTCACACCACCGTGACTCTGCTCATGCTGCCTGGCCGGAGACACGGCGCTCATGCTGCCTGGCCGGAGACACGGCTCATTGCCTCCACGCCTGTCGCCTGGTCGAACCTGTCCCGATGAGCTAGAACGGTGGTTCGTCATCGGAATCGGTATGCGACGGTGAGGGTTGGGGCGTGGTTTGTGGTGGTGGGAGGTGCAGGATCTTCTGATCGACGTATACGTGCCTGTCGTCGGGGTCGTCTTGCGGTTCGAGTGGGCGAGGTCGGGGTTCGGGTTGCGGTGGGGTGACGGGTTCGCCGCGGGTGCGGTAGACCTGGCCCAGTGGGCTGGTCCACACGAAGTGTCCGGGTTTTGGTTGGTGTAGCCGCCAGCCGAGTCGGTGTTTGTACAGGTGGTGTCGAGCACAGTTGGGGCCGATGTTGCGCCGGACACTGGGTCCACCGCGGGCGTGGTCGCGGGTATGATCCAGATCGGATTTGCGTGCCGAACGCCGGCACCCCGGGTGCGAGCATGTTCGGTCGCGGACCTCGACGTGGCGGGCCAGCGCGGCGCGGGCGAACCGGTCTGTGGGCCTGGCGTCCAGCGCGGCGGTGAGCTCGTGGCGGCGGCTGTACTGGGCGGCGATGTCGTTGATCACCTCGGCCCATACCTCGGACCTGGTGGGGTCGGTGTGGAGTTGGTCGAGCAAGGCGGCCGGGATATGGACCTCGACGACTCCACCACGACACCGGTCGCGGTCTGACTCGGGTACCGCGCCCAGGTGTGGGCGGCGGCGGGTGACCCCGGCCAGAATCAGGTAGCCCTCGGCGTCGGTGACGGCGAACCGCCACGGGGCACCGCGACGCTGCCGGGCCACGATCGTCCTGGCGACGTCGGCGAGTACCGGCCCGAGCCCTGGGATCTCACCTGGCTGATCATCAAGCCCGAGCAGGGTTGAGAGCCCGACCCGGATCTCGATCCCGGCCCGTGTCCAGCGGGGCCCGTCGGCTGCACCAGGGTTCGTCATTGGATCCTGCGCCACCCCATGATCGGGCGCGGGAACACAGGTGGGGTCCGAGCCCGCACCGGGACAGGAGGCCGAGCTGGTGTCCGCGGCCCCAGCGATGGGGTCAGTGCCGGTTGAGGTGGCCCTGGTACCGCTGCCAGTGGCAGCAACTTCAGCCGCAACCCCAGCCGCGGGTTCAGTCGTAACCCCGATGGTCTCGCCGATCGAGCCGGTGTCGGTGGAGTCGTGGGTCCGGGTTGTCTCGCTCGCCGCGGTGTCGGCACCCATCGCGGCCGGGCGGCCCTGTGCCGCGGGTGTGGCAGCGGCGGCAGGGGTGTCCTCGGTGCGAGGGTGGGTGAGCAGGTAGGTGATGATCTGGGTTTCGGTCATGCCCTGGAAGCGCCCGTCGAGCATGCCGAGGAACAGGTCGGTCTGGATCTGGCCCAGCCGCCCGGGGTGCCCGGCCCGTTTGACCGCGGCGGCGAGGACCTCGAGGCGTTCGCACGCGGCGGCGGCCTCGTCCACGGGCAAGCCGGTGGCGGTGATCGTGACGGTGTGATCGCGATCAAGGTAGGCGGTGACCGCGCGCTCGCGAACCGCACGGGCATAGCGGCGACGGGCGTAGGCAGGGTCGATCGCGATGATCGCCCGCAGCAGCCGCGCGGCCAGCTGCCCGGTGGTCAGGGTGGGCGCGATCGGGAGCAGGTCGGCACAGATGGCATCGATCTGCTCGGTGGTGAGCTCGTCGAACGCCGGATCGAGGTGATCGGCGAACACCTTGGCCTTGACTCGATCGATCTGCCCGGCCAGCAGCGCCGCGAACACCCAGGGCAACTTCTCGACAACGGTCTGGGCGAAGTGCAACTCCAGCTCGGCGGCCCGCCCGGTGAAGGTCAACGCGGCGGCGAGCTCCCCGGACGCCCACTCGTAGGCCGCCAGCGCCCGCCGCGGCCCGCACGCCTTCTGCACGTCAGGATCATCTGGATCGGAGAACGGCGTGGACCGCGAGACCTCCACGATGGTGGCCAACATCCTGGCCTGGTCGTGGGCCAGCTGCCGATACTGGGCCTGCAGCACATCGACTACCCGGTCGTTGGGCACGCCGGCCAGATCCAACCCACCCAACGCGGCAGCCAGGTCAGCGCCGGGTGGAATCCGCGCCACGCGGCTCAACAGGTCGATCGGCAACTGCATGAGTCGAACATACATTCGGCCACCGACAGTTTCGACAACGCCCTCCCGGACGACTGGACAGCGCGAGCCAACAGCCCCTCCCGCATCTCACCGGCCAGCTCGGCCAGTGCCACGCTCACCGTGTCGGACACGGCGGGCTGGCTCGTGTCGATCTTCTCGTTCTGGTAGGTCTTTCCCACGGCGGTCCCCTTCCTTGTGGTGTTCTTGGCGGATCACCCGATGCCTACCGCACAGCGGCATCAGGTGGGGACCGCCATCTCAAGTTCCACGAGACCCGGAACAACCTTACGAACTCGCCAAGCCAACTCACCGGGTGAGCGTCTGGCCATTCGTTGGCTAGTCACGATGTGGTCCGCGTTTTTGCGAGCCGTACCACCGCGAGCGCCGCCGCTGGTATCCCGCGGCCGTGCATCTCTTTGACGTAGAGGAACGCGTTGTGGGTGTTCTCGATTTCGATGTAGTCGAATCTCGGGTCGCAGCTGCACCGCCAGTCGTTGCGTTCCACACTGTAGTCAGACGGTGGCCGCCATGGTCCCAATGCCGCTAAGTTAGGGTCTTGAGCTCGAGTTCCGCCGAGTCTGAAGACTGAAGAATCTCGTGCGGTGTGTCGTGCGCCGGAATAGCCGTAGAAACAGTCGGCATCGATATTCTTCATGATGTGGCGAATGACGCGAAGGGCTCCTCTCCGGTGTCCGGTCGGTTGACCGACCATCTGGCGATCGGGGTGTTGAGTGGCCTGATCCATCGGGATGTCATTGACGATGTGATCCGCGAATGCGGGAGCCGTGAGAAACGGTCGCGGTTGCTGCCGGCGCATGTGGTCATGTACTACGTATTGGCATTGAACCTGTTCTTCGGGGAGGCCTACGAAGAGGTGATGCGTCAGTTGGTGAACGGGTTGCGGTTCCTGGGGAACTGGCGGGACAACTGGACGGTGCCGTCCACGAGTGCGATCTCCCAGGCCCGTACGCGGCTCGGTGCGGCCCCGATGAAGCTGCTGTTCGCCCGGGTCGCGGTGCCGATGGCCCGGGCCGGGACCCGCGGGGCGTGGTTCCGCGGTCTGCGGGTGATGGCCATCGACGGGCTGGTGCTCGACGTGCCCGACACCTCGGACAACGACAAGGAGTTCGGGCGTTCGGGCAGCGCCACCGCACCCGGCCCGTTCCCCCAGGTCCGGCTGGTCGCGCTGGGCGAGTGCGGCACCCACGGGATCGTCGACGCCGCGTTCGGCCCGGTCGCGACCGGTGAACAGACCTACGCCGCACAGCTGATCGCCCGGTTCGTCCCCGGCATGCTCGTGCTCGCCGACCGGAACTTGTGCGCCACGAGGCGCTCCATCACATTCCCGACCCAGTCGGGAGGAATCGGAGGAGTATTCCTGGACCTAATGGCTTACCTGTGCTTCGAAAGAGGCCTGGGGACCAGAGCATGCCAGCAAACCGGTGGTCGTGTCCAGGTGGATGGAGCGACGCTCCCGGGAGGTCCGCACGATATGGCTAAAGCTGAACTGCCTGAACCCCAATCTCCAGTGGTGTCAAGGTCC
>JBOHEP010000386.1:0-29968 GCA_050701075.1 Pseudonocardia sp. | reverse complement strand
GGGTCACGCCGCGCCGACCGGCGGTCTGGGGGTGGGTGCAGGGGTCGGCATGCCGGGTGGGGGCCACGTCGTTGATCGTGGGCCCGGTAGCGGCCGTCGCGGGATGATCGCGTGTGGAACTGTTGTTGCACTTGCGCTGACGGATGGTGTACTGACCTGGGACGATCAGTGCGGGGCGGCGGTTGCGTGGTCGGTGGGGAGGGTGCGGGTTGTGGCGACGGTGCGGCGCTGGTCGGGCGCGGAAGCGCGGGCGTTGCGGGAGGCGCTGCGGTTCACCGTGCGCGGGTTCGCCGAGCATCTGGGGATCGCCGCGCGCACGGTGTCGAAGTGGGAGGCGGCGGGGGCGGCGTCGTTTCCGCGGCCGGACACGCAGGCCATGCTGGACACGGTGCTGGAGCGAGCGGACGGCTGGGGGCAGCAGCGCTTCGAGATGCTGTGCCGCCCGGTAGCCGGTTCGTCGCCGGTGACGGCGTTGCGGGGGCAGCGCTGGGAGTTCGAGTCGTGGACCGATGACCTGGAGCGGGCGTCGGTGGCGTTGAGCCGTCAGGACTTCGGGGCGGCAGGCACGTTGGTGGAGCGGTGGTTGACGCGGTTCCCGCCTGCGGAGCTGGACGAGCGCGGTGCGTACTTGCACGCCCGGACGTTGATCCTGCAGGGCGGGATCCGGCGGGATCAGGGCCGGTTGGCCGGGCCGGGATCGGCGCGGGTGTCGTTGCTCGCCGCGCGCGACGGCTTCGTCCGGCTGGGCATCGACAGCCGGGTCGCGCAGACCGACCTGGGGCTGGTGGTGTTGCAGGAGATGGGCGGCGAGCTGGAGACCTCCGCCCGCGGCTACGAGAGCCTCTCGCGCGACGGGCGACTCAGCGGACGGGACCGGGCGCTGGCGTTGCTGTGGGTGGGCACGGCGTTGAGCAAGGTCGCCCGGTCGGACGCCACTGCGCACGCGATCGAGATGATGGTGATCGCGAGCGAGGCGTTCGAGCGGCTGGACGAGGCTGCGGACTGGTCGGTCGCGCAGCAGAAGCTGGCGCTCGCCCACCGGGCGCGCGGCGATCTCGGTCGTGCGCTGTTATTCATCGAACTCGCGGTGCGAAACAAGGTCGATGATTCGCCGATGCAGCTCGTGCGCTTGAACACCGCTCGGGCGCACATCCTGCTCACCGATCCGGCGACGAGCGGCGAAGGTCTACGGGTTATCGGCGGCGCGCGCGACATGGCGGCGCTGCACGGGCTGCGGCATCAACTCGACAGCATTGCGAGGATCCGCGGCGAGATGTTGGCCAGCTAGTGAATCGATGTGGAGGTGCTGCTCGTATGGGTTTGCACGAGTCCGATGTGGTCGCCGATCAGGACCGGGGTGACGCGGAGCTGATCTGGGGCTATCACCAGATGGGCCACGAGGTGCACCGGTGCGAGGTGGCGATCGGGCTGGGTAGCCACGATCTCGGGGTCGCGGTGCACGCCGCTGAGCTGTACCGGGCCGGGTTGTTCCCGGTGGTGGTGTTCACGGGTGCGACGAGCCCGACGACCCGGGAGCGGTTCCCCCGCGGCGAGGCAGTGCACTACCAGGAACACGCCGTGGAGCTGGGCGTACCCGCGGAGGCGATCCTGGTCGAGCCAAGGGCGGCGAACACCGGTGCGAACATGACGCTCTCCCGGGACGTCCTCGCCGGCGCCGGGTTGCACCCGTCCTCGGCGTTGCTGATCTGCAAGCCCTACATGCAGCGTCGGGCTTTCGCCACGGCCGGGAAGGTGTGGCCGCAGCTGGAGGTGGTGTGCGCGTCGGAGCCGCTGTCGTTGCCCGACTACGTGAAGCGCATCGGTGACGAGAACCTGGTCATCGACATGCTGGTCGGTGATCTCCAACGGGTGATCGAGTACCCGAAACGGGGATTCTCCATCGAGCAGGACGTTCCCCTCGCGGTCGGTCACGCGTATTCTCGACTGGTGGAGCGTGGGTTCACGAGCCGCCTCATTTCGTAGATCGGCGTCGTAGGAGGATCTCGTCCGTGAGTGGTGCGCGTGTGTGCAGTTCTCCAGCCGAATCTGTTCCCGCGGTGTGCGACGTAGGCGAAACTGCTCGCGGTCGATGTGTGGGTGGTGCTCGATGATGTGCAGTTCTGCCGCCACGACTACCAGCACCGGGCGTGGCTCGGGCATCCCGACGAGGCGCAGCGGCAGTGGCTTGTCCTGCCTGTGCACCTGCCCGACGGGTGGGCCACCGCGATCCGGGACGCCCGCCTCGCCGACCCGGTCACGGCTCGGCGTCGGGTCGCGAGCCTGACCCGACAGTTCTACCGACGTTCCCCAGGGTGGGGCCGCATCGCGGAGTTGGTCGACACGGTCGCCTACCGCGTCGAGGTGACCGACAGCCTTGCCGAGATCACTGAGACCTCGACGACGTTGTTGCTGCGGGCGTGCGGCTGGACCGGGCAGATCGTCCGATCCAGCGTGCTGGCCCGCCGTGGTCCGATCAGCACCGAGCGCTCCACCCGGGTGGCCGACCTCACCCGGGCGGTCGGGTGCGGCACCTACCTGTGCGGGCGCAGCGGCCGGTCCTACCTGCACCGGCGCCCCTTCGAACGCATCGGCACCGCGGTGCGGTACTTCGAGCTCCCTCCGGCTGATCAGGGGCCGCTGGTGGACCTCACCGCGCTGGCCACCCTCGCGACCCAGCCCGTGGCGCGGTAGCTGGGGAACGCACCCGCCGGTGCAGCGCAAGTTCCACAGGAGGTCTACACACGGCCCTCTCGTCCGGGCCGCGGTTCGCCGGAGGATGAACTCAGCGCTCGCTCCACACCCGTGGAGGCGCCGAACAACCGCGACGGACAGGGGACCTCGATGCATGCGCTGATCGCCAGCCCATTTCTCGGCGAGCATCTCGTCGTCCGGCCCGGACACGAGCAAGGAATCCGCATCTCGCTGCGCCGCTATCGCGCCCTCGCCGACGACACCAGGCGCAACGAACCGGTCCCGGAATGGCTCGCCGACGCCGCGAAGCGCGCCTGGGGAATGGAGCTTACCGGCGCGTCGCTCGCGGACACGGTGATGGTCCGGCCGTCGTCCGAGCTGGAGTACGCGCGCGCTTCATGGGAGATCAACAAGGGGTGCGACTACGACTGCGAGCACTGCTATCTCGGGCTCAAACGATTCGAGGGGCTGTCCTGGGACGGAAAGATGACGCTGCTCGAAGTGATGCGCGATGCGGGGGTGCTGTGGTTACAGATCACCGGCGGCGAGCCGTTCATCGACGCGCACTTCCCGGCCTCGTATGAGTACGCCAGCTCGCTCGGCATGATGATCGCAATCTCGTCGAACGGATCGCAGTTGTCGAGACCGCGGATCCTCGAATGCCTGACCCGGCACCGGCCCTACCGGTTGACCTTGAGCGTCTACGGCGCCACCGCGGAGACCTACGAGGGACTCACCCGAAGCCGGGGCGCGTTCGGCCGGTTCACCCGCGGACTGGACGCGGCCCGTGAGGCCGGACTTCCGGTGCGGCTCAACATCATCGTGGCCGACCGCAACGCCCACGAACTCGATGCGATGCGCGCGCTCGCCGACCACCACGGCTTTCCGCACCAGGTCTACACGAACATGTCCCCGACGATCTCCGGCGGCGGGGAACCGCTCCCCACGCAGGCGGCGGACTTCTTACGCCGCCGCCGACCGTTCACCGGATGCAACGCCGGGCACACATTCTTCCACTCCGACCCGTTCGGGAAGGCGTCGATCTGCAAGGTAGGCCGCGACCCCCAGATCGACCTCATCGCCGAGGGCACAAACGGCCTGCGCGCACTCGGGGGAATCGCCGACGGTCTCATGCTCCGCACCGGCGGTTGTTCGGGCTGCACCATCTCCGGATCGTGTTGGACATGCCGCCCGCTCGCGAAGCTCTACCAGGAGGCCAGCGCCCCGTTGAGTTCCTACTGTCAACACAGTGAGAAGAGGTGAAACCCATGACTGCCATGCCGATTGCACTCGATATCCGGCCGCTCGACGACGACCTCGTCGAGTATGTCGACAACCTCGACACGCTGATCGAGACCGTGATGTGTTCGTGCAGTGCCGGTGACGACCAGCCCTACTGATGTACTTCCGGCCCGGTCCGGCGCCCCCGGACAAGCGGTTCCCGGTCGTCGGCACTTCGGCGGCCGGGAGCCACTTGTCGCACAATTCGCCGATTCGTGGCTTCCTGCTTGTTCTTCCGACCCCAGCGAGGGACGATCACCACCGTGGCCATGCCCCGCATCAGCTGGCACGACTTGCCCGCCACCACCCGCGCCGCTGCCGCCGCGCACACCGGCGCCGTGCACGCGGCACACAGCGCGGGGACCGGCATCAACTCCGGCATCGCTGCGATGATCCACACCGAGCACGGTTCGTTCTTCGTGAAAGGTGTCCCTGCCGACCACGCGCAGGCCCGCACCCAGCAGCGCGAGGCCGAGATCAACCCCCACCTGCCCCCGGGCAGCCCCCGGCTGCTCTGGCGGGTGCGGACGACCGAGTGGGACCTCCTCGGATTCGAGCTGATCCAGGGCCGTACGGCCGACTTCGGCCCTGGATCCCCCGACCTCCGAAAGGTCGTCGGCACGCTCGCCCGGCTCGCGCGTACGTCGTGCCCGGCGATCCCGCTCAAGGGAGTCGCGCAACGGTGGGCGCCCTACACCGACCCCACCGCGCTGCACCTGCTCCGCGGCGAGCACCTGCTGCACACCGACATGGCACCGCACAACGTGCTCGTCGACGACCACGGCGCGCACCTGATCGACTGGGCGTGGCCCACCCGCGGCCCGGCGTGGGTCGACCCCGCGGTATGGGTACTGCGGCTCCTCGAAGCCGGACACACCCCCGAGCAGGCCGACGCCTGGGCCGCGCAGCTCCCCGCGTGGCGCGCGGCCCCACCGGCCGCCGTCGCCGCCTTCGCCGACGCCAACACCGCCCTCTGGACCGAACTCGCCGCGCAGGACCCGGCCGGAGTCTGGAAGGCCAACCTCGCTGCCTGCGCCGCGACGTGGGCGGTGTTCGCCCGCACGGCCCGGCCTGACAGCCATGATCAACAACGCGGAGAGTAGTTGCAGATGGGGGTTCAATCGGGGGATCAACCCAGGGTTCAATCCAGGGATCCGGCTTGGGCTGATCCCCTCGGTCGCGGAGAAGTAGCTGGCGGCTGGCGGTCACGGGGGATCATGTGGTGTACCAGACTCGCTTGGCGAAACGTGGTGTGTGATTCATCGGCGGGCGCGGACGTGACGGTCCGCCACCTCCGGCCCATCCGCTGTCGTCCGCTCGCCAGTAGGGCTACCAGTAGCCCTACCAACACCCCTTCCGGCGGCCCTACCAGTTAGACCGGTAGGCCCTTGGCTGGCTCCGCTGCTGGTCAGGGGGCCACGGTGCTTCCGTTCGACCGCCCAGGTCTATGTACCTGACAGGGGTCTGGACCCCACCGGGGGGCCGGTTGGGGTGCGTCGCAGGGGCTTCTCGCGCCTGCTGTGGCGCGCCAACCGCTCGTTCCACGCTCCTCGGCCACGCCAGTCCAGGTTTCGCGTTCACAATTGCAAACACCCGGCTCGGGGCGGGCGGGGATGTCGTCGCGTCGCAGCCCGAACCCGTCGCTGAGCCCGGCGGCCGGTGCACCGGGGACGGTCAGCCCCAACGAGCGCAGCGGCGTGAGGATCGCGCGGACCTCGGTGCAGGCCAGATGCCGGATCAGGCTGCTGATCTTCTGGTGTGCTTCCAGGTAGTCCGGTCGGGCGAGGTAGGCCTCGATGTCGGGGCGCCCCAACGCTGCCGGGTCTTCTCCCCGGTCCGGGCGGCTGCGCAGCGACTGGGACAACAGGGCCAGGCTGGTGATGTGGTGGCGGGTCTTGTCCCCGCCGTAGGTGCCCCGCCGCCGCGGCAGATCATGACTGGCCCACACCTTGGCCGTGGCGCGCAGCCAGTCCTGGGTGATCGCGGTGAACGACATGTTCCCGCGATGGCCGAACACCGTCATGTCCCACTCGTCCTTGTCGATCTCGGTCTCGGGGTGCAGCACCCCGCGTCGCGCGTGTTTGATCAAAGAGTTGATCGCACCACGGCGCTCGGTGTCGCCCGGGGCGACGACGTCGGCGATGGTGTTCACCTGCTGGCGGCGCAGCTCGTCGCAGATCCAGCGCAGCACCGGGTCGCGGGTCTTGACGCCTTCACCGGCGCGTTGCGCCACCCCGAACAGCACCTGCACCACGACCAGCACGGGTAGGGCGCCCAGCACGGCGTGACCGGCGCGGGTCACCGGCGACTCGGTGACACGCCAGCGCGCCTCGTCGCCCACCTCGTCCACGCCGGCGCCGCGCCGCGCCCGCCGCAGCCGGATCAGATGCGTGGCACAGTAGGTCTCACCCGGGGTGGGTAGCTGCCGGCGGCAGGCGGTGACCGCGCACACCCCCAGACTCGGCAGCGCCCCCACGTCCGGGCGTGCGACGAACTCGGCCACGCAGTCCTCGCCCAACACCCGCTGCAGATCGAGGTGGGCTCGGCACAACGGATCCTCGACGTTGGTCCAGGGGCGCGGGCAGCCACCGACCCGGCAGGCACCGTCGCCCGGTCTGGTCCACGCCCGCCCCACCGGTGGCGGCAGCATCCCCACCTCGGCCACCCCCAGGCCGCGCTGCTCCAGGCGCCTGCGGCACTGCAGGCACACGCCGTTGGCAGTGCTCAGGCAGCCCGGAGCAGCGCAGATCCGGCGACCCAGCAGCCGATCGCCGGCCGGTGGGGACCACACTCGGGTGGCCGGGTCCCAGCCCGTCTCGGTCAGGAACCGCGGATCGAGCCGCCCCGCGAGCACCGCGGCCTGCCCGGTGAGCACGACACCGGCGAGCACGTGCGGGAACTGTCCCGACCTGACGGCATGAAGTCCGCAACCGGCCCACACACCCTCGACGCCACCCAGATCGAGGCGACCCACCGATTCTCTTACGGACGCGTCCGCAAACGTTCTCACTGCACAAACACTCATCGCAAGATCAAATACTCCAGATAAGACGTCGGCATAATGCGTCTTATGCCGACCTCCGGGTTATGCCAATCTCGGCCTGAAGCTGCTGGTAGCGACTGGTGCTGACGCAATGCCAGGGAGATGAGTGGTTTCGGCGTTTGTCTGGGGCTGCTCGCTGGCGGTCACGTTGAGTGAGGTCGGGCTGGTGGGCGGTCCGCTGTGATCGGGTGTGCTCGGCGTGGCGTGCCGGGGATGGGTGGAGGCTCCCGGTAGAAGACCCGGTGTCTAAAGCCGATCTTCTCCCCTGGAGCCTCCACGTGTCTTTCTACCCGGTCTCGTCCCGACCCGCGATCCCCGGTGTGGAGATCCCCGGTGTGGATCAGGTGGCTGCGCAGGTGGTGATGGTGGCCATCCCGGTGTCGGCGCCGGCCTGGCCGGTGCGGGCGGGATCGGGCGGGGACGGCCGGTCGGCGCTGGTGGTCGCGGGGGCCGAGCCGGTCACGGCCGGTGGCCTGGTGGCCTGGTGCAAGGTCGTGGTGGTGGTGCGACGGGACGGGCGGGTCCAGGCCGACGGGCGGCCGTGTGATCATGCCCGGCTCGGGGTCGCGGAGCAGGGACTGGACCGCCGCTGTGGGCCGGGGACGATCGAACCGATCGCCGCCGGGGTCGGGCCGACCGGGAAGGTCAAGGCCGTGGCGCGGCGGGAGATGAGCGTGGCCGCCACGATCCGGGCGGTGCTGTTGATGACCTTGATGCCCGACGCCGACCAGCGTGAGGTGCTCACCACGCTGCTGGGGGGGCCTGGTCGAGGTGCCGTGGCGGCGGGCGCACGCGGTGGCGTCGGGCACGGTGTCGTCCACCTGGCGGGCCGCGATCGGCGAGGCGCCGCCGCAGGAGCTGTGGCGGGAGTCGCCGGCCGCGGTTGTGGCCGAGCACCGCGGCGACGGGCTGGCCGCGGTGGACGTGGGCGGCGGGCTGCGGCTGGCGGCGATCGACGCCACCGTGACCCGGATGCCCGACACGGCGGCCGACCGGGCCGCGTTCGGTACCGCCGGGGCGGTCGACACCGGCTACCCGCAGATCCGCTACCTGCACGTCTGCGACGCGCTCACCCGCGCCACCCTGGGTGTGGTGTGTGGCCCGGCCGGTGGGGACGAGGCCGAGGCCGAACAGGGGATGCTGGACCGGGCCCTGGCCGAGCAGCCCGACGTGTTCACCCCCGACCGGCTGTGGATCATGGACCGGAACTTCCCCGGCGTGCCGCGGATCACGGCGATGCTCGCCACCGGCACCCACGTCCTGATCCGCGTCAAGTCCGACATCCGGCCACCCCGCATCGGCGGGTTCGCGCCCGACGGGTCCTACCTGGCCCGCCTGTCCGGCGGCGGGGCCACCCTGACCATGCGGGTTGTCGAATACCACATCACCCTGGACGGGGCGACCCCACCGGAGTTGTTCTCCCCTGGTCACCGACCTGCTCGACCACCACACCCACCCGGCCTACCTGTTGGCCCAGGCCTACCGGTGGCGCTGGGACGGTTCCGAGACCGCCCTACGCGAGGCCAAGTCCACCATCCACGACGCCGGCCCGGCCACCGGCGCGGTGCTGCGCTCGGCCACACCGGACCTGATCCGCCAAGAGCACGCCGCCTGGACCGTCGCCACCGAACTCGTGCACGCCACCACCCGCTCGGCCGCCGCCATCGCCGCGCCCTTCGGCAAAGGTCCCCGCACCGGTCAGGCCGTCGCGGCCCGCCACCTGTCCTTCACCACCGCCCGCCGCACCCCGATCACCACCGTGCGGGCCGGGACCGCCACCGCCTCGCTCCCCGAACCCACCCGGGCCGCCGCCCACCACCACGCCCTGGCCGTGATCGCCACCGCCCGCGTCACAACCGACCGCCACCGCCACCGCGACCGCAAGATCAAGACCAGCCAGCCGTTCTCCCACGCCCCCCGCGGCATCACCACCCGCACCGCCCCCGCCCACCTGCACGTCTGCGGCACTACCGCGGCCTAACGGCCTCACGGCCTGACCCACACCGTCCCTCGACCAGAACATCACCGCCCGGGCCTGGAACCCGGCGCACCCGGCCAGACAGCCGGGCCGCCGCCATGCGCCCCACCCGTTATCACTCTCCGTGCACCACCTGAAGATCCCCAAAGCGTCCGCCGCTCCGCGAACTACCGCATCTCCCTGGCATTGGGTGCTGACGGCGCGTGGGTCGGCATAATCCGACATGATCCTATCGGCCAGGAGCGCGGTGACTCCAAGATCGAACCGGTCAAGGGATGAGCACTCCCTTGCAGGTCAAGCGTTCTCACCGGCGACACTCAATCTGACACCTGCCGAAGGCCCTGCCCACGGCCGAGCCGGCCTGGCCTGATGTCGCCGATTATGCCGACCTTACCGACCCGGGCAGCGTCGTGACCAGCGCCGACAGCCTCCGCGTCGGCATAAGCCGGAGGTCGACATAAGACGCACTCCACACACAGCGCGCCCACGCCGCCTACCTGCGCGAACACGGCGGCGACTACGTCCTGTTCGCGAAAGGGAACCAGCCCCGCCTCTACGCCGCCCTCGACGACCTGCCCTGGGCCACCATCGAGGTCGGTCACCGCGAGGAGGTCACAGGACACGGCCGCCGCGACGTGCGCGTTCTGAAGGTCATCGACCGCACCGACCCCGCCCACCACCACCACAAGCTCCGCTTCCCCCGGGGCACGACAGGCGTTGCTCACCGAGCGCTACCGCCACTTCCCCGACCGCACCATCACCGCCGCCGCCATCCTCGGGATCACCAGCCTCACCCCCGACCAGGCCGACCCCACCCGGCCCGCCGACATCACCCGCGGCCACTGGCACATCGAGGCGCTCCACCACATCCGCGACGTCACCTTCCAAGAGGACACCTCCCGAGTCCGCGCCCGCGGCGCAGCACGGGGTCATGGCCATCCTCCGAAACCTGGTAGTCAGCCTGCTTAGGCGGGCTGGCTACCACAACATCGCCGAAGGACGCCGCGCAGCCGCCCGGGACCGCGGACACCCTCGCCCTCAACATCCTCCTGCTATGACCAAGAACACAAACAAGCGAATCACACGCACGTGACTTTGGTCATGTCCCTGCCTGTCAACGGAACTCCTGCGGGACTCCTGGGCCACCGTGCCACAACCAAATATGTTTCTACCCGCCGCCTACCGACTACGCGAGATTCCCTCGCGTTTCGGTTTGCGTGTGGGGCGTCGGATCGACCGAAGCGTCCAATCGGGTGATCATCCGGCCCCGAGAATAGTTTCTCACTGTGATCGAAAGTCAGGCAGCACCACACGTTAGTGTGGCATCGGTTGCACCATCGGGCTGTGTATGTGAAGCTGATATTTCGCGGCCTGCTGACACTGCGCACGGACCGGCCGGAGGTGATTGTGCGCCGACACTTCCAGTTCAAGAATGTCTGTTGTCATTATTCCGCCAAGCGAAGGCTCAATGCAGGGCTCAGCGACTTCACTGGCCGTGTTCGGCGCCAGGGACGGTTCGCCTACCTCCACCCGACCGAGTCCGTCATGATGGACCCGTTGGACAGAGTTGGGGCTCGCTAATACATTGCGGCTTCGGCCAGGAGTTCCACCGCACTTTATCGGCAGTGGCTTTAGGCGAAGGTTCACATCAAACGAGAGGTACGAGTTCGTGACGATGGACCGTTTGGATCTCGCGGCAAAACTGTACCAACCGGCAATCTATGGCTCGGTCTCCAGAGTAGCGCAAGGTGAACGTTCGAGTGCTCCCGTCGTGGTCGATCTCGATCCGACAAGCTTCTGTGATCTCGCCTGCCCTGAATGCATCAGCGGAAAACTGCTCAACCAAGGTCGGTTCACCCGCGAGAGGTTGAGCTCGCTGACCGGCGAGCTGGTGTCGCTGGGCGTCAAAGCGGTCATCCTGATCGGTGGCGGTGAGCCACTGGCCCACCGGGGCACGCAGGCGATCATCCACGCACTGGGCGAGGCGGGGATCGCGATCGGGGTGGTGACCAACGGAACCATGATCGACCGCAACCTGCCCGGTCTCGCCGAGTACGCGTCCTGGGTGCGGGTCTCGGTGGACGCCGCGACGACCGACACCTACCGGACGTTCCGGCCGGACCGCAAGGGCGGCAGCGTCTTCGACCAGGTGATCGGCAACATGCGCCGGCTCGCCGCGGTCAAGAAGGGAGCATTGGGCTACTCGTTCCTCGTCATGGTGCGCGAGGAGAAGGACAGGCCCGCCGTCAGCAACCACCACGAGGTACTCAGGGGCGCGGAGCTGGCAAGGGACATCGGTTGCGACTACTTCGAGGTCAAGGCCATGTTCGACGAGCAGCACCATGTCGTCGGGATCGCCGAGGAGATCTTGGCTTCGGTCGAGGCACAGCTCGCGCAGGCCCACCGACTCGAAGGTCCGGACTTCACGGTCATCAACTCCTCCACCTTGGAGTCGCTCAGGCAACAGGAAGGTCCGGTTCAGCCGAAGGACTACCGACGCTGCGGTGTCGCCGAACTCCGCACGCTGGTGACCTCGTCCGGGGTCTACATCTGCCCATATCACCGCGGCAACCCGGCCGCCATGCTCGGGGATGCGGTAACCACAAGTCTTGTCGACATCTGGGAGAGCTCCGACCGCGGCATCGTCGACCCGCGCCGGGACTGCAGCTTCCACTGCGCCCGGCACGGCTCCAACCTCGAACTGCACAAGATCGCGGCCGGGCAGGGCCGACCGGTCCTGGAAAACGATAGCGATCTTTTCATCTGAGGAACGACCGGGCAGATCATCTCTTGCCGAAGGCGCGGAAGGACCACACCGAGTGTCAACGACCGAGACCATACGAGTCAACTCCTGGAATGGCTGGGATCCGCTCCGCCACACCATTGTCGGGCGAGCGACGGGAACGATGATCCAGGCCCCCGAGCCGGCCGTGCAACGCGATTTTCCGGACGACGGCTTCCCGTTGGGCACCTATGGACCGATGCCTGCGGACATGACCGCGGAAGCGAACGAGCAGCTGGACGGCTTCGCGGACATGCTCCGGCGCCGGGGCATTCGAGTCGACCGGCCCACCCCGCTCGACTTCCGTCGACACGTGACGACCCCGGATTGGGAACACGACTCGATGTTCGGCTGCATGCCGCCTCGAGACGTGCTGCTCACCGTCGGCCCGGAGGTCCTCGAAGCCACGATGTGCTATCGAAGCCGTTGGTTCGAGTACCTCTGCTATCGACCGGTCCTGCAGTCGTTGTTCGAGGCCGATCCGGCTATGCGGTGGGAAGCCGCGCCGAAGCCACGACTGACCGATCTCTCTTATGTTCCGGGGTTCTGGGACGCGTACAACGGGCTGAGCACCGAAGAACAACTTGCCAGGGTGGCCGCACACGATCTGGTACTCACCGAAGCTGAACCACTCTTCGACGCGGCGGACGTCGCCCGGTTCGGCAAGGATCTGTTCGTCCAGCTGTCGCTGGTCACCAACCGACAAGGATACGAATGGCTCAGGCGCCATTTTGCCGACCACCGGGTGCACGAGGTCACATTCACCAACACCCACCCGCTGCACATCGATTCCACCTGGATACCATTGCGTCCCGGGCTGGTGCTGCACTGCGGCGAACGGCTCGCGGACCCGGAGCTGATGAAGTACTTCGAGCTCAACGACTGGCAGGTCGTCGAAGCGGTCCAACCGGCCAGCTGGGAGCATCTGCAACGGCTCTCCTTCAGCAGCCCGTGGCTTGCGGTCAACATGTTCAACCTCGATACCCGCACCATCTGTGTCGAGGAGCAGGAGGAGCGCCTCGCCGATCAGCTCGACGGGCTCGGGTTCGACGTGATCCCGGTGCCGTTCCGGGCAGTCGGTCCGTTCGGCGGCGGCCTGCACTGCTCCACTGTCGACATCGAGCGCGACGGCGTCATGGAGGACTACTTCCCGCGCCGCAGCGGGAGGTTCTGAGCGGGTCGCCCATGCTCCGGGGAGTGCTCTTCGATTTCAACGGCACACTCGCGCGGCTGTCGGGCTGGGGGGCGCCGCATCACGAGGTGTTCGCCCGCCACAACCTGCTCCGAGCCGCGGCCCGGTGGGGTGACGGATGGCTGGTGGGTCCCGCTGACGGCGAAGTGCATGAAGCGCACTCCCGAAGCCGTGAGTCCTACCATCGCTGGGAGTTGGACCGGCTGCGCTCGCGAGCCCGCGCCTGTGGGGTGCCGGAAGCTCGGATCGACCCCCTGGTGTTCGACCTCGATCGGGAAACCAAGGCCATCCTCATGGAACCGTACGAGGACGTGGTCGACGCCCTGGTCGAGTTGCGGCGGCGCGACGTGATCATCGCGGTCTGTTCCAACTGGTACTGGGATCTCGACAAGGCCATCGATCAGGCGGGACTTACCGGGATGTTCACAGCCTTGGTGACCTCGGCACGAGCCGGGATGCGCAAGCCCGATCCGCGGATTTACCGGCACACACTGCGCCGGTGCGACCTGCGGCCGCACGAGGCCCTCTTCGTGGGTGACATGTGGGTCCCCGACGTCGAGGGGCCGCGGGCGATCGGAATGCGTGCGGCCCACCTGTGGCGGCCGGAGCGGGCCAGGGAAGAGGACCCACCATTACTGCGAGACGGGATCTGGCGGGTCAGCGACCTGCCATCGGCTGTCGACCTGGTCGAAGAGCTCAGCTGCCCAGCCGATCCAGGACATTGCGGGTGACACGGTCGACCCCGTCATCACATCCTCGCGCGACGATCACCGGCCAGTCGGTGGTGGCCGCGGTGAAGACCGTGCCGTTCCTCGTGTGGACACCCATGGTCGCCGCTCGCGGACCGGTGCTGTCCGGTTCCCTGGAGGTGCAGTTCCAGTGACCTGCACGCAGGTCGTGGATGTTCTCATGCACGGGATTCAGCACCGCGATGCCCAGGATGAGGAAGGATTCCGGGGTGCCGTCCGCTCCGGTCGCCCGCGCCACGCCGTCCTCGTCGTAGCGGAAGGCGGCACCATCGCACTCGTACCCGATCAGCGGAAGACCAGCGCCGAGCACGTCCGCCACACCGCCGCCGGAACCATCACGCAGGCCGGTGCCCTCGTACACCCAGTGGTCGGAATGCTGCACGGTGAACCCGGGGCAGGGGCGGTCACCGGGCCACTCCCCCGGCCACATCCCGCCGTTGCGGAAACTGACCCCGGTCACCCTGTTCTCCGGTGCCCCGGCCCCGGACGGCTCAGGCCGCCACCACTGGTCGGTGGCGGGCAGGTGCGGGTAGACCTCGCCCACGCGGTGGTCGGTGTCGGCGACGAGCGCAGTGCCGTCGTCGGTGACGTGCACGCGCCACCAGCAGGTGTTCGCGCTGAAGAACGCCACGTTGCCGCCGGCCTCGACGAACGTCTCCACACCCACGCGCATCGCGGTGGTCCAGTACTCGTCGTGGCCGACGCTGAGCAGCAGCCGGTAGGACGACAGCAGCCCCAGATCGGAGTGCAGGTCCAGATCGGTGCAGAACTCCACCTGATAATCCGCGCGTTCGAGCCAGCCGATGAACGGCGCGTCCCAGTAGGACAGGTCATCGATGCCGCCGGGCCGGTGCATGCTGACCTTGTGCCCACCGGGTTCGACGCCGTCCCCCGGCACGTAGACGGCATTGTCGTAGAGGCTGCTCGCTCGCTCGGTTCCCGGCCCGTCGGAACGGTTGTAGGCATGCCGGGTGAAGCTGGACTTCTTGTAGAGGATCTTGGCGCGGCCCGGTACGCGGGGTCGGAGGACGAAGAACTCCCGGCCGAGGCCCTTGAGGTGGTCGCTGTCGTAGGGCAGATCCCCCGGCGGACGGCCCGTCTCGGCGGTCACCTTCGGAGTGCCGCTGTCCGAGTCGACGAAGAACGCGACGTAGACGCCGGGGGTCCAGTGCGACGGCGTGGTGAACTCGTAGGCGGGCCAGTCCCAGTCCACGGCGGGCGAGGCGTGCCCGGCGACGCCATCCGGATGCGCCGGGGCAGGTGCGTGGTTTCCCGGGAACCAGCCCGCGGCGCCAACGAACTCGGGCACCGCCCCGATCCGGTAGAAGTCCACCCGGAAGAAGGCGGAGTCCGTCGACGCATGAATGTGGAGCTGTTCGCCGACGACGATGCTCTCGCGCCGGAAGTAGCCCTCGATCACCCGCGACTCCGTTCCGTTCAAGAGGGAATACGTTTCCAGGATACCCACGATCGAGCCGAGCGGAGCAGTAGGTAAATGGCGGGACAAGCACGTATACGTGAGCTCATGATGGGCATCGAGGGCCTAGCGCTGCTGCGCACCGCAATCGACGGCGACGATGAGTTCGTCGAAGCCAGGGTGGCGGAGATGAGAAGGATCGCGGATCCGGCGCAGCTCCTCGTCCCCGCCGACAACAACCAGCTGACCGAGATCGATGCCGCGCAAGGATACGCGGCCTGGGCGCCGAAGTACGACTCGCTGCCCAACTTCATCCTGGCTGTCGAGGAGCCTGTGGTGGCCGACCTGCTGGCGGGCATCGCGCCGGGCCGTGCACTCGACGCGGCCTGCGGTACGGGACGGCATACCGTGACGCTGGTCGCGCACGGCCACGACGTCATCGGTGTCGACCAGTCACCGGAAATGCTGGAAATAGCGGCAACCAAGGTCCCCGGTGCCGAGTTCCGGGTAGGAGACGTGACGGCGCTCCCGGTACCCGACGACGACTCCGTCGATCTCGTGCTGTGTGGGCTGGCGCTGAGCCACCTTCGTGACATCGGGCAGGCGATCGGGGAGTTCCGACGCGTACTCAGGCCGGGTGGGCGGCTCATCGTGACCGATGTCCACCCGATGGTGGTGCTGCTGCACGGCCAGCCCATCTTCGCCTACCAACCGGGGCGGTTGGCGTTCGTTCGCAACCACCCCCATCAGGTCAGCGACTACCTGAGAGCATTCGCCGCGCACGGCCTCACTCTCCGATCATGCCACGAGCCCCTGTTCGCGGGGCCACTGCCGCCGAGTGGCTACGAGGAGCTGATCTCGGACGCGGCACACGCCGCTTGGACCGGTATCCCCTCGGCGATCATCTGGGAAGTTCAGGCCCCCGCGTGAATCCGGCCCAAGCGACCTGGCCGCCGGTGAGCTGTCTGATGGTCACCAAGGACAGGCCGACGCTGGCTGCCCGCGCGATCAGATGCTTCGCCGACCAGCGCTACCCGGCCCGCGAACTGGTCATCGTCAGCCAGGGCACAGCCGACTACCGGCGCCGGCTCGCGGGCCTTGCCCGAGCGCACGGCGTCACGGAGGTCCGGATCGTCGACGCCGCTCCAGACCTGCCGCTCGGTGCGCTGCGCAACCTCTCGCTCGACGCGGCGACCGGCGAGCTGGTCTGCGTCTGGGACGACGACGACTGCTGCCACCCGGACCGGCTGAGGACCCAGGTCGCGGAGCTGGTCGGCAGCCGTAGCCACACGTCCTTTCTCAGCGACCACCTGCAACTGTTCGAAGAAGACCGATCACTCTACTGGATCGACTGGGACCTGGGGACGCCGAAAGCACGCTATCCGTTACTGCCTAGCACGATGCTGATGACCCATGACCGGCGGTTCCGCTATCCGGAGTCCGGACGCTACGCGCATCTCGGTGAGGACTGGGCGCTGCTGACCGACCTGCACAACCAGGTGCAGGTGAGCTACGTCCGCGGCAAGGGGCATCTTTACCTGTACAACTATCATGGCCACAATACCTTTTCCGCCACCCACCACGGGAAGCTTCGCAGCCGATCGCGACCGGGCGCGGCGATCGCCGAACGAGAAGCGGAGATACGGGCGGTGATGGCGTACTACGCCGTCCCGAACCCGGTACGGGTTCACGGATCCGACGGCCCGGTGTTCTCGATCGACGGCTGACGACCACCTGACCCGCCGCAGTGTCACCACACTTCCGAACGCAGCCCACCGTCCCACAGCCCGCCGGAGGCCCGAACAGCTAGGAAGGTCGGACATGACACCAGCAGTCGCCGATCACGCGCAGCGGCCGGAGCTGTGGCTGCGCATCCCCGCGGTGTTCGACGGGGTCTGGCCGGAGTACAACGTGCACGGCGACGTGATGGCCGGATACTGGGACCGGCTGCACACGCTCTTCGGTCGTTATCAGCTCGCCCTGCTCGGCCCGGACGACGACATACTCGCCACCGCAAGGAGTATCCCCTGCATCTGGGACGGCACCCGCGGGGGGCTCGGGCCCGGAATCGACGCGGCCATCGAAGCGGGCTTCTCAGCTCACCACAGCGGGCTCGCGCCGAATGCTCTGTGCGCGTTGGGTATCGAGGTGGCACCGCGCCATCAGGGCGGTGGGTTGGCGACGGTGATGCTGGAGGCACTTCGGACGACCGCCCGCGGGGCGGGTCTCGCCCACGTGATCGTCCCGGTCAGACCGACCTGGAAGGACCGCTACCCACTGGTCCCGATCAGCCGCTACGTGACCTGGACGGTGGACGGTGGCGCTCCCTTCGATCCGTGGATCCGCACGCACATCCGCTGCGGCGGAACCCTGTCCGCGCCGATCCCGCGGTCGTCACTGATCACCGGCACGGTGGCTGACTGGGAGTCCTGGACGGGCATGAGGTTCCCCGACAGTGATGACTACGTGATACCGGGCGGACTGGCGACCGTGCGGATAGACCGGGATGCCGACCTGGGCACCTACTGGGAACCGAACGTCTGGATCACCCACGAGTCAGGACCGGCCCGGTGACCACCGGGACGAGCTCCCTGCGTCTGGGCGTCGTGGGATGCGGCGCGGTGATCGAACTGTGCCACCTGCCCGCGCTGGCGGGCGGTGAGCCGTTTCAGCTCACCGCCCTGATCGACCACGTCCCCGAGCACGCGGAGCGGGCCGCCGGGCACTACCGGCGACTGCGGGCGGCCAAGGGCCTGACCGCGGGGCCGGCTCCGGAATGCGTCGGTGACCTCGTCGAGGTGCTCGACGCGATCGACGTGGCGATCGTGGCCACCGGACCCGCGTCGCACGCCGCGCTCGCGGCACAGCTGGCCATGGCGGGAAAGCACGTGCTGCTGGAGAAGCCGATCGCCACCACCACCGCTGAATGCGCCGAGATCCGCGCCGCCGCCGCGGCCACCGGTGCGGTGGTGGTACCCGCCCACGTCCGGCGGTTCTTCCCGGCGGCGCGATGGGTCGCGCAGAGGTTGGCATCGGACTGGTTGGGTGGGGTGCGGCGCGTCCGCTGGCGTGAAGGTGCCGAGTACGGCTGGCCGGCGCTGAGCCGGTTCGTTTTTGACGCCGGTGCGGGCGGCGGGGTGTTGGCCGACCTCGGCCCGCACGTGACCGACCTGCTGGCGCACTGGTTCGGACCGGTGGAGCTGATCGGCGTCGAGGACAACAGCGCGGGTGGCGTGGACAGCGAGGCACGGCTGGAGTTGCGGGCGGGCGCCGTACCGGTCGAGGTGGAGCTGAGCAGGCTGCGAGATCTGGACAACATCATCACGATCGAGGGCACGCGGGCCACGCTGGGTGTCGGAACCCCACGCGCGGCGAGTTACCGCGCCTGGACCAGCGCGGGTGTCGAGCTGGAGCAGGGCTCCGTCCCGGCGCCCACACCCGCCAGGCTCACCCGTGAGGGGTTGTTCCACCACCAGCTCGTCGAGTTCGACCGGGCGTTGCGGGGACGTCCGAGCGGGGCGGCCACCTTCGCCGAGGCGGCGACCACCGTCGAGCTGCTCCAACGCTGCCGGACGCAACGCGCGCATCGCCTACTCCGCCCGTGGGAGGCCCGCAGGCCCGCCAGGTCCCGCGGCGTTCGGCGGGTGGCTGTGACGGGTGCGACCGGCTTCATCGGCTCGCACGTGGTCGATCGGCTGCTGCACGACGACGCGACCACGGTCCTCGCCCTGGGGCGGACGCCGGGGAAGCGCGCACGACTGTCGCACTGGGACAGCGCTCGACTGGATTTCCGGCTCGCCGACATGCTGGACGGCCCCGCCGCGCTGGTGGATGCCTTTCGCGGTTGCGACGTGGTCGTCCACGCGGCCTACGGCAACAGGGGCGAGCCGGCGCAGCGATGGGCGGTCAGCGTCGATGGCACCGCGGCGGTCCTGGCCGCGGCCGGGCAGGCGGGGGTGAGCCGGCTGGTGCACGTGAGCAGCATGAGCGTCTACGACCCGACAGTCGGCCCGGTGATCAACGAGGAGTGTGCCCCGGTCCCCCCCGAGCCGGGTGGCCTGTCCTATGCACAGCAGAAGCTCGCCGCCGAGCGACTGGTGCTCGCCTCGCCCGATGACCGGATGGAGGTCGTCTGCGTGCAGCCGAGCGTGGTCTACGGTCCTTGGGGTCCATTGTGGACCTTACGGCCGTTGCGCAGGTTGCCCGGGGACAATGCGGGCCTGCCCAGCGGTGCGGGCGGCTCCTGTGACGTCGTGCACGTGCACGACGTCGCCGACGCCATCACCTTCCTCGCATCGACCCCCGGCACCCACGGTCGACGGTTCCTGCTCTCCGGCCCGGAACGCGCCACCTGGGGCGGCTTCTACGACCGCTACCGGGACATGCTGGGCCTGCCCCGGCTGCGTCTCGCCGACAGCGTCAGATGGCCCGAGCGCGACCGGCGGTTCTACGCCGGGTCGCCGCCGGTGGACACCTCTGCCCTGGCAGCGCTCGGCTTTCGAGCACGGATCGACCTCGACGAGGGCATGGCCCAGGTCGCGGGCTGGGCGCGCTGGGCAGGGCTGACGTGACCGCCGGCGCCGATGTCGCACCCACTCCCGAGGAGCATGGCCTGTTCGTGCTCAGCGGGTCGGTGCTGACCCACCCGGCACGAGGCGATGCCGCCTCCCGGGTGGTCGCCCAGGCACCACCCGACGCGCTGTCCGTGGTCACCGACCCGGACCCCGCAGGGCCGCCGACGGTGATCCGGACCGCGCTCGCCGCGTGGGAGTCCATTCCAGCGTCGGCGACGCATCATCTCATCGTGCAGGACGACATGCTCCTGACCGGCACGCTGTTCGAACGGGCGCGAATGGCGATCGAGGCGATGCCGGCGGCGGCGCTGGCCCTGTTCTCGCTCTGGGACTCCCGAAACGGCGCCGCAGTGCGGCTGGGCGCCCTGAGTGGCGCGCGGTGGGTGGGCGCGGTCAACGAGTACACCCCTTGCGCCGCACTCATCCTGCCTCGGGACGTCGCCGCGGGATACGTCGACTACGTTCGCCGCCACCCCCGTACGTGGCCCGAGGACATCCTGATGTATCGCTACCTGCGCTCGGTGAAGGTGCCGTGCCTGGTCAGCGTGCCGAATCTGGCCGAACACGAGGACGTCCCCAGTATCGCCGGGAACGCCTTTCGTGGTCCGCGCCGGTCCGCGTGCTTCCTGCGGTCGGACCGCCCCGGTGGGGAACACAGCAGACTCACCGGGTTGACGGCGGTCCCGTTCTTCAAGAACGGGGTCGCCCAGTGCGTGGTCCGGATCGAGGGCACGGCTCCGGCGCGGTGGCTGCACCTGGAGACCGTGGACTACCTCAGCGGCCTCGGGGTGCCGTCCCGTGACCTCCAGCCTCGGCTGGGCCGGCCAATGAGTGGCGTGGACCCCGCGGTGGTGAACGGCACCTGGTTGACGTCGTACGCGATGGGCATGGCGACCGGGAACACCATCCAGGACACCGACCCCGCTGTCGTGGCCGAAGCGCTGCGCACCGTCGCGGCGGGCGGGATGAGTCACGATTCGCCGGCGTGGCGGATCAGCGAGGCGCAGGGCCTGCTCGCCCAGGTGGCCGAGCTCGGTATGTGGGCGGGCCGCGAGGCCGTCCCCCGACCCCGGCGGACCGGGTTCGGGATCACCGTGCTGGGGGGCGAAGGCCCGTTCGGCGAGCACCTCGTACGGGCGCTGACCGATCGCGGGCACCCGGTGACGGTCGTCAGCACGAGCCCCCCGGGCGGCGCCCGGCCCGGGGTCCGGTACGCGATCACCAGAACGCATCCGATGAGCGAGGACCGCAACGCGGTGCTCGACCTGCGCCAGCTGGTTCCCGGGCAGGCCACTGCCGCTGCGCGGACCGTCATCGTCGGTCCGCGCGGGACGGGACGCGAGGCACTGCGACTCGACGCCGGCCACCTCTACGGTCCCGGTTGCGGACCGGACTCCGTCATCGGAGCGATGGTGTGGGCCGCGCTCCAGAGCAAGCCGATCCTGATCTCGGACGGCACACCGGATGTGGTTCGACCACGACATGTTCGGGAGCTGGCCGAACTCGTCTGCGCGGCGGTGGGCGAGAACGACGACGCGCCCGCGCCCGCTCCGGAGTACCCCGTCCGGGAGCTTGCGGAGATCATCGCGCAGGTCGTCCGCCCGACGCCCGTTCACGACCATCGGACGACGACACCCGCGGCGCCCGCGCTCGTCGAATCCGGGCGGCGGCAAGGCGACCTGCGATACCGCCTGCACCACTTCGCGCAGTGGCTGGCCTACGAGATCGAGGCGACGGATCCGGCAGCGATCACCTGAACGCCCGGCTGGACATCCCGGTAGGCGACGCGCAGCGACTCCGCGATCCTCGACGCGTCCGCCTCGGGGCAGACCCCCACCAATGCCCCTCCACCCCCTGCGCCGCTGACCTTGAGGGGCAGCCCGACGGTGTGAGCGAGCGCACGCAGGTGTTCGAGCAAGGGGGTGGACATGTTCTGGAGATCACGCATCGCCCGATGAGCCGCCGTCATGGCGTCGGTCAACGCGGTGAGGCGCCGGGCGCGGAGCGCCTCCCACACCAGCCCGGACGCCGCATCCGCCCGCTCGACGTACTCCGCCAGCACCCGATCTCCGGCCGCGTGCTGGGCGCGCACCGATCTGATGTGCTCCGGCGTGGACTTCCGCGTCCCGGAGTCGACCACGATGAGAGACCACTCCGCCGGGAAGTCTGTCCGGTCGATGACTACGGGCAGACCCGTCGCGCGCCCCTGGAACAATGTCGTCCCACCCAGCGCTATGGCGATCTGATCCATCCCACCGCCGTTGCAGATCGCGAACTCGAACTCGTATGCCCATTCGACGAGCAGCCTCCGGGAGACCAGCGGGGCGTTCGGGATCGTCGCGACGAAACCGTCGAAGAGGGCGAGGATCAACGCGGTGGACGTGGACAGCCCGCTGGCGCTGGGCGCCTGGCTCCACACGCGCACCGGCGGCGGGTCGGGCGCCAGCCCCGGGATCCGCTCTCCCACGAAGTGCCAGATCTTCGCCGCCCACTCGTGCCAGGCTGCATCTGCGGTGCGCTCTGCTTCCGATGTTCCGTTCACCTCCACGGTGGTCAGCAGGTCGACCGCCGCACAGACCGAACGTCCGCCCATCCAGTCCAGATCCTCACCCGACAGGCAGGCTCGAACCGGCCGTGACACGCGAACCGCAGGTCCGAGACTCACCGCATTCCCACCACCTCGTCCTCGACTGTCAGCGCGACTCGGCGCGAACCAGCGATTCGCCGGCGCATCCGCGGCGACGAGGCGCCTGGCAACGCCACGTAGCCTACTTTCGATTCTTTGATCATGGTGCTGGCCTCGCAGAGCTTTGGCGCTACGAGCGATGGGCAGCGGCGGTCTATGGTCGGAGCAGCGCGGCTGGGACAACCGCGATCCCGTCACGTCGGCGGTAGGCCTCGGAGCCGGTCGTGACGACGACGGCGTCGAGCAGGTCGGGACCGAGCATCGACGCGAGCCAGTGCAGATGCCGCACGTCTCGATCCTCGACGGTCACGCCGATCTTCACCTCGATCGCGACGACCCGATGGTCGGCCCGCTCGACGATCAGGTCGATCTCGCGCTCGCCACCCTTCGTACGAAGGTGCCCCACCCTCGCCTCCGCCGCCTGAGCCTGCACTCGCACCCCGAGCGTGACCAGCGACTCGAACAGCTTGCCCAGCAGCGGGCCGTCCCTGGGCAACGTCGGTCCCAGCGGGGCGGCGTCGAGCAACGCGCCGACATCCGCACCGAGCAACCGGGCGGCCAACGCCGGGTCGGCCACGTGGTGCTTCGGAGGCGCGGCCAGCCGCGCGATGTGGTTGCGCGTCGGCAGCCAGGCCTCGACGGGGTCCAGGATCCAGAGCTGCTCGAGGATCTGACGATAGGGGAGTGCCGTGGACCGGGCCGGAACCTGCCCCTGCGCCCCGGTCGCAGCGGCCCGGATGGTCTTGAACGAGGCCGTGGTCGCGGTGGCCGCCGCGTAGGCGGTCATCCATCGCCGCAGGCCGGCCTGGTCACGCAACGCGTGCCGCTGATCAGCGAAATCACGTTCGACGATGCGGGCGAGGTACCCGTCGAGCCGCGCCCGCCGGGCCCGCCCAGACATTTCCCGCAGGTCCGGCAATCCCGAGGCGACGATCTCCTCCGCATAGTCGGCCAGCCGCAGCAGCGAGGACCCCGAGACGGCGGGACGGGCGCCGGTGAGCAGCTCGGCGAGGCTCACGGTCGGCGGGACCCGCTGGCGTTCGGAAAGGCTCAACGGCCGCATCCGCAACGTCACGATGCGGCCGGCGCCGGAGTGCGTGGGCTGCTCAACGGGCACTGCCGAACCGGTCAACAGGAATCGACCCCCGCCGGTGCCGTCGTCGACCGCGCGGCGAACGACATCCCAGCTCTGCGGAAACCGCTGCCATTCATCGACGAGGATCGGGGTGGCCCCGGAGACGAGGGACTGGGGGTCCGCGGCGAGCAACGCTCGCGCTGCGGGATCGTCAAGGCGGTGCACGGTGGCTACGGCTGGTCGGCATTCCACGCTACCCATCGGTGGGTGTCCTACGCCATGTATCGGCGGCCGATGCCGGTGGTCAGGTCATCCCGCGCCACCGCCACCCGCTTCTCCGCAGCGTATGCACGCTGTAGCCTCAGCGGATGAGTGGCAAGAAGGAACGGATCACCGTGAGTCTGGATCCGGGTGTCTGCGCGCGGCTCAGGGTCGCCGCCGAACACGCCGGTGCGACCAGCGTGTCGGAGTACGTCGCGGGTGCTCTGGACGCTCGGATGGCTCGCGATGAGTGGCTGGCCCGCTGGCGCGTCGCGGCTGGGGAAGTCGATCCCGAGGCACTCGCGTACGCCCGCCGCGCTCTGACCGGCAACGGGGCCGACCGGCATCCGCAGGCGTCGTGAGCGGAAGGTCCTCACCTCCTCCGCCATCATCGACATCGCCACCGACCGATCCGTCTACGGTCCGGCGTTCCTCGTGGCCGCCGCCCACGCCGTGGACGTGGCGATCACCCGCGGTCTCCCCATTTTGACCGCAGAACCTGGCCCGCTGCGCTCGATCGACCCGGCAAAGGCTTCGCCGTCGGATGATTGCCATCGTTACCCACAGCCAGCGCCGGGAGGACGCCGGAGCAGGCCACGCCGGACAACCGCCACGGATCGCCGACGTGATAACGATTCGCCCTCCCCGTCCGATGGCCATCGCGAAACGACCGTCGTAACCAGACTCGCCACCACGTCGCCCGATCAGGAGGCACCGCATGCCGATCAGAGAAGTGGGCGTCGAGCTCGGCTGGGGACCGGCGAAGCTGTCGGGCACGTGGGAGCCCGACAGCGCCGAGCGGGACGCGGCGTGGGAGCTCTACGTCGAGTTGGTCACCCGGATCTCGGTCGTCCCGTTGACCCCCGGCCACGGCATCCTGCGTGAGGCTCTGGCGTCGCTCTACCAGATGTTCGGCGTGACCCGGGAGATCCTGCGCAAGTACGGGCCCGGCATCGCGCGTGCCCCGAAGAAGCAGGGCCAGTACCGGTTCGGGCACCTCGCGGTGTGGATGCTGAATGCGGCCCTGCGCCCGGTGCTCGGGAGGTGGCACCCGGAGCTGCAGCGCTGGGAGGCATCCCGCCCCGAGGGCAGGTCGGTCGTCGAGCACGAGGAGGCCTGGGAGCGCTCCGCCGAGCTGCGCGCTGAGCTCGACGCGCTGCGCGGACTGATGCTGCGCTACGCGGAGATCCTGGCGACGGTGTGTGATGCACCCGCCCTGATCGACGCGACACACGAGGTGCTCGCATCCCTGGAACGCGCCCCCGACAACGCGCCCCGATGACCACCGCGGCCCGGCCGGTCGTCTTCTGCAGCCACGCGTCGGCGGACAAGCCGCGGGTGAAGGAGTTCGCCGAGCGCCTGCGTCTGGACGGGATCGAGGCGTGGGTCGACGGCTGGGAGATCGACAGCGGCGACGACCTCGTCGCAAGGATCAACGACGGGCTGGACCGGTGCACCGCGGGGCTGATCTTCTTCTCCCGGAACACGCCGCGGTCGCGGTGGGTGAGCGCGGAGATCAGCGCGCTGACCGAACGCGCGGTGCACGGGCTGCGGGTCATCCCGGTCCTGCTCGATCACGACGCGGACCTCCCGCCGCTGCTGGAGCACTACCTGCGACGCGCGATCGACGAGTACGAAGCCATCCGCGACACACTCCTCGACCGCAGCTCCCGCCCCGCGCTCGGGCCGCTGCCCGAGCAGCTATGGAGCGAGCTGCTGATCCGGCTGACCCCGGCCGACGGCGACGCCGTACAGGTACAGGTGTGGCAGGGCGGAGAGTCCGTCGCCGACCAGACACTGCGCCGCCCGGCCTTGCTGGCGCCGTCCTACCGCCCGGGCAGGGCGGAGCAGGCGCTCACCGAGGTCGGCCGGGCGTGCGGGTCGCTGCTGTTCCCCGGCGATGCGCTCACCCGGGTGAACACATTCCTGGCCGGCCGCCGGCAGGGCGACCGGCTCGACGTCGTGATCGAGGCCGCGCCCGGGCTTTCCCGGCTGCCGTTCGAGGCCGCCCGGCTGCCCGTCCCCGGCGTCCCATTGCTGGTCGCACAAGCGGGTGTAACCCTGCTCCGCCGGCCACTGGCCCCGCCCACCCGGCTGACCCCCGCACTCCCCGGCCCGTTGAAGATCCTCATCGCGGTGGCGGCACCGGACGAGGGCAAGACCGCATCGAGCGTACTGGACGGTGAGCGGGAGCTCGCCAAGATCCTCGGGGCACTGCCAAGGCACGGCGCGCAGGCCCGCCCGCTGGAGGTCGCCGGGCTCAGCGAGATCTCCGCCGCGCTACACCAGGACGCGTACCACGTTCTGCATCTCTCCGGGCACGGCAGCGCTGACGGTATCGAGCTGGAGGACGAGGACGGCAACCCCCACCTCGCGACACCGATGGTGATCGCTCAGGCCGTCGACCAGGGGAACCGGCCCCTGCCGTTGCTCTTCCTGTCCTGCTGCGACGCTCCGACCGGCGCCGACACCGCGCCCGGCCTCGCCGAGGCGCTGCTCGCCGCGGGCCTGAGCCAGGTCGTCGCGCTGCGGGGCAACGTCAGCGACCAGTACGCCACGTCACTGGCCGCCGCGTTCTACGAGGCGTTGGCCGCCTCGCCGAACATCGAGCCGGCCCACGCACTGGCGAAGGCCCGCCGGGATCTGGAGCTGGCCCGGCAGCGTTTCGAGCTCACCCGGAACCGTTCCCCGGAACACGGTGCACCCGCTCCCCCCGAGTTCGCCACCGCGACGATCTTCTGTTGGGGAACCCCGCAGCCGGTCGTCGGCCCGGGCGCCCAGGCGCCGCTGAAGGTCAGAACGGCTGCCGTCCCGAGCGGACCCGTGCCGCGCCTGGAAGTCGACGACCTGGTCGGCCGTCGAGCCGAGGTACGCGCGGCGATGCGGGTGCTGCTCGACGACCACCGATCGGTCACCACGATCGGTCGCCGCAGTGGCGTCACGCTGTGCGGGGTGGGTGGAGTCGGGAAGAGCACGGTGGCCGGGCGCATCATGGCGCGGCTGGTGCAGCGGGGCTGGGTCACAGCGACCGTAGCCGGGCGGTTGGACGTCTCGACCCTCTGCACGGCCGTCGCCGGGGCGTTGGTCGAGGTGGACGACGACGGGGCGCGCCGGTTGATCGGCGAATTGTTGCAGCCGGCCGACGACCAGATCCGACTCTTCCGGCTGGGTTGGGCACTGCGCGACCACAGACTGCTCCTGGTGCTCGACAACTTCGAGGACAACGTGCACCCCGGCGGGGGCAAGTTCCGCGAGCCTGCGACCGGAACGCTTGTTGCCGGGCTACTGCGGGCGGCCGTGACCGGCCGCATCCTGATCACCAGCCGCTACCCGGTCGTCCCGCTGGCCACGCTGCTGCACGACATCCGGATCACACCGTTGAGCCGGTCCCAGACCCGGAAGCTGTTGCTGCGGCTCCCGACGCTGGAGAACCTGTCGTACTCCGACACACTCGCGGTGCTCCGGGTCACCGGCGGCCACCCACGACTGATCGAGCTGGTCGACGCCGCGATGCGCGGGAACATGGTGCGGCTCACGTCGATGACCGACCGGCTCGACCGCCATGCGACCGAGCTCGGTGTGGATTTCTCCACACCCCGGGAGGACCTCGACGCGTCGATCACCGACGCCCTCGACATCCAGCTGCGCGACATCGCCCTCACCGACCTCGTCGCCGACCTGGCTGAACGCGAGCGCGCCATGCTGATCCAGGCGGCCGTATCGACCATCCCGGTAAAGACGCAGGCCCTCGCCGAGATCCTGTCGCACGACGACGTGAGCACGATCGTGTCGAAACTCGTGCGACTCTCGCTGCTGACCCCGGTCGACGGCAACCGCGTCTTCGTGGAGCGCTGGACCGCCCAAGGGCTCAAGGACGTCGAACCGACCGACTCATGGCGACAGCGCTGCCGCCGCGCCGCCGAGAACCACATGGTCCCAGGCGAGGGTGGAATCGACATCGAGGACGCGATGGAAGCAGCGCGCAACCTCGTCGAGGCAACCGACTTCGAGCCCGCCTGCACCCTCGCCGGCAGCGTTGCAGGTCTCCTCCAACGACAAGGCCAGCTCATCACACTCGCAGCGTTCGCCGGTGAGATCCTCGCCCAGGTGCCGCTGGACAGCCTCGATGCACGAATCCTGGCGCAGTACGAGGCCGACGCCAACCATGCGCTCGGGTTCACCCGGGCGCCGGAGACCCGATGGAAGCAGGTCATCGAGGCCTTGGGCCAGCTCGTCGCCGCCGAACCCGACCGCGCCGACTACCAACGCGACCTCTCCGTCTCCTACAACAAACTCGGCGACCTCATGGTCGCCCTGGGCCGCGGCGACGACGCCCTCCGCTTCTTCCAACAATCCCTCGACATCCGAACCGGCCTCACCCAACGCGAACCCGACCGCGCCGACTACCAACGCGACCTCTCCGTCTCCTACGAACGACTCGGCGACCTCAAAGAGGCAGCGGGCGATCTCGGCGATGCGATCCGCCTCTACGAATTGTCATTGCCGCTAGCCGCGCAGCTGGCCGAAAATCAGCCGGATCGTCCCAGCCTTCAACGAGATCTCCAGATTACATACACCCGCCTCGCGGCCCTCTTGGCAACTGCTGGTCGAGCCTCGGAGGCTGCAGAATCTCAGCAGCTCGCCGCCGCACTCGACGTTCGAACCACGACACCAGAGTCATGAAGGTCTTTGATGATCAAGACGCACGCCGTCTTCGTCGCCTACGCCGGGCCAGACCGGGACGTCGCCGCCAAGCTCATCGGCGAGCTCCACGCACGGAGAGTCACCGTGTGGTGGGATGATCTCCTCAACGCGGAAGACACGTTCGAGTCCACAGTTCCGGACATGGGTTCGGCCCTTCGGATTTAACCTGGGCCAAGGCACGAAGCGGTCATCGACGAAATACAGGCCCAATCCCCGGGGTCGGCGGTGAGCATCGCCGCTGATGACCGCATACTCCCGACAGCGTTCGGGTCGCCCGGTTGCGCCACCAGCGCAACCGCCACCGGGTCGGCGGACACAGTGGCTCGGGCACGGTGGCCGGATCGGCACCACCGGCCTCGGTGTCCGGGGCGGGAGGTCGACCACGACCGCAGACCCTCCGCGAAGCCGTTCGGTCCGCGACAAGTACGGCCAGGAGCGGTCGCGCACATCGGCAGCTCGGCGGCGCCGAATCAGCTCATTGTTAGAATTAGAATGAAACGCCAAGTGAATCCCGACAGAGTGCGAGACACTAGGCGAACAGGTCGTGGATCGAGTTGGCGGTGACCGCACGGCGAACCCAGGTGTCGAGCTGGTCGAGATCGAAGCATCCGGTGATGCGGGTGCGGGCATCCTCGGGAACGTCAATGCCGCGGGCGTCGAGAATGGTGAGCACCGCCACGGCCTTGCCTTCCGCCCGGCCTTCCGCCCGACCCTGGAAGACATAGCGACGTACAAAATCGCTCTGATACTCATACGTTCGAGTAGTCATGAGTGCCTCCAGATAGCGTCGCGCTGCCACGGGCAGCGCAGCGAGCACAACATCAGAGTACAGGGTGGCACGCTCCTGATCGACGGCCGCGAGCGCACCGAGCAGAGCATGCAAGACCTTGTCCCGATCAGGATGGGACCCGTGGGCCATCGCGGACAGCACAGCCAACTCAGGGACGCGGCCGGCTTCATCGACATCGGTCACCACCGGTACCCGGTCCGGACCCAGCACCAACGGGGACAACGCCCAGCCCGGATGCCCCAGCTCGATCGGGGTCGCGCACCAGGCGGCCGTCGCCGCCTCGACACACACCACCAGAAGCACCGTCGGACAACGAAGCCGAGCCCGCAACGTAGCCAGATAGACCGGCCAGCTCCACCGCTTGTCCCGATCCCGACCCAGCTGCGCCTCGACCACCACGGCCAACACCGCCGACTCAGCGGCGCTCAACACCACGACCACATCAGCCCGGTACTCGGTGGGGGCAAGGTCGGTCAGCTCACCGGACTCGACCCGGACCTGCTGGTAGGCAGGCAGATCCATCCCCAGTGCATCCCCGAGTAACTCAGCGGCCAGCGACGGCCGGTACCGAAACATCTCGACCAACGCCTCATGCAGACCCGACGGCATGCCGCGAAACTACCTTGGACCGTACCCGATCCTGTAGACACCGGTCGTAGCTGCCGCTGATCACACCAGCGGAGGGAATCGCGTGGCGACACGCCGAGGCTTTACCCAGGAGTACAAGGATCAGGCCGTTAGCCTG
>JBOHEP010000385.1:0-18338 GCA_050701075.1 Pseudonocardia sp. | reverse complement strand
CGGGTGACATTCGCGTACCGGGCAGAATCAAGCCACCCGCCGATCGCGAGCCCGTAGCCGTCACCGTCTGGAGCGACATCGCTGAATCGTTCGAAAATCTCTCGTGGACTCAACTCCGAAGATGCACTCAGAACCGTTTTCGCACCTCGGAATGCGGGCAGATTCACTCCAAGTAGAGTTAATATCGCAAACGGAAGATCTTGAGTTCCGTGGTTTTCCGGCTGAAGCGTGCAAACATCGAGGAAATCGCTCACTACGCGACGTGCAGGCAACAAGAGCTGATGATGCAGGCTGATGCATTGCTCAAACAGCGCCGCTGCACGGCGCACCGCTACAGGCGGCGCAGCATCGGCAAGATCGGCGAACTCCCTGAAGTGACTCTCAAGCGTAGGTCGAATCTTCTCAACCCACTCGCGCGCAGTAGGCTCGATCGGTAAGGCCGGTCGGTGCCGATTGGCACAGAGCTCGCCGCAGCCCTGCTCAACAGGCTCAACAGTCGAGTAGAAATGTCCGTGGTGGAGCCGGACGGAAACATGCACGGTTTCGCTGCGAAATCCGGCCAGTGCTGATTCGTAGCCGCGTGCGTACGATTCTCCGAGTAGTTCGAACTCCAGTCGCGACATGGGTGCCGACACACTACTGCGGTGCCACAATTTCTCGATGGTAGGAATGAGTGAGTGAGGTGCGGCGTCATCCGGCGTCGCACCCAACTCTACGTGGTGATCCGTCACGGTGCGAGCTGGAACTCCGGCAGCGGCTCGGGAGCGTGGATACCGTTGATCACTGTCGAGTAGGTGAGGGAAAGCTTCGTTCCTTCGGCCTCAAGGACGTTGATGAACGACTTCCTGATCTGGTTCATCGCACAGCAGGTCCAGTCGGCATCATCTTCGACCAATGGCTCGTACCGACCTTCGACTGTGACCGGAATGGATTCACCAATAGCCGTCTGGAATGTGGTTGATGAGAAGGACCGGACCAGCTGGCCGCCGATCGGAACCATGATCTCCGTGAACGAGGACTCGACTCCGACCAGGTCGGGAAGATTCAGCGAACCCTGAATGACGCCGGTCGCCTTCATCGTATCCGCCGCCGGATCAAGGCGGATTTCGTAGTTGTAGTCGTAGTACCCGAACTTGCCGAAGTCGAACCTGCGGTTGCACCTATACCGCCCGCCGGACAGGGTCAGCATGTTGACGCCGCCGTCCTGCTCGATCGCGAATGTAGGCGTCGAGCAGCACGCGGTCCACAGCGCGGCGCAGTAGATGGAGAACCCAGACGGAATGGAGGAGAATTCAAGGTTGATGCCGAGACTGCCTCGGTCGATCGACCCTTCTCCGGCACCGTTGACCGTGACCACTTCCCCGTTGGTCATGCCGCCGCATGCTATTGCGAGATGAATGTCAGACACCGTGTCGCCTCCGGTAAGAATTTGGGCCTCTGCTCAGCGAGTGACAACGCTTCCCGCGATAAGCGTCTGTCAACGAGTTCCGCCAGATGGCGCAGCACCGCGTCTACCGAGCGTGATAACCGCAACCCGTTCGCCGCAGTTACCGACGCGTACGGCACAGTCACGAGGTCCGAGCAACCGATCGCGGTGCGCAGCGATGCAGTGTGCCGTTCAGCCTCGGCCTTGACCCCTCGCCACATCAGCTACGGGAGTCACTGCCAGTTCCGTCATGCTGCCAAGCCGGGCACGACCACGATCGCGGGCAAGCCGAGCGACACGTTGCCCCCGGCTACCGAGAAGAGCATCCTGAGGCAGGCGGGCATCGAGCGGAGGCGGCGTTGAGCGGATACGCGGTGATCGTGGAGCGGTGACGACGGTGGATATAGGGCCTGGAGCCCTGATCTGCCGGGTTGCGTGGCCGTCAGCGACTCGTACGACGCGTGTGTTCGTCTGATGCGCGAAGCGATCTCGCTGCACATCGACAGCGTGCGCAGGCACGGGGATCCGATCCCGCTGCCATCGACCGTCGGGGTCCTCACGATCGACGCGGCCTGGGCCGGGGAGCGGCACCCTCTGATCTGGCCGGAAACCCAGTCGGGGACCTTGGCCTGATGACGGGAGGTTACCGGGTCGAGTGTGAGACCGAGCTCTGCACGCTGACCGGTCGCTGGTCAAGCACTTGGCGATGCGTCGCACGCTGTTCGTCTTCCCGCGGGAGACGCTGGGCTTCGCCCAGGCGGGTGCCAGCAACCGCGTCGCCGACAGCGAGCGGCGCAGATTATCCGCGACGTCGAAGGCGGCCGGGCTGTACCGGGACGGTGCGCGCTGGCTGTCCGAGGCCTCGAAGTCGGTGCTTGCGGTCCTGTCCGACCGGCGGGAGGCCACGGCGTCGGAACTGCGCGACGAGATCCCCCTGCTGGAAGGATCGGTCGCCTATGGATGGCCAGGGAGGGCAGGTGTCGGTCGGTCCTCGCGTTCTGACTGCGTTGTCCGCGGCCGGGCGCATCGTGCAGGCGTCCAACGACGGCGGGTGGACCACTTCACACCCCGCTGGGCCTCCGCGAGATCCTGGCTGGGGGACGAGATCGCGCCCCCCGAGGCCGAGGGGTCGCAACTGTTCGACAGCAGCGGCAACGCCGGACCCACCGTGTGGTGGGACGGGCGGATCGTTGGCGGCTGGCGCCAGCGCGACACCGGCGAGGTCGATCTGCAGATGCTCGAGGACGTCGGCACGGAAGGGCTGCGCGCCGTCGGGCACGAAGTGGTGCGCCTGACCGAGTGGTTCGGCGGCACCCGAGTGCTGCCGAGGTTCCCTTCGCCGCTCTCGAATCCTGGCGCGGGCACCGGCTCGTGATGCGGTCGCTGGGGGCAGATGTGCCCGGTGCCCGGTCACCGATCCCCTTACGGAACGCCGCTTCGAGGTTTCCGCGGCTCGGCGTGCGCGCCACGCCGTCGATCGACCCCTGCCGCGGTCCGGGGCGAGTTGGGCGGATACTGGGTGTATGACCGTGGCGACGACGAGGATCGAGCGTTCCGGGCTGGCGATCCGCGCGGCGCTCGCGGAGGTGTCCCCCCCGGAGTGCGCGGAGTTCGAGGCCGAGTTCGCTCAGGCGCTTGCGCGGGCCGGCGCCGAGTTCGACCTGGCCCCGGCCGAGAAGGTGCTCGACCGTTGGTGGGGGATCGCGGTGATCCGGGCGAACCCGCTGTCGGAGGAGGAGCAGGCGCAGGTCGCTCGGGCCAAGGCCGGTGACTTCACTGGTCTGCTCGCCCGCGACGAGCGCGGGAACCGGGTCCGGCTGTAGATGCCGCGCTACGGCCCGGTGTGGCTGGAGATAGCGCTCGAGCAATACGCCAGTCTTCCGCCCGAGGCGCGCGAGCAGGTCGGCGCCCGCATCGAGCAGCTGCTGGAAGACCCGCGCCAGCCTATGGGTGGCTACGATGAGCTGACCGATCAGTGGACCACGATTTACGGCGGTGGCGCCGGACTGATCGTGTATGCCGTGGTCCACGAGCGGCAGCGGGTCATCATCCTGCGGTTGGTGTAGCGGAACCGGGCCCACCCGTGAGGTCGAGCCCTGGTGTTCATGTCGAGCCGGAACCGGCCGTAGGGGCTGACGTGGGTCGTCCAGGACAGCGGCTCAGCCCGCGGCGCTCAGATGGCCCGATGAGGTCGTGGAACGCGGCGGTGGCCATAGCTGGATCAACCCTCGATTCGGCGGCCAACGTCTGGATCACGCTCTCGTCAGCGTCGCGGCCGACGAGATCCGCACCTGCGCCTACGACCACACCACCCGAGCCGACGAACTCAGCGATCACGCCGCCCTGCTGACCACCATCGGGCTGCGACCTGATCGTGCGGCGACGGCCGGCCGTCATCCGGGGTGAGCGATGGACCGTTCGCTGATGACCTGCTAGCCCACCAGCACTGGAGCGCCCAGGCGGGCCAGGAGTTCGTCGCGGAAGCGCGCCATGTGCGGATCGAATCGGTCCTCCGACCACTCCGCGGGGTCTTCCAACCAGCGGACCTCGTTCGCCTCGCGTGGGTCGGCTTCGATCCGCATGTCCTGATCGGCGGCCAGCACGAATCAGAGCGACACATCCGTGTGCCTGTGCTCGCCGCGTGTCTTCGTCACGGTCAGGAACAGCGGATCGTCACCGAACCGCGGGTGGAGCTCCCCGTCGATCCGCAGCTCCTCGGCCGTTTCCCGCAGCACCGTGGTGCGCGGGTCCTCACCGTCATCGACATGGCCTCCGGGGAACAGCCACAACCCCGCCTTCACATGGTCCACCAGCAGGACCGTGCGCCGCGTCTCGTCGAACAACGCGAAGTAGACACACAAGTGCTGGTCAGGCGTGGCCGGACGGGCGATGCGAAACAGCGGCGCACCTGATCGAACCCACCGCGACGTGATGGCCCTGTCCTGCGCCTCGTGCTCGTCGAGGGGCACCACGCCGGCCACCAGATCGTGCACCACAGCGCGCGGATCCTGACCTACCAACGTCATTTCGAAGCCCTCCGGGACGAGCATGCTGAGTCCAAGGCCGCTACCCGCAGCAGCGTGCCTGCCGACGCTCAAGGGCGCGCGGCCTCGCGTGGGCCGGGCTGCACAGCCCTGAGGCAGCCTGGTGTCAGCGTTCGGTGGGCCGCGGGTCACGACGAGGCGAGCAATATCACCCCCGCAGCCGCGGTCGCCAGGCCTAGCCACTGGTTTCGCCCGATGCGCTCCTTGAGCACCAATGCGGCGAGCAGCACCGTCGCGGCGGGGTACAGCGCGACGATCACGGCGCTGACGCTGAGCAGGCCCGCGCGGGCTGCCTGCAGGAACAACAGGTTGGCCAAGGAGTCCAGGCAGCCCGCGGCGGCGGCCACCGCGATCGGCACCCGGCCACTGTCGGGCTTGGACCGAACGAGCAGAACCGCGGAGAACACCAGGAGACTGCTTACCGTGCGGCCGATGATCAGCGGCGCGATCCCGCTGTCATGCGGGGCCGCGTCCAGGGTGATGAGTTGGAGCGCGATGGCCGCACCCGCCGCGACAGCGACCAGGATCGCGCGCCGGGGGACCACGCTCACCGTCGCCTGCCGCTTGATCGTCACCAATGCGATCGCGCACAGCGCCACCGGGATGCCGAGGACTCCGGCCGGTGAGAGCCGTTCACCACCGATCAGTCCCACGACAGCGGGAAGCAGTGCCGATACGATCGCGGTAATGGGCGCCATGGTGCTCATCGGACCCATTGACAATGCCAGGTACAGCAAAGCGAAAGCGAATGCCGACGCGACACCGGACAGAGCACCCCAGCCGACGGACCCGGCGTTCCACTCGGCCCCGAGAGTAGGCAGCAGGACCAGTTCGATCATCAGACTCGCTGGTGCGCTGACCGCGACCACGCGAAGCACATGCGCCTTACGGGCGGCCAGTCCGCCGAGGAAATCGGCGATTCCGTAGGTGCACGCACTACCCACCGACAGCAAGATCATCAACAAGGGAACACTCCAGAACCGGTCACATCTTGATCACGTACCCTACCCGCGTCTCCCGTTCTCGGCTCCGACGACCGCGGAAGTCAGGAATGGGCCAGCACGGCTGGTGTGAACTCGGAATCGACGTCGGAAAACGCCAGTCCAAGCAGTTCCAGAGCCTTGTCGACCTGTTCTTGGGTCACCGTCAACGGTGGCAGGAGACGGACGGTGCTGTCATTTCGTCCGCCCACCTCGAGGATGAGGCCCTTGCGCAGGGCAGCCGCCTGCACCGCACGAGCGAACTCGGTCGCGCCCCCACCGGTGTCCGGGTCGCCGAGCTCGATCCCCAGCAGCAGACCGGTGGCGTGGACCTCGACCACCCAGCGGGTGCGCGTGGCGAGCCGCCGCAGCCCGTCGACGAGCTCGGTGCCGCGGGCGCGGACGTTGCCCAGCACGTCGTCGCGCCGAATGACGTCGAGCGCGGCGATACCGGCGGCGAAGGCCAGCTGGTTTCCCCGGAACGTGCCGATGTGCGCACCCGGCGCCCACAGGTCCAGCGCCCGGTCGTACAGCAGGATCGACACCGGCAGGCCGACTCCGGAGAGCGCCTTCGACGCGACGATCACGTCCGGCTCGATCCCGTACTGCTCGAACGCGAACCACGTGCCGGTCCGCCCGCACCCAGTCTGCACCTCGTCCACCACGAGCGGGATGCCCGCCCGCCGGGTGACGTCGCGGACCCGCCGCACGAACTCCTGGGTCGCGGCGATCCCACCCCCCTCACCCTGGACCAGTTCGAGGATGACCGCGGCGGGGGCGCTCACTCCGCCGTACGGGTCGGCCAGCGTCCGCTCCAGGTATGTCGCGCAGTTGGTGCTGCACGTGTCCGGGCGCAGGCCCAGCGGGCACCGGCCGCAGTAGGAGTAGGGGAAGAAGTGCACGCCGGGCATGCCATTGCGGATCTGCGAGCGGGGGTCCCGGTTCGCGGTCACGCTCATGGCGCCGGTGGTGCTTCCGTGGAAGCCGCCCTGGAAGGCGATGATGTCGCCGCGGTCGGTGGCGATCTTGCACAGCTTGATCGCGGCCTCGATCCCATTGGCGCCGGTCGGCCCGCAGAAGTGGACCTTCATCCGGTCGCGCATCGGCTCGGGCAGCATCTCCAGCTGCCGCTCGGTGAACCTGTCCTTGACCGGGGTCGGCAAGTCCAGGCCGTGAGTGAAGACGGACAGCTGCCGGGCCACGGCTGCCACGACGTCGGGATGGTTGTGTCCTAGCGAAAGCACGCCCGCTCCGCTGAGGAAGTCCAGGTACACGTTGCCGTCGACGTCCTCGATCAGCGCGCCCGCGGCCCGCCGGACGGCGATCGGCAGCCGTCGGGGATAGCTGCGCGCGTTGGACTCGCGCGCCTCCTGCCTGTCCAGGAAGTGCTGGCTCGCCGGGCCGGGAACCGCGGTGCGGACCGGCGGCTCCCGCCAGTTGAGGACGACTTCCGGTGTCTGCTGGTCGGTCATGCCCGTTCCCCCAGCCGATCGAGCGGTCTGGCCGACACCGTGCCTGTGATGGCCACCAGCCTGCGTTGGATAGCGGCCGTGCGCAGCGACAACAAGCTGAAGGAGCCCGAGTCGCCGATACCGTGCGTCGTCTCGCACAATCCGTTGAGGAACAGCGGCGGCACGGCGGGAGTCTCCACCAGGTAGTCCACCGAAATCCTCGGGTAGCCGTCCTCGAAGGCCATCTGCTCGGTGATTCCGTCCAGGAACTGCGGAAGGCGCTGCTGGTGCGCGCCCGGTCCGATATCGCGGAACCCGGTGGCGAGGACGACCACGTCCGCGTCGACCTGCTCGACGGCGCCGGTGTGAACCTCCGCCACGGTGAGCGACACCGCGTCCGGGCGGACGTCGACCGACCGGACGATCCGGTTGCCGAACACGAAGACGCGCTGCTGCCCTTTCAGCCGCTGCTCGTAGATGTGCAGGTACAACTCGCCCAGGACGTCCCCGTCCGCCGAGGAGTAGTTGGTCGGGCGCAGGTAGGCGTCAAGGACGGCCTTGCTCTGCCGGGACGCCTCGAAGTAGTACCTCGTGAAGTCGGGGTGGAATCCCTCCTCGCTGAACGGGCTGGTGTCCTTGAGGCGCAACCCGAACGACCGGACGTAGTTGACGATCCGGCTGCGCGGGAACCGCCGGGATAGGTCGAGCATGATCTCGACCGCGCTCTGGCTCCCGCCGATCACCACCACCGTGTCGGGCGGCGCCGGTAGCGCCTCGGTCCGGTAGAGGTAGTCGTTGACGTGGAAGATCCGATGGTCGGACACCGAGTCGAACGGCGCGGGGGCGTACGGCTCGCGACCGGGGGCGACGACGAGGCTGCGGGCCAGATACCGGTCCCCCACGGCCGTGGTCACCTCGTACACCTGTTCTCCGGCGTGGTCGGCGACTGACACAGTGGCGGCCTTCTGTCCATAGTCGACAATGCGGTCGAAATGCCCCCGGGCCCATCGAACGTAGGCGGCGTAGTCGCTGCGCAGGGGGAACTCGCCGGGCAGGTTGAGGTGCTCGATCAGTCTGCCCGACAGGTGCAGGTAGTTCAGGAACGTGTAGTGGCTGCGCGGGTTCCGGAGGGTGACCAGGTCCCGAGCCGGATGGTTCTGAATATCGGAGCCCGCGAGCAGCATCCCGCCCTGCCACTCCGGGTCCGCCTGCGCTTCCAGGAAGCGGGCGTCGAATGGGGGCATCGTGCCGGCCTGCTGCGCTTCTTCAATGGCGATGGCTAAGGCGATGTTGGCCGGGCCGAAGCCGATGCCCACCATGTCGTGACACTGTTGCATTGACGGCCCTTCGCGTTGCGGTTCCCGTGTCACATCGCGCGCCGAGGTCGTCGCCGGACGATCGACACCGGGCGCGCCTCGCGGCTCGTGGCGTCTCCAGGACAGGCGCTGTGCGATCACGCGCCCGAGTTCAGGTGCGACCCTGACCCCTCCTCCGTTGCCCGGACGGCAAAGCCATACGTTCGGCAGGTCGGCGGCGACCAGCACGTCGCCACACTCTCCGTAGGCGTCGAACGACCGGGTGACCTTGAGTACCGTGCTGTGCCGTGCCCACGGCAAGTTGCCTGCGACCGCCGCGAGGGTCTGTTCCCGGTGGGCGGCATCCGGCGACGTGTCCGGCTCAGCGTCCCACACGAGCAGCGGCCACCCGACCAGCGAAGTGTCGTCGACCTCCGGCTTGCCGTAGGCACCCGAGCGCAGGTCGATGAACGTGGCGTGCGGGCCGACTTCGGTCGGGCGCCCGACTACCGCGGTCTGAATGGCTCGCGCGCGCACCGCGCCCACCGGAATCGCGTCCCGCAACGGCGGGCGGGCCGTCCAGCCGCCCGCGGCCACCACGACACCCTCGATGGCGCGGACGTTCCCCCGGTTCGTCGCCACGAGCACCCCGACATCCGCCGCGGACAGCCCGGTGACCGAGGTGCCCATCGACACCGTGGCGCCGAAGTCCGTGGCCTGCCGCAGGAACAGCTCGGTGACCGATACCGGGTCGACCCATCCCGCGGCGGGCTCAACCAAGGCGACGCCGTGCGCGGTGCGGACGCCGAGGATTTCCTCGGCCCCGTTCGCTACCTCGCAGTCCCAAGCGCGTAATGTGCGCGCTGCTGCGGCGAACGCCTCGGCGTGCTCCGGGCCGCCGAGGGTGACCGCGCCTGCGCGCCACAGCGGCGCCTCCCCACCGACCCATGCCGTCGGATCCGCGTAGGTCGTGAGGCTGGCTGCGGCGAGTTGGGCGACCACTGGGTCGGGGTCGTAGCAGCGCACCATGCCTCCCGACGCCCCGGTGGCGCCCGCGGCTGGCGTGTCCGCAGCATCCAGCACCAGGGCGGGCGCACCTCGGTGGGCGAGGTGGGCGGCCACCGACGCTCCGGTGATTCCCGCGCCGACGATCACCCACCGCGCCGTCTCCGGCACGGTCGACGGCGCCAGTGATGCCGACCGGGACGGGTCGGCCGAGGGACCGGTCACGCAGATCCCCGTTTCGCGTCGGACCCGTTGGCCCGCACCAGGTCGACCACGGTTCGGCCGCGAAGACCGGTTCGTGTGCCGCCCGGGATGAACGACCAGTTCCGCTCCCGACGCGGGGCGGCGGGCAGCCCGAGTGCGCGCCACAGGCTCATGCCCAGCGTAGGCATCACCGGATGGACCAGCGCCGCGAACACCTTCAGCGCAAGGTATTCCAGGGCGACGCTGGTGCGGGCCTCCTCCTGGGCGGTGCTGATCCGCCGCCTGGCCTGCTCGAAGGAGCGGAACCGCGCGGTCTCGGTCAGCAGCGCGTCCAGTTTCTCGACGTAGCCCACACTGCTGAACGCGTCGACCGACAGGAGGTGGTCGAACTCCTCGGAGCACATGCACAGCGCGCGGTAGAAGGCACGGTGGTGCGTGGTCCAGGCACCGGTACCCGGAACGAGGCCCTCGCCCGGCGCCGCCGCCAAGTCGGCCAGCCACCGGTCGGTCCGCTCCACCAGCGGGTCGGCGGCCAGGTTCGCGATCTCCCCTGCCCCCACCGAGTGCACGTCCTCCTCCGGGGAACGCCGCAGCAGGGCGACCCGGACGAGGTCGGCGGGCACCTCCGCGAGCAGGTCGTCGGCCCAGACGACGTGCCGCCTGCTGGTGGAGAACTTGCTGCCGTCGAGGTGCAGGAAGCGGTTGGAGACGAAACCCCACGGCAGCAGGTGCTCCAGGCCGAGCGCCAGATAGACTGCGGGGAGCAGCACGACATAGAAGAACGTGTTGTCGAAGCCCAGCACGGTGACGTTTGCCGTGCGGCTGTCCTCGGTGAGCCGCTGGGTGTTCAGGATCTGGGTGAACACGAGTTCCACCCACGGATCGATGATCTGCTGGTCAGCTTCCCCGCCGGGAACGCCGAGTCCCCACCCCGATTGGCGGGTGATCCGGTACTGATGGCCAAGCCCGCCCGCCACCAGCGTGTCGGCGAGGTGGCGGGACTGGCCGCCGCCGTGTGCCCGCCCGTAGTACCGGGCCAGTGGCGCGGCGTACTTGTCCAGATCGAGGTCATATCCGGACTCGGGCCGCAGCACCGGTTCCGTGCCGCACTGCGCGCAGGTCAACTCCAGTAGGTCGCGGGCCTGGCTGGGGACACCGCAGGCTTCGCAGATCTCACCGTCCGACGATGCCTGGCAGTGCGGACAGCGCCCTTTGGCGAACGACTGGTACAGCGACTGCGCGCAATTCTCGCACCACGGCGTCTCGACGACCGACTGGGTGACGGCGGGCGAGGTCAGCAGGGCGTCGAACAGCGTGTGGATGCCCCGGATGAGTTCATCGTCCTGAGTCGGCCGGTAGAAATGGGCCAGGTCCACATTGATGGCGGCCAGGGTGGACCTAATCTGGTCGCCTGCGGCATCGGCCACCGATTCCGGACTGGCGCCCAGGCGGTGCGCTGCCGTGGCGACGAAGCTCTGGTGGTCGTCGGTCCCGGTGATGACCAGGGCATCGCGCCCGGTGGTGCGCAGCGCCCGCGCCAGGAGGTCGGCGCGCAGATAGGGGCCGCTCAGGTGCCCCAGGTGCAGCCCTCCGTTCGGCGTGATCGGGGGGCAGAACACCAGGGTGCGGTCGGGCTGGTCGAGCTGTGGCCCGGTGCGGGCCAGCGACGCCGCAGCGACGTCGATGTCTTCCCAATAGACCGACACGATGTCGAACGGCTCGTCCGAGACGTTGCGGATCGCGTGGGTGTGGAAGGGCGGCAGGAAGATCACGTCGCCTCGGCGCAGTTCGGCCACCCGCTCCTCGACCACCACCTCGGCCCGGCCGCCGAGCACCAGGAAGATCTCGCCATCCTGGTGGCAGTGGGCCTTGGAGGTGACACCCGGCGGCACCGAGCCGTACACCGACCCGAACGGTAGGCCGGGTACCGTCTGGGCGTCGAACAGGTCTTGCAGGTGCATCTCGTACGACCAGACCATGCGGTCGCGGTCGAGCGATCGCATGAGCACGTCGAGGTCGGCGGAAACCCGGCCGCCGGGCCAGGTGAGCGAAACGTAATCCAGGTCGGCGCCCGGACCGGCGGTCAGCGCCCGGGCCGCGCCGTCGGGCACGAGAACCGCGTCGCCCGGGACAACGGTTCGTCCGACACCATCCACTGTGGACAACTCAGCCGAGCCGGTGAGCACGAACAGGATCTCGGGGTGTTCGCCGCCGTTCGAGTCATCACGCTCCCCCTGGTCGATGCGGTACCGCCGGAACTCGACCGGGAGGCCCGGGATGTCCTGGGAATCCAGACCACCCTCGGCGTGCTTCAATGTCTGTACCAGCATTCAGCGCTCCCTGGCTTCTGTCCGCCGAGTCGTTTCCTAGCTGCTGTAGTCATCGAGCGAACCGGTCCGCCGAACGTCGAGGGTGGCGCAGTGGAATCCGCCACTGAGCGTGCGCGCGTGCCGCATGGGCAGCGGGGCCACCGTCACGCCCTTGCTCTCCAGCTCCTTGATGAGCGGGATCTGCAGGTCGTTCACGACGGCCAGGTCCGGGTTGACCATGATGAAGTTCAGCCCGCCCTGCCAGATCGAGGCCCGGGGGTAGGACCAGGCGTACCCGGTGTCCACGTTGTCCGGGCACCAGATGATGTCCCAGTTCTTGAACAGCTGCGGAACCTGGTCCGGGCGGATGCGCTCAGGGTTGAGAACCACGAGTCCGGGCCGGACCAGAGTGATCGTCGTGTCGATGTGCGTGCCGTCGTAGACGCCCCGGACGGCGTGAACGCGGTAGGCGTCGCCGAGCACGCGCCGCAGCCATTTCAGGCCGAGTTCGTTGCCGCTGCACGAGACCAGGTACAGCAGGTCCTCGCCGACGCGCAGAATGTTGGCCGCGTCGAAGATCGGCTCATGATTGTTCACCATCAACCCGGTCTCCGGGCGGATGTTGTAGGTGTCGTCGAGCAACCGGGGCTTGGGCGCGGAGATCCAGTTCGCGCCGCTCTCGAGGTATTCGACCAGGATGGTGCGATACGCATGCGGCTCGAAGTATCGCGACCGCAGCACCATCGGCGTCTCGATGATCGTCTGCCCGACTGCCAGGAGGACGTCGCGCGGGCAGTAGTTGTACTCGCCGTCGGAGGTCCAGTCGGGGGTGCCGAAGGTCTTGGCGTGGTCGGTGACCTCCGGCCGCCGCACCACCACGCCCTCACCGGTCAGCAGGCTGATGAGACCGTCGAGGTCCTCGTTCGCCTCCTCGATGATCCGACCGCCGTAAGGGCCGGTCGGAATATCCGCCATCGTGTCCACGTCGTCCGCGTAGTTCAGCGCGAACAGGCCAGGGTCAGGGGAGGGGACACGGGCGCCGTCGGCGACCCCCACGATCATTTCCTCCAACGGATCCCATTCGGTGTGGACGTTGACAAGGGACATGAATTCCTCCGGCCGTTCGACAATCAGGCAAAGCGGTATTACAACCGGGTGCTAGGCGGGACTATCCGGCAATGCGAACACTCTCGGGCGCCGTGGCCACCGAGCACGAATAGTCAATGTCGTCGACCCGTTCGGTGCGTCATCGGGCCGTGCCATAGCAAAGCCCGCATCGATCTCCGAAGATCCCCCAGTCTCCACGTTCGGCGCAGAGAAGACTCTGTTTTACCTGGACCGAAGCCCGTGCAACGCACGCTACACGGAAGCCATGCCGCGAAACGACCAGTCGCGCGTCGTTCAAGTTATGTTTACCCGTTCGAAGTGGAATCGACCACGGTCATCGACTTATGGATCTCCTGGCACATGTGTGGGTAGGTTCCCCGGGTTCCCCGACCCTCAACTGGCTCAACGCCCCGGGGGCGCCCGCCCGGTCCCACCGTGGCCACCGGCTCACCCCTCGATCACCCCGACGACGTCCCTACCGTCGAGCTGGTCGACCCGGGGAACGTTGACCGTCTCGACCGTGAGCCGGTAGCGCCCGGGAGCCAGCGCCGGCACCGTCGCCTCCCACCGGCCGCCGCTCCCGCTCATCCGCAGCGGCACCCTCGGTCCAGCGGGGGTGTCCCCGTCGTCGGGGGTGATCCGCAGCCATGCCACCGCGCCCTCGACGCCGTCGGTGCCCAGCAGCTGCGCGGCCACCGGGAAGGGCTCACCGGCGAGGACGTCGTCGACGTCCAGCCCGAGCCACGGTCGCTCGGGGGTGTCGCCGCGCACGTGGCCCGTCGGTTCCCTCTCGTATTCCCGTAGCACATCCACCGCCACCGTGGTGGTGGCCATCGGCCCATGCCGGTCGGGTACCGCCCGCCGGGCCCGCTCGTCGTCGGCGACCTCGATCGGAACGCCGAGATCGCCGGTACGGTCCCGTCACCGCGCCACCCGGGGTTCGGCAGCCACTCGGCGTCGGCCTTGGTCACGCGCACCCGCCCGTCGGCGAGCACCGCGTGACCTGCGGTGGCGTCCCCGGGCGAACAGTGTCAGCATTTCCGGGCGGGTTGGCTCGTCGAGCTAGACCCAGCCGTCCTCGATGTCGCGGTGCATCCCGAACGCCTCTGCCGCCCGCGTGGTGAACCGTGGCCATGCCTGCGCGCCCAGCTCGTGCGGGTAGAGCTCCTCGCCGGTGGTCTCGTCCCGGACTGCCCGGTAGCGGGGGAGCAGGTGGTAGGTCGAGGGCCACTCCAGCAGCACCTCGGTCGCTGGCCCCAGCAGCCGGCGGCTGAGCGTGCCCAGTGGCCTGGGCCCCAGCCGGACACCGTTGACCAACCAGTCCAACGCCTGGGGTGCGCCCCGGTGCGGAGTGCCCAGGGTGATCAACGCCTGGCACGACTGGGCGCCGTGCAGCGGGCCGAGCCAGTACCGGGCCACCAGCGGCGGCCGCGGGTACCCCGAGGCGGAAGTCGTAGCCGAACAGCAGCACACTCGCACCGCTGTTCGGCTCGGTGTCGTCGCGGGCCACGTCGATGTCGGTGTCGTGCGGCCGAAACGCGTTGGCCAGCTGCCGGACCAGGCCGTTGTAACCTGGCACCACCTTCCACGGAAGCACCCGGGTCGAGGTCATCAGGCCGACCGGGCGCAGCGTCGGGTGCTCGGCCAGGCTCAGCCGTTCCGGGTGGAACACCGCACCGGCAAGGGCCCGCCGTCCCTGCCCCCACACCGGAATGCCGTCGAGAGTCGCGAGCACGCTGCCACCGATGCCGGGGATCACCACCACCAGGTGCCGCAACCCGGCCACCGTTCGCTCACCCGGCGCCCCCTCGCCCGCAGCGCCGCCGGATGTGTCGCCGGCGAGTACGTCCCCACCCGCTCGGGCGGGCCAAGCCTGCACCCCGGAGCGGCAGGTCGTCGCGCCGGGCTACGCGGCCGTCCGCCCGCTCGTCCTCGACGGCGTCGAATCCCCTCGCACCCGATCCGGGTGATCGCCCGGAAGCTCGACTCGGGTCTGCGACCGCTGCCAGCAGCGGGTCACGCTCCACCCCGCCGGACCGTCCTCGAACAGGTGGCCAGCGGGCGTTCGATCATCTGGTAGCTACCGTCCAGGCTGATCCTCCCTCGAGCAACGTCGGTGACATCCCCGCTCGCGGCTGACCACCGACTGCTGGCACTTCCCGGTGATCGGGCGAGACGTCCAGCTCGATCTGCTGCTGCGCGCCCCTGACGTACAGGCTCATCCGAAGGGGTCCCACAATCTGCTCAACGGGAGTGCGGCGAGCTTCGGGCCGAATGGTGTCGCGTCGGGAGCGGCACTGAGCAGGCACCCGAAGTGGAAGCGGTCACCGAGCCGTTCGGCGAGGAATCGCAGGCCCTTCAGGTCGTCCAGGCGCGGAGTGCCGGTCGCTTTGACCTCGATCCCGACGATGCGGCCGTCCGGATGTTCGAGGAGGAGATCCACCTCGACGCCGCTGCGGTCCCGGAAGTGCCAGAGCGTCGAGAAGCTTGGTGACCAGCTGAGTTGTCGCACGAGTTCGGAGGCGACCAGCGTCTCCAGCAGTGGCCCGAACTGGGTCTGCGGCCGCGCGAGCCCAGATGCGGTCACGCCCTGAAGGTGCGCGGCGAGCCCGACATCGGCCATCAGGAGCTTGGGACGCCGGACGACCTTGGCGCTCAGATTGGTCGACCACGCCGGGATCAACCGGATGAGGAACGCGGTCGCGAGATGAGCGAGGTGGGCACTGACGGTCCTCGCTGGGATGGCGAGCTCGCCCGCGATGGAGGCGGCGTTGAGTTCGGTGCCGGTCCGCGCTGCGCAGAGCGAGAGCAGGCGGGGGATGTCGGCGAGACGCTCCAGATCGGCCAGCTCTCTGATCACCCGCTGCGTGATCGTGCGGACATAGTTGTCGAACCACGCCCGACGGCGTGCCGGTTGCCTGCGAACCGCCTCCGGAAACCCGCCCCGGAGCAGGCGTTCGCCGAGCTCGGCTCGGGTCAGCGAACCACTGCGCAGCAGTTGGCCCGGCTGGTCGAAGACCGCATCGACGAACGACGGTCCGGAGACGTCGACGAGCTCGCGTTCGGCGAACGGCCACAGCTCCACCGTCTCGACCCTTCCGACCAGTGAGTCGGCCATGTCGGGCGCGGCCAGCAACCGTGAGGAACCGGTCAGCAGGAAGCGCCCGGGGCGCCGGTCTGCGTCGACTGAGGCCTTGATCGCACGGAACAACGCCGGTTCGAGCTGAGCCTCGTCGATGACGAGCGTGTCGATGGGCCGCTCCACGAAGGCTCGGGGATCGGTAGCGGCAGCGGATCGAGCAGTCGGTTCGTCGAGGGACACGATCTCGGACGTTCCGAGGTAGGGCAGCGATCGGACCAGCGTGGTCTTGCCGGCTTGGCGAGGCCCGTTGACGACCACGACCGGGGTGTCGGCAAGCGCAGCGAGAATGTTGGGAGTGACCGCTCGGGGCAGCAGACTGTCGCTCATGGACGAAACATACTGCCGATTAGTCCGAAGATCCACCGCCGATCCGTCCGAAGATCCACCGCCGATTCGTCCGTGAATCGTCCGTGAATCGGCCGCCGATCCGTCCGAATCCTGCCGCCCAGCACATCGGTGCCGACACCGATACCGGGGCGGCAACGACTTGCAGCTCAGCTGGCCTCGATGGCCGTACCGCCCACCATGCCCGGCTGCGCGGTCGACGTGTTCTGTGGTTCGGGCCGGGTCACCGTCCGCGTCAGAAGAGGATCGTGCCTTTGCCGGTTCCGGTGAGCGGCGGAGCATCCGGCAGTCGGCCTTCGGGGGCGGCACGTCGGAATCACCGGCCGCCACTCAGGCCAGCTGGTAAGCCCGGAGCCGCTGGTCGAGCTGTATGACGGCCCGCTGTCCTGCCAGGGCGGCATGCGGGCGCGTACGTCGTTGATCTCGCCGGCCAGCCGGGCCGACCGGTTCTGCACCGTGAGGTCGGCGGCCTGATCGAGGGGGCCGCGGCGTGGTCGAGGTCGCGGTACTCCAGCCGCGCCCGGCCGAGGTCGACGGTGGCGAGGGCCACGTCGTCATCCAGACCCGAAGGACCTCGGCGGTGCTGCACTATTGCATAGCTACTGTCCAGGCTGGTCGAGCAACGCCGGCAGGCTGCACGACAGGTGCCAACCCCTCGCGAGGGCATCGTGGGCGAGCCAGGACAACACCGCCAGCACCGCCGCGGCGGTGGTTCCGGCTGGTACCACCCAAATCGGGTATAGCGCGAAGCGCTGCTCCAGCTCTGCGATCTCGGCCAGCTCGCTGGGGCTGCTGACAGCGAAGGTAAACACTGCCCGGTCAGAGTCGGCGAACGTGGCCAGGGCTGCCGGGTTGATCGGTCGCGCTGAGCTCGGCCCGGCGCCGGAACCGGGCGCTCGCGGTGACACCACGAACATGTCGGTCATGGCCGCGAGCGCGCCGTCGGGCACCCAGCTACCGCTGGTTTCGATCTCCACCCACCGCCCGGCCCGGGCCAGGCATCTCACCAGCAGCACGAGTTGGGACTGCTGCCGCAGTGGCTCATCCCCCGAGACCACCACCAGCCGCGCCGCGGACCCCAGCGCCCAGCTCGCCAGCTGCTCGACTCTGAACCAGCGGCTGCGCAGCGTCCCGTCGGCGGGTGACCGGTCCCCGGTGTGCGACACCTCGTCGGCCGGGCCTGTCAGCGTGCTGCCCGCGAGCCGGATGGCCATTGCCAGTTGCCCTGCCGAGGGTCCCTGTCCCTGGAACGTCGGTCCAACGCAGTCCGCCACCTCGAGCAGCGTCCTGCCCGCGTCCTGATCGGGCAGGATCGAGCTCGGTGTCACCGACTCGTCCCAGGCTCGAGATCGTGACCGACGCGCCGCTCATCGTCTCGTCCAGTGCGCTGTAACGCTGACTGTAAGCGACGCGCCTGCCGCGAGGTCAGCTGCAGCGGCCCGGCCGCTGAGACGGTGAGCACGACGCCGCTGGGTCCGTGGTGGACGAGCAGTCGAGCCGCATCGCCTCGGGCGTCGCGGCACGGCACGATGCGGTTCGATCCGAACCCCATGCGACGCCACACCGCACGCACCCGGTGCGCGCATAGGCCGGTCCGCCTCCAGTCGTCGACATCGCTGACAAGGCGAGTGGTGCCTGCCCGAGGCTCAACGGATACGACGCGCTGACGGTGGGCGCCGACAAGTGGACGTCGCGTTGCTGCCGGCTCTGCGGCATCGGATGTGATGCCTTCTCGTGTAGACGCTGCTCTCCAGTGCATCGTCGCCCGTGTCCTTCCGTCGACTGGCCGCCGCGTGACATCGAAACAACTCGTCGCGAAGATAGTCAACTTGACAATACAAGTCAACGTGGAGCTACAAGCTGTCCCGGCAGGCCGAACGATCCGTTGCCGAGAGCTACTGCATGCATCCCGTCCGCTGTCCAGCGCACCAGCACCGGCTCGTGAGCGAGCTGCGCACCGGTGACAGGATTGATGGCGAAGTCGCCGAACATCGTCGTCGTCGACAGGCTGGCGGCGAGGCCCCACAGGC
>JBOHEP010000384.1:0-42511 GCA_050701075.1 Pseudonocardia sp. | reverse complement strand
TCGGCGCCACCCGGGTGGCGACCGGGGACCTCACCCCCGGCGTGCTCGCGGCGTTCCTGCTGTACCTGGGGCTGTTCTTCCTGCCGGTGCAGCAGCTCTCCCAGGTGTTCGACAGCTACCAGCAGGCGCGGATCGGGCTTCGCCGCATCTCCGAGCTGCTGCGCACCCCGACGTCGGTCGCGCCTGTGCCCGAGAGTGAGGCGGTTGCGGTGCCGGCCCGGCTGCGCGGCGAGGTGGAGCTGTGCGACGTGCGGTTCTGTTACCCGGGCACGGACACACCCGCCCTGGACGGCGTGTCGCTGCGGGTGGCGCCGGGGGAGACGGTGGCGCTGGTCGGCGCGACGGGCGCGGGCAAGTCGACACTGGTGAAGCTGCTGGCCCGGTTCTACGAGGTGAGCGGCGGGACCGTGCTCGTCGACGGGGTGGACGTGCGCCGGTTCGTCCTGAGCGACTACCGCCAGCGCCTCGGTGTGGTGCCGCAGGAGCCACACCTGTTCACCGGCGACGTCGCCGCCAACATCGCCTACGGCCGCCCGGACGCCACCGCGTCCGAGATCGAGGCCGCCGCCCGCGCCGTCGGCGCCCTGGACCTGGTGCGCGGGCTGCCCGGCGGCTTCCGGCACCCGGTGGGGGAACGGGGCCAGGGGCTCTCGGCCGGGCAACGCCAGCTCGTCGCGCTCGCCCGGGCCGAGCTCGTCGACCCGGACCTGCTGCTCTTCGACGAGGCCACCGCGGCCCTCGACCTGGCCACCGAGGCCACGGTGCTCGCCGCCGGGGACCGGGTGATGGGCCGAAGGCCCGCTGGCGGGGACCGCCGGACGGCGTTCATCGTTGCGCACCGCCTGGCCACCGCGGCTCGGGCCGACCGGGTGGTCGTGCTGGACGCCGGCCGGATCGTGGAAGAAGGCCCGCACGCCGAGCTCCTGGCGGCGGGCGGTTACTACACCCGTCTGTGGCGGGCAGGTGAGCTGACGCCCGCCGATCCCACCGGCACCGCGGCCTGAGGACCGTCCGGGCCAAGGAAGGAGAGGAGTGTGTTGCTCTTGGTTGGTTCCTGCCCGAAAGCGGGCAGGAATTTGGCAATTCGACGTCGAAGCGGCAGGATCACCGGGTGTCCACCGGTCCGTACGACGACCTCGTCGTCCACCTGGTCCGCAGCACCCCGCTCAGTACGGGGGAGGCGGCCCGGGTGGTGGCCGAGGTGCTCGGCTACTTCGCCGAGCCGGTGCCGGAGTTCGTCCGGCGTCGCCACGCCGAGCTGCAGGACCGCGGGCTGACCAACGACCGGATCTTCGCGGCGCTCCACTCGGAGCTCGCGACGCGACGGTTCGCGCCGCCGCTGCTGTCTGCCCGGCAGCTCAGGCGCATCGTCTACGGATAGGGAGACCACATGTGCGGCATCGTCGGGTACGTCGGGGCGCAGGACGCCGCCCCGATCCTGCTGGAGGGTCTCGGCCGCCTGGAGTATCGGGGCTACGACTCCGCGGGGCTCGCGGTGACCGGCCGGAAGGGTGCGCCGCTCAAGATCTGCAAGGTCAGCGGCCGGGTCGCAGACCTGGCGGCGGATCTGCCCGCCCGGTTCAAGGGCACCCCCGGCATCGGCCACACCCGGTGGGCCACCCACGGCGAGCCGACGCCGGAGAACGCGCACCCGCACACCGACATGAGCGGTGCCATCGCGGTGGTGCACAACGGGATCATCGAGAACGCCGAGGAGTTGCGGGCCAAGCTCACCGCCGACGGCGTCGAGTTCACCTCACAGACCGACACCGAGACCGTCGCCCACCTGATCGCGGCGGCCTTCGCGGCCGGCGCGGGCGACCTCGAGCAGGCCGTCCGCCAGGCTCTGCGTCAGGTCGTCGGCGCCTACGGCCTCGCCGTGCTCGACGCCGAGCACCCCGACCGGATCGTGGTGGCCCGCAACGGTAGCCCGGTCCTGCTCGGCGTCGGGGAGAAGGAGATGTTCGTCGCCTCCGACGTCGCCGCACTGGTGGGGTACACCCGCCAGGTCGTCTATCTCGACGACGGCGAGCTCGCGGCGATCACCGCGGGCGGCTATCGCACGTTCACCCTCGACGACCGGTCGACGGCCAAGAGCCCGTCCACGATCGACTGGGACGTCGTGGGCGCCGAGATCGGTGACCACGCGCACTTCCTGCACAAGGAGATCCAGGAACAGCCCCGCACGATCGAGCGCGCGCTGCGCGGTCGGCTCGACGAGCGGTTCGCCACCGCGCACCTGGGCGGGCTGAACCTCACGGTCCGCGAGGCCCGCGAGATCCGCCGGGTGAAGATCCTCGGCTGCGGCTCGGCCTGCTACGCCGGTGAGCTCGGCGCGCTGCTGATCGAGGACCTGGCTCGGGTGCCGGCTGCCGCCGAGGCAGCCTCGGAGTTCCGCTACCGCAATCCGGTGGTCGAGCCGGACACGCTCTACGTCGCGGTGAGCCAGTCCGGCGAGACCATCGACACCCTCGCCGCGGTGCAGGAGCTGCAACGCAAGGGTGGACGGGTGATCGGGATCGTCAACGTCGTGGGCTCCACGATCGCCCGGCAGTGCGACGGCGGCATCTACCTGCACGCCGGTCCGGAGATGTCGGTGGCCGCGACGAAGTCGTTCACCTCGACGGTGGCCGCGTTCGCGCTGCTCGCGATGCACCTGGGGCGGATCCGGGATCTCTCGCCGACCGAGGGCGGCCGGATCATCGCCGGGCTCACCGCGATCCCCGGCCAGATCGCCCAGATCCTCGAGCAGGAGGACGCGATCGCCGGGATCGCCCGGGAGATCGCCACCAGCGCCAGCGTGCTGTTCGTCGGCCGCAGGCGCGGTTGGCCGGTGGCCCGCGAGGGTGCGCAGAAGCTCAAGGAGATCTCCTACGTGCACGCCGAGGCGTACGCCTGCGCCGAGCTGAAGCACGGCCCGCTCGCCCTGGTCAGCCCGGAACTGCCGACCGTCGCGGTGGTGCCGGATGACGACCTGCTCGACAAGAACACCTCGACGCTCTCGGAGATCAAGGCCCGCCGCGGGCCGGTGATCGCCGTCGCGCATCGTGAGCTCGGGGATCTCGCCGACCGGACGATCGTGATCCCGCGCAACGAACCCGAGCTGGACCCGATCCTGCTGTCGGTGCCGCTCCAGCTCCTGGCCTACCACGCCGCGCTGGCCCTGGGGCGCGACGTGGACCGCCCCCGCAACCTCGCAAAGAGCGTGACGGTCGAGTAGCCGGGCCCGGGCTGCGAACGAACGGTACTGTCGTCCAGCCTGGTGGACGAAAGTGCCGTTCGCTCGGCGACCTGGGTCTGGCGCTCGGCGACCTGGGCCTGGGTGCTTGCCGATCTGCAGGAGGGGGGCGGTGGGAGCGCCGGTGCCCGCCGGGGGCGCAGGGGTTGGGGATCCTGTCTGCTGGATCAGGTTCAACGACGAGCAGGCCCTGGCATCGGGCGCACCCGGCCACCGCCGGGTCCGCGCCCGGGGCGCCCGGGAGCCTCGTCGAGGTCCGCTGTCCCTCGGTGAGCAGCCGAGCACGGCGGGTCGCGATCTCGGGCGGCGCGGGTCGTCCGCTGTAGTATTGCCACCAACCGGTCGTGCACCTCGAGGTCTGGATGGCGGCCCAGGCGTGCTCCGCGAAGGTGGCGAGCAGCTCCGGGACATCGACGGCGAGCACCGCGCGGCGCAGACTCGCGACGAGCTCGTCGCGCACCTCCCGGATCTCCGGCGCCTCCGAGCGGGCACCAACGGCCCGGCACACGCGCAGCGCCGCTGCCGGCCGTCCGGCCCTCCGGCTCGTGATCAGCGAGGCGAAGGTCAAGTTCATGTGTGCAACCTGCGCCACAAGCTCGAGGTACGTCGCCGAACGGAGATCGTCTACAACGCCACCGGTAGGGGATGGCCTGACGCCCACGAGGGCCACCCACCGAGGCCCAGGTGTCGACCGGTCGGGTGCCGGCGGAGTGCTGGCATGGGTCGAGCCGCACGGCGATAGCGGCGACACCCGACCGCTGCGACCCGGGGAGGAGATGGTGCTGGCTGGTGCTAAAACGCGTCCTGACATGGAGGTGACGGGCGAGCGGTATCACCTGGATGCGACGACATCCCTGAACTACCCGACCGACCGCCCGCACGAATGGCGCAACCCCCGGAACCGAGGTGGCCCCGCGCGGTCTGGTTCACCCCTGCATGGCTGAGGGAGTGATCGTAATTTTCACCCCTTCACGGACAACCAGAGTGAACGCGACATCCGCCCGGCCAAGATCCAGCAACGCACCTCCAGCGGCTGCTGGCGTACTCTCGACGGCGTCGCCGACTTCGCCGTCGTCCAGTCCTATCCACCGCCACCAAATGGGGCCTGAACAGCTTCGACGTCCTCACCCAACTGTTCACCACCGGAGCCTGGTTACCACCCGCCGCTACCCGCGACTGAATAGCTACGTCCGATCAGGTGAATTGAGTGTGGTAACCCAATTCTTTCTCGATTCGGGCCGTTGCTCTATTCGACACGCCGCGCATCAGATCGATTTCAGGTCGTGTGAGTAAGACCCATTGCAGCCGCACCGGCATCTCCGCTGAGGACACCCGGCACCAACCCCAACCCGGCACCAGTGTCGACGTGCACCGCGAACCGCGGTTACGTGGACAACGCCGGCCGGTCGTCGCCAGCCAGCCCCGGGGGTTTGGGTTCCAGGAGATCCTGACCGCCGAGGGCGGCTCGGAGGATGTTGTCGCTGTGGAACACGGTGTCGAGTTTCTCCAGCGGCGCCCTCACCTGCTGGGACAGTCTCATCAGCTGGTCGGGCTCGCCGGTGCCGAACCAGGTGTCCGCGATCACGGCTACGACTGCTGCCCGCTCGATCGCGCTCGCGACGTCTGCGGCCTGCACCGCAGCTCGCGCCCGAGCCTTTGCGATCTCCGCCTTGGCTCTCTCGACGCGCACCGCAGCATTGCCTAGCTGAGCCTGCTGAGTCTCCTTGCGCAGCCGCGAGAAGAACGTTAGAACGAGCGACCCGGTCGCTGCCAGCGCCGCGACTCCACCGACGGGGTGGTCACTCAGGAACTCGACGATCTGCTGGATGCCGGGCCCCAAGGTGAGCAGAACGCTGTTGCCCGTCTCGACCCGGACCGCCCGGAGTCGAAGCGCATTAGGGAAGATTAGATGGCTGCGCGCGAAGTCGTCCGCGTGCGAGAAGCTCGAATAGATGTCGTCGAAAGCAGAAAGAACCGCTGCTAGCTGATGCGCGGGAAGAAAATCGTACTCGATGTACAGAAGAAGGACGAACGAATCGCTGTCCGCCATGTCCACCCTCGTCACGATACCCCCGTCCGGCCGCCCGGTCTTCGTCGGAGAGGTCGAGCCGACCGGGAAGAGTGTTACGCCCGTCGCGCACCTGTGGCTGCGGGAGGTGCTCGACCCCGTGAGCGCTCCAAGTAACGCCAGTCACGAAGCGCCGGCGGGAGGGCTCGACCGAGGGGAGCCGGTCACGGTCGCGCTGGACAAAACGCACCGGCACGGCGACGCGCATCTTCGCGCGCCGCTACTTCGGGGCACACACCCACCCCGCGACCGCACCGCGGAGAGGAACGCCGAGCAAGCTGGGATTATCGCCGCATGAGTGATCCCCCCGTGCCGATCCGTAGGGCCGCAGAGGTGCGAGCGTTCGAGAACAGCTTCGGAACGCTCTACGACGACCACGTAGTCGGACCCACCGGGGCGCGGGGTCGCTACCTGCGCTGGGAGTGGGGAGGCCTAGGCGTCGTCGTCATACCCGTGCACGCCGACACCGTCGGACTATGGCACATGTACCGCTACCCCGTTTCCTCATCGTCGTGGGAGTTCCCCCGCGGAAGCATCGAGGACGACGAAACGGCAGGTGCCGCGGCGCTGCGCGAGCTCAAGCAGGAGGCCGGGGTCGTCGGACGGGACCCCGAGACCATCGGATCGTTGTTCGCGGAAACCGGCCTCATCGGGACACCGGTGACGGTCGTCGCCGTTGTTGTGGACGATCGCTCCGTGGAGGCGCCTGAGGCGGAGCCGATGGAGTCGGTGGCCGGTCGTGGACGGTGGTTAGCTGGTCCGGAGTTCCAAGCGGCGGTGGCGGGCCAGGAGGTGCATTGCGCGCTTACAATCGCAGCGTGGACGATGCTGATCGCGCGGAAGCACCTCTGAGTGTGGCTCGTACCCATCTCGACCGCCACCTCGTATTTCCCACGAACATCCAAGCACACGGCATGCAGGGCATCGTGCGGGACGTTGACCGGCGGACCCAATTCGAGCTGTCACTGAAGGTAGCGGCGATCCTCACCCGCGGCGTGGTCATCTCGGACTCGGATCTGAACGACAATGGGCTCCTCTACGGCCAGATGGAGCAGGGCGCCACTTTTCGCAAGGCCATCGAGGCGGGCTTCGTACGCAGGGCGGCGCGAGTTGCACCAGACGGGAGTCCGGTGAGCCAGGCAGCCGTTCGGGAGCAGCTCACGCGGAGCAACCCGGAGCGGGCCGCCAATGTTCCGGTCGAGCACGTCGCCGCACTTGATGTGGCCTTCGGGCGAGTTGAGGAATCAGGCGTGAACCCACCCTTGACCTGGACTCTCGAAAGGTTGTCGAGTCTGTACTCAGAGCGACTGCGGGAGATACTCGACATCGGACGCAAGTCGAGCCCAAATGCCGCTACCCGATCTCTTTACAACCGGGTTTACAACTATGTGGAGTCCGAACTGAGCGCCGGGCGAACCATCAGGGCAGCTGCGATTGAGGCCACCATGCAAAGGGCTATGACCGACGCAGAGCGACCCGCTTGGCCACGGGTTTTCGACGACGCGCTGGTGGCTTATGACGGCAACATCCCAATCGCGCTGGAGCTCACGTTGACCGACCTCGTCAGCAAGCCGATACCGTTCCTGCCATCCGGGCCGGAGTCCGGCGATGCCGAGCTTGCGCGGGAACTCCAAGTTTACGCAGATGTCGCCGACGGATCGTCCAACCGCTTCCGCATTGAGCGCTCCGCTCTTCCGACACCCGAGCCGCTCGGCAGGTTGGAGATCGACTACGAACGCCTAGCCCAGGTCGACATCCAGGACCTGATCCAGGTCCGCGAGGAGGCGCGGCCCGACGCCTTCTTCGACAGCAGACACCGCAGCCTTGGTTCCAGCGACTTACTCGCGCTCGAGCTTCCGGCCCTGTTCGAGAAAGCGGTTGAGTACGTCGAACGATTTCACGCGACTGGGCACCGGCGCGGCCCCGCAGACCTCCGCCACCTAATCCGGAATCGACTTCGGCCCGCAGAGCATCCCGGCCCGCTCGAAGGCTACTTCCTTTGCTTCGAGGACGAGGGCGAGGTCGTCCGTCAACTCATGGGCGTGCTCACCGACGGAACGTGGATCAGTTCCCAGACCGTTCTTTGCGACCTGAACGTCGTGCGCACCCTCCGACCGGACTTTGATCGGTCCGTGCCCCACCTCGCTCGGCACGCGGCGATCAGCATCCAGCGGCCTGACTATCGGGTCATCCGCGCCGTGACCGAGACATTGCGCTGATCTTGAGACGAGCAAGCAGGTTGAGCCACTCATCTCCCTGGCATTGCCCGCCGAGTGAATGAGCCGCCGGCGAGGTGTCTCTGGCTGAGATCCTTTTCCGTCGGTTTTTCCCGAACGGCACGGGCGGCTTTCACCGCATACCGCTCTCCAGTGGTCACTTCCGGGTCGCAGCTGTTCGTCCGGCGTGAATGTTCTGGTGGCATGCTTGGCAGACCACAAGGGTTTTGCGTTTGCGCATGGCCATCAGGTGCATCCACGCCGGCCATTCTGGCCGTCCTGACTTGTTGAGGTCGGCGAGTTTTCGGATGTGGTGGACTTGCGGTCCCATCGTTTGCTCGCATAACTCACACCGTCCAGCAAGGAGCCGATGGATCAGCTCGTTGCGTTTCGCGGTGGCCATGATCGGTTTCAGATCGGTCACGGTCACGACTGCGGTGCGCTTACGACCGAGCGGTATCCCGCCGAAACGAGCGACCAGCGGTTCCTGCCTCGATCGCGCTGCACAGTGACCTGGAAACAGATCCTTGCCCCTTCAGGGGTGGGCGAAGGTCTACGGCTTCACTGATCTCGACGGCAGCCAACCCGATTGCTGGCGGCACGTCACCGAAGTGCAGGATGCAGGCAAACCCGCCGACACAACCGGCTACCGCTGACTATCGTAAGAGCGGCTGGGGCAAGCTCAGCGCCGCCACGCGTTGACGAGATCGGCTGGACCGAGACCGGCGTCGACCCCGGCGGCCTCGACGCCAGTGCGCGAGACGGCGACCAGCAGCGTTTCTGAATCCGTGCCTGGCACCTGGTCACGGGACCGCAGCAGCGCGGCGACATCCCCGCTGCCGAAGGCGGCGTTCTCCCGCCACTTCACAGAGCCGACCATTCCGACCCGACCGGTCGGGCCGGTGTCCGAGGAGCCGACGAGGTCGACCTCGACGTCATTGGAACGGGTCCAGTAGGCACCGATGTGACGGGTGTCGCCGAACCGGGCGTCGGGGAGGAGGCGGTCGACGCTGTCGCGCACGATGGGCTCGACGGCGACACCACGGTATGCAGGCCAGCCTTCCTCGACCCGCTGCACGGCGAGGTCACCGCGTCCTCGCTCGATCTCCTCCAGGCCGGGTTCGACGAACCGCAACCAGAACCGCAGGTACGGATCGGCGATTCGGATACGGGTGAGCTTGGGCGCCGGCCGGGTGGACAGCGGACGTTCGGCCACCACCATCCGTTTACTCAGCAGCATGTCCAGCGTGCGACGTAGCGTTGTCGCGGGGAGCGCGGCCCGACTCGCGATGGCGGTGAACCCGCTCTCGCCCGCTCCGATCGCGCTCAACGCTGAACGGGCAGCAGGATCGGGGAACTCAGCGGCCAACGCCCGTTCACCCGTGACGATCAAGGCTGACGTCGGGTCATCCAACGCTTCGGAGAGGAACTGCCGCCGATCGAGGCCTTCGATCCAGGACTGCGCGACGAGCGGGAACCCGCCGACGACGAGCGCGGCGTCGATCGCATCCGCCGGTGTGAGGCCCAGCAAGTCGCCCACCTCGGCCACGGACAGCGGGTTCAGGATGATCTCGCGGGTGGGGCGGCCGAACAACGGCCTGCCGTAGCTGGTCAACGCCGCCATCATCGCCAGGTCGGAGCCGACGGCGATCAGAAGAACGGGGTGGTGCTCGAGCACCTGGTCCCAGACGTGCTGCAGTTCGGCCTCCAGTTCGCGGTGGCCGTCGACCAGGTACGGCAGCTCGTCGATGACGATGACGCAGGGCCCGTCGCCGGCAGCCAGAGCGACGGTGGAGAGCGCCGCCTCCCAGCTCCCGAAGGAGGTGCCGCTGCGTACCAGGGAGGCAGCGGTCAGGGTCGACCGTCCGACCGCGTCGGCGAAGCGTGCCAATTCGCGCTCAGGAGCACCTGGTGTGGCCGCGTAGAAGACCGCCGGCACATGGTGACGTCGGAGGAACTCGCTCACCAGCCGCGACTTGCCTACCCGGCGACGTCCGCGGAGCAGAACGAACCGGCCGCGACGTGTGGCACGGACCTCCGCGAGGTCTCGCTCCAGCAGAGCCAGCTGGCTGTGCCTGCCGACGAACTGCCCGCGTCGGACGCTCACCCGGCTACCATAGCCCAAGTCTGGTTCGTCCAAGCTCGGACGGTCCAATTCTGGGCCATTGTTCAGGTGACGAAGCCCTCGAAGCGGGTTACCTCATCGCCACGGTGGTTGATCAGCACGTACGTGGGGCCGACCAGGCTCTGGTGCACGACCGCCTCGACGTCGCTCCCGTCGGATAGCTGCCCCCGAAGCCGGAACTCACCGTCCGCCACGGCCGAATCCACCTCCTGTCCATCCACGAGCAGGACCCACGTCGCGTACACCGGACCGGTCATGCCGGTGACGGAAACGGTCGACGAGCCGATCTGCACACTGCGCTCGTCCCGGATCAAACCCATCAGAGCAGGTTAGACGAGCCGCCTGTACACCGCTCAGCCGAAGAACACCTCGGCTTCGGCGTACAACGCCGGGTCCACCACCTTGAGCTTCTCGGTCGCCTCGACCAGCGCCACCATGACGATGTCCGTGCCGCGAAGCGCCGTCATCATCCCCCACTTCTCGTGCGCCACCGCGTCGATGGCGTGCAGCCCGAACCGGGTGGCCAGCCAGCGGTCCCGCGCCGTCGGCGTGCCGCCGCGTTGCACGTGCCCGAGCACGGTGGTACGGGCCTCCTTGCCGGTGCGAGCTTCGATCTCGCGGCCCAGCCAGTCGCCGATCCCCCCGAGACGGACGTGGCCGAACGCGTCCTTCTCGCCGGTGAGCAGCACCTCGTCGCTCTCCTTGGGCTTGGCGCCCTCCGCCACGACGATGATCGGGGCGTAGTCCAGCCGGAACCGGTTCTCCACCCATCTGCAGACCTGGTCGATGTCGAAGCGCACCTCGGGGATGAGGATCGCGTTCGCCCCGCCCGCCATGCCGGAGTGCACCGCGATCCAGCCGGCGTGCCGGCCCATCACCTCGACGATCAACGCGCGGTGGTGGGACTCGGCGGTGGTGTGCAGCCGGTCGATGGCCTCGGTGGCGATGCTGACCGCGGTGTCGAAGCCGAAGGTGTAGTCGGTGCCGGACAGGTCGTTGTCGATCGTCTTCGGCACCCCGACGACGTTGACGCCCACCTCGTGCAGCCTCGTCGCCACGCCGAGGGTGTCCTCCCCACCGATCGCGATGAGCGCGTCGACGCCGAGGTTCTGCAGATTGCGCCGGATCCGCTCGACGCCGTCCTCGACGGCGAACGGGTTGGTACGGGAGGACCCGAGGATCGTGCCGCCTCGGGGGAGCAGCCCGCGTACGGCGGGGATGTCGAGTGGTTTGGTCAGAGCTTCGAGGGGGCCGCGCCAGCCGTCGCGGAACCCGAGGAAGGAGTATCCGTACTCGGGTACACCCTTGCGGACGATCGCCCGGATGACCGCATTCAACCCGGGGCAGTCGCCGCCTCCGGTGAGTACGCCGACGCGCATGACACTTGCCCTCTCTATCGATGCAGAAGCTCGGGCCCGCAACGCTAGTGCAGCGCCGCAGACGCTCTTCGAGGGGTTCGGTCGGGCGAGGGCACGCGTGGAGGTGGCGCGGGATCCGGGTGGGCGGACGGTGCCGAGCGGCTTGATCGATGTCTTCGAACCGACAGCCGTGCCGAGTGCGGTTCAGGGTTCCCGATCGATGGTCATGGCACCATCGGAGTCACCGGGACCCGCCAAGATCAGCATTTTGGTACAGGGAGCCGCACGGCATGCGGTTCTGTGTTCCCGTTCGGGGATCATGAAGCTGACGACGTGATTCACACCCCTCGGTGAACGTCATGCGGTGCTGCACCAGTGGCTCGCCCAGATCATCGCGAGGCGGCTGCCTCGTCGGCGCTCTCTAGCTTGTCGAACGGGGTGACGAGCCCGTCGCGGGCGGTGCGCGGCACGTCGCGGCGGTAGTGGATGAGCATCGCGATCGCGAGCACCCCGTACACCCCTGAGACCACGATGATGACGATCCGGTCGATCTCGGGGGGCATCGTGATGCTGGAGACGAACTGGACCGCGAACAGGGCGAACAGCGCACCGGCAGCGCGCAGGGTCAACCCCAGGTTGATCAGCAGGCTCACCGCGAAGAGCGACTGCGCCGCGGTGATCAGCAGCTCGAAGCGCTGCTGGACGTCGAGCGGCAGGCCGTCGGTCGTCCCCGCGGACAGTGCGAAGACCAGCGGGATCGTGCCCACCAGCAGCGTCCACTGGTTGACCTTGCTGGACAGCAGGGTGCCCAGCCCGTCGCTCGCCTTGAGGCGCCAGGCGTAGAGGCACGCGACGATCAGTTCGGGCGCCTCGCTGGCCAGCGGCGCGACCCACTGCACGAGGACGAACGGGTCGACGCCGAGCTCGGTGCCGGTCTGGACGAGGTTCTCGGCGAAGTGCTCGGCGGTGGCGAGGATGACCAGGGCCGCGACGACGAACATGCTGATGTAGGTGGCGCGCCGCTGGGTTGTCGGGCGCGACCCGACCCATGCCGAGGTGCCCATCAGGTCCGGCTCCTTGGCCGGGGCCTTCGACAGCCGCCACGCGTACAGGGCGAAGATCGAGACGAGGACGGCGGCGTCGACGAGGGTCAGGGTGTGCCGCAGCGGCAGGGTCAGGGAGTAGAGCGTGGCGATCCCCAGGTAGACGATCTCCGTCGACATGACCCGCGGCATCTGCACGCAACCTACGTGCGCCGATGGGCTGTCGCCCTCCCCGGAGCGCCGCGCGTAGTAGGCGGCGATCGACGCGATCACCACCACCAACGGCCACCCGACGCCGACGAGCACCCGGTTGGCCCCGGTCATATTGGCCAGCGCCAGCGAGCACGGGTTCGCACCGTCAGGGCCGGGGAGACACTCCCCGGCCTCGGCGTAGATCTGGCCGGCCTGGAAGCTGAAGACGAAGTCGACGGCGTACTCGGGTAGCACCGCCAGCAGCGCGAGCACCGCCAGGGCCAACCCGGCGCTGACGTCGACCTGCGCGGCCTCGGCGGCCCAGGCCAGGACGAAGGCGGCGCCGATGATCGCGATGCCGTAGACGGGTGCGCCGAGGGCTGGGGGTAGGTCGGGGTGCGGCAGGCCCAGGTACTCGGCGCCGCCCAGATAAGTGCCCGGTAGGGCGAACAGAACAGCGACCGGCAGCTGGAGCGGGAACCGCTGCGAACTCACCGGCGCGGGTTCCCGAGGCAGGTCGCGCGGAAACCGCGGGCTCGCGAGCTTCTCCGGGCGCCGGTCATCGGCGGGGTTCAGGCCCTGACGACGTGGTCCACCAACCGGTACGCCCGCGCCTGCTCCGCGGTGAGGAAGTTGGTCCGAGTGGTGGGAGGTGCGGGCCTCGGCTGTCAGCGATCAAGTTGTTTCCCCCAGCTGCCGCTCAAGAGCGTCCCCTGGGAGACGACGTACGAATCATCGACGGGACGACGGTCGCGGTTCGCCGAGGACGGGCTCGAGGCGCTTCGAGCGCCTACGATCCGAACGCCGGTACACAGAGGTGCTGCCGCCGCAGCCTCCGGCCACTCTGCCCCTGAAGTGCCCGAGCCGCGCCCTGAGCGGAGAATGCGGGGCGGGCCGGAACGTAGACCGCGAGGATCTTGGGCTGCCAAGAGCACCTGGACCGCGCTGAGCGCGTCAGCCGTCAAGGCCGATCGTGGAACTCCCTCGGGGTCCGGATGGGGATGTCGGCGTGTGACCCGAGAACGAGGAGGTCCTTGTCGCCGGTCACGATGGTCGCGACCGCACCGGCGGTCGCGGTCGCCAGCACGACATCGTCGTCCGGGTCACGCGAAGCGGCTGGGAGGGCGGTCGGTACGGCCAACTCGGCAATGGCCTCGATCTCGGCACGGGTGAGCCCGGCGGCGCCGCGCTGAAAACCGAACCGTTCGACCAGAACGTCTTCGAGCTCGTCGAGCAGCTCCACACCAGTGACCAGCTCGAACTCGCCCCGCGCCGCACCCTCGAGGATCCGTCTGGGTAGCCCGCCGAAGAGCACGGCCGACACCAGGACGTTGATGTCGAGCAGGACCCGCATCAGCCCGGGCTTCGGGTGGCGCGGCGGCGCTCGGTGATGACCTCAGCCACCTGGTCCTCGTAGACGATGCCGGCACGTCCAGCCGCCTGCTCACCGTAGGCAAATATCCGCTCCCAGCGCTCCTGCCTGCGTAGATACTGCCGCGCAGCCTCACGGAACAACTCGCTGCGACTCCGACCCTCGCGGCCGGCCACCTCGTCCACCTGGGCCGCTAGCTCGGGTGGCAGCGAGATCGTCACGGTTCGCGAATCGACCATAGGCTCAAGAGTAACAAAGTTTCTTACCGGGCGCCACCGCCCGTGAACTACGACCATCCAGTTGCTCTGGACGGCGCGGTCAACGTGGCGGTGAACATCGACGGCCAGCCGGTCGCACGGGTTGGGAACGAGCCTGGCTCGGCGGCCCACGTCCTCGAGGCGATCAGCGCCGAGCGCGTCAAGCGGGCGCGGCGGCGGTTCCGGACCGCCGGTTTGCCAAGAGCAGCGCGCAGAAGTTCTTCGGGTCTGGATCACGTCGCCGGCTTCATGAGCACCGAACGGGAACACAGAGCCCCATCCCGTGCGGCTCCCCGTATCGAGACGCTGATCTTGACAGGCCGCCGCGACCCCGATGGCGCCGTTATCGTCGGTTGGGAACCCGGAACCGCAGATGGCACGGCTGGCGGTTCCCAGACATCGATCAACGCTCGGCGCCCTGCCCGCCGGATCCCCCGCACCACCTCCACGCGTGCCCGCACCCGACCGAACCCCTGAAGAACTTCTGTCGTCGCCAAGCACCTCAAGCCCCGGCCACGTGGTCCACCAACCCGTACGCCCGCGCCTGCTCCGCGGTGAACCAGCGGTCCCGGTCGGCATCGGCGGTGATCGTCTCGACCGGTTGGCCGGAGTGCCGGGCGGTGAGCTCGGCGATCTGGCGCTTCATCTCCCCGAACACTCCCGCCCGAATCGTGATGCCGGTGGCGGAACCGCTGATCCCGGACGAGGGTTGGTGCATGAGGATCCGGGCGTGCGGCAGGGCGTGCCGCTTGCCGGGAGCCCCGGCGGTGAGCAGGAACTGTCCCATCGACGCGGCGAGCCCGACGGCCCAGGTGGCGACGTCGGGGCTGATCAGCTGCATGGTGTCGTAGATCGCCATTCCCGCGGTCACCGAGCCGCGCGGGGAGTTGATGTAGAGGGTGATGTCGCGGCGCGGATCCTCCGTGGTGAGCAGCAGCAGTTGGGCGGTGATGCGGTTGGCGGCGGCGTCGTCGACCTCGGTGCCGAGGAACACGATGCGCTCGCCGAGCAGGCGGTCGAGCACGGCGTCGGCGGCGGACCCGCCGGACACGAACATCCGCGGCCCGGCGCCAGGGTGGGCGAGTGGTTGGGCAGGTGGTGGCGTCGGCCGCGGAGGTGGCTGCGGCACGGGGAGCGGTTGGGGCGGCGGTTGCGTCGACACGATCGGACGGCCTCTCAGGTCGGGTGGTGCGACCGACGCTAGGGGCGACTCGACCGGCGACGGGTGAATGTTCGCCGTGAGCAGTGATGTTCGCCCTGAGCGAATCAGGATCGAGATCCGAATTCCGGCGTCACGGAGTGACTACACGTTCATCCACTAGCCACGTGTGGGCTATCTAATCCTTGATTCGATTACGTAGGGTCAGATAGTTCCTCGACCTCCGACCCAATCAGAAGGGTGACCCGTGGCCGACCCACGCCCTGACGACGCCAGCGACCTCCGCGTCCCGCTGCCGTTGTCGACCCGGCGCGCTCCCGGCCGTCAGGGCCTGACCTGTCGCTACCGCTGCGGCAACGCGTGCGCCCACGAGGCTCCCAACGGCTCGGCCAACGAGTACTTCGGCGACATCGCGCACCGCTCGCTGAGTCGCCGCGGCCTGCTCAAGGCCGGCGCCGTGCTCACCGTCGCCGTCGGCGCCGGTGGCGCCCTTGCCGCGTGCGCCACGACCCCCGCCCCGCCGCCGGCGATGCCGGTGGGCCTGAACTACGAGACCGTCGCGCCGAACACCGCGGACGCGGTGACGCTCCCGCCCGGTTACGACCAGAACGTCGTCATCCGCTGGGGTGACCCGGTGGTGGCCGGCGCACCGGCGTTCGACTTCGAGAACCAGACCGCCGCGGCGCAGGCGGGGCAGTTCGGCTACAACAACGACTTCTGCGGGCTGGTGCCGTTGCCGGGCGGTGCGGCCGAGCGCTATCTCATGTTCGCCAACCACGAGTACACCCTCGAACCGCTGATGTTCCGCGGCTACGACCCGGAGAACCCGACCGACGACCAGATCCGGATCGCCCTCGAGGCGCACGGCCTCACGGTCGTCGTGGTCGAGCGCGACCGGGCCACCGGACGGATGGCGGCGGTGCTCGACGCGCAGTACAACCGCCGCTACACCGGCACGTCCGAGTTCGTCCTCGACGGCCCGGCGGCGGGCTCGGACCTGCTGAAGACCACCGCCGATCCGACCGGCACCAGGGTGCTCGGCACGTTCAACAACTGCTCCGGCGGCGTGACGCCATGGGGCACGTTCCTGTCCGGTGAGGAGAACTTCAACAACTACTTCGCCAACGCCGCGGCGGTCACCGACCCGGTCGTCGCGGCCCGGGCGAAGCGCTACGGCATCACCGCGGAGGCGTCCGAGCGCAGGTGGGAGCGGTTGGAGCCGCGGTTCGACATGACCATGGAACCCAACGAGGCCAACCGCTTCGGCTGGGTCGTCGAGGTCGACCCGTACGACCCGGCCGCGCCGCCGGTCAAGCACACCGCACTCGGCCGGTTCAAGCACGAGGCCGCGACGATCCGGCTGACGCCAGAGGGCCGCGCGGTGGCCTATCTGGGTGACGACGAGCGCTTCGACTACGTCTACAAGTTCGTCTCGGACGGGGCGATGATGCCGGGTGAGAGCCGCCAGGCCCGGGAGAACAACCGGGGCCTGCTCTCCCAGGGCACGCTCTATGCCGCCACGTTCACCGGCAACAGCCCGGCCGCGGAGATCGACGGCACCGGCAGGATCCCCGCCGACAATGCGTTCGACGGCACCGGAAAGTGGGTCAAGCTGGTGGCGGGCACCACGTCGTTCGTCGACGGGATGAGTGCCGAGGAGGTCTACGTCTTCACCCGGGAGGCCGCCGACAAGGTGGGCGCCACCAAGATGGACCGGCCCGAGGACATCGAGGCCCACCCGCGCACCGGCAGCGTCTACATCGCGCTGACCAACAACAGCGACCGGGGCAAGGCCGAGAAGGCAGGTCCCGACGAGGCCAACCCGCGTGTCGACAACAAGCACGGTCACGTCATCGAGCTGGTGGAGCCGGGCGACGATCCGGCAGCCGAGACCTTCGCCTGGTCGATCCTGCTGGTGTGCGGGGACCCGAACGACCCGAGCACCTACTTCGGCGGGTTCGACAAGAGCCAGGTCAGCCCGATCACCTCGCCGGACAACCTCGCCTTCGACGGCCACGGCAACCTCTGGATCGCCACCGACTCCGGGGCCGAGCTGGGCGCCAACGACGGGCTATACGGGGTGTCGTTGGAGGGGCCGACGCGCGGGCGCACCACGCTGTTCGCCAGCGTGCCGGTCGGGGCGGAGTGTTGCGGGCCGGTGGTCACCGACGAGTTCGTGCTGTTCGCAGCGCAGCACCCGGGCGACATCGATGACGCCGGCCCCGACCAGCCGGGATCGACGTGGCCGGACGGCGCGGGCAGCCAACCCCGGCCGTCGGTGGTGAACATCTGGCGGGTGGGGGAGAACGGGCGGCCGGGCCGGATCGGGCTGTAGCGCCGGTCAGGCGCAGGCCCCGACAGTCGGCGTGTCACCCGAGGCGCGCGGCAGGAACGAGATGTGCACGTGGTCGAAGTGGTTCGCCGTGGAGCTGCCGCGGTCTTCCATGCGCTCCCAGCCGTCGCCGTAGTTGACCCGCTGCTTCCAGATCACGTAGTGGATCCCGAGTGCCTCCCGGTTGCGTAGCGCGCATCCCGCGAGCCGGTCGCCCCGCGCGCCGGACATCATGAAGTCCACTGCCAGCCCGCTGGGGTGATCGGAGTAGCTGCTGGAGCGACTGGCCCTACCGATCAGGGTCGGCTCGCCGTAGAGGCAGCTGAGGAAGTGCGCCGCGGTGCGCACCCACGACTTGACCGGGCCGAGCCCGCCGAGGCCGGTGTCGCAGTCGGCCTTGGCCGCACGCTCCTGCTCGGCCTTGTGGGCGATGTCGGCGAGCCCGACGGCCTTGAGCAGCTCGGCGGCGGTGATCTCCGGCGGCTCCGGCTCGTCGTCATGGGCCACCGGCACGACGCTGGCCAGCAGCACCGCCCCGTCGGCCGCGATCGGGGATGCGCTCGGGGTCGCCCGCAGCGGAGTGCGGGTGGCGCCGGCCGTCTCGGCCAGGCTGCGTTCGGCGGTGGCGAGTCGGAGCTCGGTCGCGTCGGCTGTGGTCCCGGCGCCCGACCCGGTGATGGCGAGGGTGGGGAGGACCATGGCGAGCGCGCCACCGGTGACGGCGGCGGCGGTCATGCCGTTGCGCAGCGCGGACTGCGCGTTCAGATGGCGCGGCGACGCACCGGGGAGCGCGACGGCCCGAGTCGGGGGCCGCTGGTGCGTGCACCGGCCGCTGGGGGAGCGGTGCCGGGTCACAACCTGCCTTCCGGATCTGACGACCCGGCGGACATCCGGCTCGGGGGCCGGCGGATTGGGGAATCCGTGTCCGTCGTGGGAGCGGGTCGTGTCAGTGATCCGGGACAGAAGATAGCGGAACGCTTACGGCAAGCTGCATTTTGGTCACAGGCAGTAAGTCGGGCGTGTCGTCCGGCGCGACGAGCGGCGCGCCGATCCGGATGCGATCGGCCAGCACGGCCTCAGGTGTGGGCCGACGTCTGGTCGACGGACTGTCGTAGACCACCAGGAGCCGGGTGCCCGCGGTCGAGTCTCCCAGCAGCGCGATGCCCTCCGCGTGGTCCTCGCCGGCGCCGTGGGACACCTCGGTCTCCAGGGTGAGATCGTCGCCGCGGACCACCCGCGAGGTCTCGGTGGCGGCCGCGCCGTGCCATCGGTAGATCCGCACTGGCCCGGACAGCGCCATCGACGGCCCGGCCAGCACCAGCAGGTCGTCGCCGTCGGGACACAGGTCACGCACACCCAACCCGCCCAGGTCGAGGAAATGTTTGCGGTAACGGGTGCCCTCGGGGAGTTTCCCGAGCTCGAGCCGGCCGGGATCGTCTGAGCCTTCTGTGTCTTCTGTGTCTTCTGTGTCTTCTACGGGGAGGACCTCGAGCACCACGGCCCAGCCGCGCAGCACCGGGCCGCGCAGGCCGATGTAGAGCGTCTCGCCATGCACGGCCAACCCCTCGACGTCCATGCCGTTGTCCTTCGACGGGATCGCGAGGAACGGCGCGAGGTGCACGTCGTCGACGAGCAGGTCGGTGAGGTTGTCGGTGCCCGCGGCGCCGACGATCGCGGAGCGGCGCCCGTCGTCGGACTCGCGGACGAGCTCCGGGTGGCCGTCGGCACCGGGTTGCACGGCCAGGCGGACGATCACGAACCGGTTGGGCTCGCGGCGCACCTTGGCGAGCCGGCGCAGCGCCTTGGCCTCGTCGTGCTGGCGCTTGACCCGCTTGCGCACCAGACTGTGTGATCCGACCGCCCACAACCAGCCCCCTGCCCGGGCGATGCCCTCGATGTCGGCCTCGTCATCGGGCGGGCCGGGCAGGTCCACGAGCTCGTCCAGGGCGAAGCTGCGCTGGCCGTCGGCCCGGGTGGGTTCGTCGGACGAGTCGAGGATCAGCCGCTCCACGGTGGCGGTCTCGTCACCGGCCAGCCACAGGTACTCGCCCTCGGTGCGCACCGCGGAGAGGTTGACGTGGTTGCCGGTGCGCACCACGTGCCCGCTGAACCGCAGCTCGATCTGACCCTCGACGTTCATCACACCGTTGTACACCCATGTCAGGCGTCCGATCGCTCAGCAGCGACCGGCCGTGCCCTTCCCCCCCGACGAGCCGAACGAGATGTGGACGTGGTCGAAGTGGTTGGCCGTCACCCCGCCGCGGTCCTCCATGGACTTCCAGCCGTTGCCGTAGTTGATCCGCTGCCGCCAGATCACGTAGGTGATCCCGAGCTCGTCCTTGTTGCGCAGCGCGCACTCGGCGAGCGCGTCTCCGGTGGCACGATTGACCATGAAGTCGATCGCCCGGCCCCCGGGGTGGTCCGACGGCCCACCGCGCCCGGCCACACCGTGCATCTTGGGTTTGCCGAACTGGCAGCCGAGGAACTCACCGGCCGCTCGCACGTGCGACCTCACCGCACCCAGGCCGGAGGTCCTCAGGCCGCAGTCCGGCGACCCGCCGGCGCCGACCGACCGGTCCTTCTCGGCCTGCTCCCGGGCCTTCTCCCGCTCCTCGGCGGCCTTCTCCCGCGCGGCTTCCCGCTCTGCGGCCTCCCGTTCCTCGGCGGCCCGTTCCTCGGCCCGGGCGGCCTCCTCCTCGGCCCGTAGCACGGAACTGACCAGCTCGTCCGCGTCCACGAGGTCTGGCTCCGGGGTCACCGGTTCGATCGACGGGCGGCCGATGTCGGACGCGGGCTCCTCCCCGTCCGCTTCGTCGTCGTCGCTGATTCGCAGCACAGTGGCGGCGTCGGCGAGGTCCCCGTCCGGTGAGGTCGGTGGCGCCGTCGCGCCGACCAGCGACAATGCGCCACCGGTGACGGCAGCGACCGCCGCGACACGGCGGAACGAGGTGGGGATGGACGGCGACCGATGCACACCCAGACCCGCACCTGCCGCGCCGTGCGACGCGATCAGAGGCGAAGGACCCGGGCGAGGGCAGCGTTGTTTCTGGGGGGAGCGATGCCGAGCCACGAACCTGCCTTCCGGACCGACGGCTCGGGCGGACGTCCGGTTCGGGGGAGCCGGTTGGGTGGGGAGTCCCGTGTCCTGTTCGTGACCGTGCCGTCACTGATCCGTGAGAGAACGTAAACAAGCTCGGCGGCCCAGATCCGTCGTACCCCGAAGACTGAGACGAGTGGCGTGGGATCGGATGTCGAGCGGCCCGGTGTTCGGCTGAATGGCCCAGCGGTTCACGGTCGGATGTCAGCGCGTTCGGATAAGCCCCGACGATGAGCGGATGAACGGATGGGCGGTCAGGCCACGGTCGCTTGCGGGGTCCGGGTCCGGACAGCCGGGTGGCTGGGGGATCGTCCAGGAGGGATCGTCGATACGGTCGACGAAACTCGGTCAAGATCAGCCTGACGTCCCGATCTAGACGGCGATCCCCGCCCAGTGGGCGAACGCGGCGAGATCCGCGCTGCGGCGCCGGTCGGTCTCGGCGAGCACGCGCACCGTCTCGCTCACCTGCGCGTGGTACCGCGTCAACTGCGGTGCGGTGGCACGGGCGGCGTTCAGGGCTGACAGCGTGTGGTCCCGGTCGCCGCGCAGGAGGTGGGCGCGGGCAAGGTCGATGTGGTGGTGGGCGAGCCGTGACGGGGTGACGTGCTTGCCAAGGGGTGCGCGTCGGCGCAGTGCCTCCGTGCCGTCGCCTGCCTCCACCGCTGCGGCCACGCTGTGCATCACGACGTTGTCCGTGTTGAACGACGTCCCGTGGACGTCGGTCCCATTCGGAACGTGCTCGGCGCAGATGCGGGCTTCCGCAAGGTGATCGGCTGAGGTGGTGGCGTCACCGGTGCGGGCGGCGACGATGGCGGAGCGCAAGTGCGCGAACCCGCGCACGGACAGCCCGTCCACGTCGTCGGGGTGGCCGTCGAGCATGGCGCGGGACCGATCGGTGAGGGTGGCGACCGTGCTGTAGGCGCCGCGTTGCAGCAGAGGGAGACACCCGTCCACGGTGATGGCGCTGCCCAGCACCGGGTCCTGTGCGTCGTCGGCGGCACGGCGTCCCGCATCGGCCGCCTGTGCGGCGACGTCGGAGCCGAGACGGTAGAGGACCACCAGCGCGTGACCGTAGGTCTCGGCGAGGATGCCCAGCGCGCGGCGGGTGTCAGGTTCGGTGCTGTGCGCCACGGCCGTGTGCGCGTCCTCCAACAGGGCGGGCACCATCACGGCGAGACGGTCGTACTGGGAGAGCTTGCGGGCGGTCAGCAACTCCGTGCTGCGGGCCGCGAGGACGTCGAGCGACCCCACCGGTTCGTCGGACGCCAGCGCCGATCCGGCCATGACGGCGGTCTCCAACTCGGCGACTCCGGCACGCTCCGTTCCGTACCGGGGTGTGGAGTCCTCGTAGAGATCAGTGACGCTGACCCGCAGCGCGCGGGCGGTGGACGCGACGAACGACGGGGACGCGGGAAGGCGGCCCTGCTCCACACCGGCCACCAGCGACGGGGACACGTGCGCCCGGTTCGCCAGCTGCTCCTGTGTGAGCCCGGCCAGTTTCCGGACCGTCCGGACCCGTCGTCCGACACCGTGGGTGGGCTGCTGCTTCCGGTCGTCCGCCATGTACCCCACCGTGCCACTTTTGGGGGTCCGTTGATAGTTCCCCACCGCGCCGGACGCACTACGTCAGCGGCATCGTGTACGGCACCGCTCTGGCCGCAGGGACCGGACAGTGCCCCGCCGTGTGCGGGCACGTGGTGCTCCTGGCCTCCATGAGCACGCCACCCGGACCACTGTGCTCCCTGTGTCGCGCCACCCCTTGAACCATGGGGTAAGCCCTGATCAAACCTGGGGTAGCGTCCATCCGTGCAGGTCACAGGCGTGACCCGACCAAGGCTTACCCGTTTCGTAGTTCTCCTATGGACAGCAGGAGCCGCCGACGAAAGGAGTCCCGTGGGCACCCAAGGCATGCCACCTGAGGTCGTCAGGCCGGGACTGCGCGTGTTGGGCCGGTGGGCGTTGTCCCCGTCGCTGTCGTGGCCGACGACCCGACGTCGTGTCGAGGTGTGCATGCGGTTCCCCGGCCCGCCCCGCGACGTGATGATCTCGTCGCGTTCGGTGGGCGGTGTCCCGTGCGAGGTCCACCTTCCGCCGAGGGTCCGCTACGGCGAGTCGACGACGGTGTACCTGCACGGCGGCGGCTGGACGTTCGGCTCCGCCCTCGCCTACCGGTCACTGGCCGGGCGCCTGGCCAAGGCGCTGCGACAGCGGGTCGTCGTGCCCGACTACCGCCTCACCCCGGATTGGCCCTACGACGCCCAGGTCGCGGACGTGCGGGCGGTGTGGGACGCGATCTCCGCAGAGGTCGGGCCGGAGGCGACGACCGTCGTCGGCGACTCCGCGGGAGGCCAGCTGGCCCTCGTGCTCGCCCTCGCGTTGACGGCCGATGGCAGGCCTCTGCCGCGGGCGCTCGGGCTGATCTGTCCGGCCGTCGACATGACGTCCGAGGCGCTCGCCGCGAACGGCCCTGGAGAGCGGGAGCCGGTTCTGACTCCGCTGCTGATGCGGCGCTGCCATGCGGCCGCGCTCAACGGGGCCGACCCGCGCGACCCCCGGTTCTCCCCGATCTTCGCAGACCTCGCCGGCCTGCCCCCGATCGTCCTGGACACCGGTGAGGACGACCTGATCCGCCGCGACGGCCTGCGGCTGGCCGAAGCCGCACGGGCGGCCGGGGTGGCGGTGGACCACGTCGACCACGCGGGGCTCTGGCACGTGCCGCACCTGTCCGCCCAGCTCATGGCCGGGGCGGCCGGGCTGGTGGTCGAGCGTTTCGCGGACCGGGTACGGGCGGTGGCCTGACCCCCGGTGCCGGTGCCCGCCCCCTGGCTGGCGGTACTCGGGGTTGAGGGCCCCGGTGTCTGGAGCCCCACGACTACCTGAAGAGAGCGATGTCCACGAACCCCTTCGACGACGAGAACGGCACCTTCTACGCCCTGCGTAACGACGAGGGCCAGTACTCGCTGTGGCCCACGTTCGTGCCCGTACCCGACGGTTGGATCGTGCGACACGGCCCCGACACCCGCGCGATATGCCTGGAGCACGTCGAGACGCATTGGACGGACCTGCGACCGCGCAGCCTGATCGAGCGCATGGAGGCAGCCGACTCCTGAATCCCGCCCGACCGATCCACGCCCTTTCAGCAGTGTCGACGGAGCCGATGCGGGCGCGGCGCGGGACTGAGCGGATTGTCGGACCAGCGATGCCGCGGTCACTGGTCATGATCGTCACGCAGGTACTCGTTGTGGACGGCCTTTCGTGCTGATCCCGCAGGGCTGATCCGTCCGACACGAGCCGGAGTGCAGGGCAGCCGTGCCTGGACCACATCGATATCAACTGGACCGATCACGGTCTGCGGAGCTTGATCGCGCAAATGGAGGAGTGGGGCGCACGAGCTACCCGGAAAGCCCCGTGTGATCACGGTCCGTCATCAAAACCTGTGTCTTATTAGGCTTGCGCTACCTAAAGTACGGACAGCCTTGCAACACTGGCCTTCTCTCTTCCCGAAGGGATCTCTCATGTCCGCTCGTCGGTTGCTGATCACGACAGCCACGCTGGTGATGGCGCTACTGATGGCAGGTTGCGGTTCGACAGAGCCGACCGGTGGTGCACCGCCGGCACCGAGCCGCTCCGGGTTCCCCGTCACGCTCGAGCACAAGTACGACAGCACGGAGATCACCGCGGAACCGAAGCGAGTGGTCACGGTGGGGCTGACCGAGCAGGACGCCTTGCTCGCCCTCGGCGTCGTCCCGGTTGGCACCACCGAATGGTTCGGCAATCACCCGGGCGCGATTCAACCGTGGGCCCAGGACGAACTCGGCGACGCCGCCAAGCCGGAAATCGTCGGCAATACCGACGGCCTCAACTTCGAGAAGATCGCCGCTCTGGCTCCGGATCTGATCCTCGGTCTCTACTCCGGCCTGACCCAGCAGGATTACGACATCCTTTCCAAGATCGCCCCGACCGTCGCGCAGCCCGCCGAGTACTTCGACTACGGGATCCCATGGCAGGAGCAGATCCGAACGGCCGGTCAGGCGCTCGGCCGGGCGGACCAGGCCGAGATGATCGTCGCCGAACTCGAGGCCCGCTTCGCCGAGGTGCGTACGGAGCATCCCGATTTCGCCGGCACCGCCTTGATCGCCCAGCCCTACGAGGGCTACTACATCTACGGCCCCGACGACCCCCGATCCAGAATGCTCAACGCTCTGGGCTTCACCCTGCCCGCCGGGCTCGACCAGGTCGTCGGTGAGGAGTTCGGCGGCAACCTCAGTCGCGAGCGTCTGGACCTGCTCAACACGGACGCGCTGATCTGGTTGGTTCCGGATGAGGCTGCGGGCCGAGCCGGGATCGACAGCGACCCGCTGTATCAAACCTTCACGGTGAAGACCGAGGGGCGCGACATCTTCCTCAGGAAGGACGAGGGCATCGGTGGCGCAACCGAGTTCACCTCCGTGCTCAGCCTGCCGGTCGTGCTCGACGGGCTGGTGCCGAAACTCGCCGCCGCCGTCGACGGAGACCCGGGAACCAACTGACTGAGCGAACCGGCCGCCCAGCACCCGGACCGTGTTCGCGGGCTGGGCGGCCGGTCACGAGCCGGCTTCCTCGGCGTGGGCGGCGAGGGCGTCCAGTGCCCGGAACCAGGTCTGCGCCAGATCGCGCACCGACTCTTGCGCCAGCATCGTCCCCGGCCACGTCCAACTCGCCACCAACTCGGGTCCCGTCGGGCGGTCATGGGTCATCACGTCGATGGTCAGGCCGTACCCTTCCGGCATCCCGGCGTCGGGTCCGACCTGGGCGGCCTCCCCCTCCGGGGCGAAGGACCAGTCCGTCGCCTCCGGGTAACCGAACCGCCCCATGTAGTTGAACTCGATCAACGGCTGAGCCAGCCCAGCCAGCGTCGGCCCGGTTCGTGGGTTGAGGTACCGCAGCAACCCGTAGCCGACCCCACCGGTAGGCAGCGCCGCGAGATGTTCCTTGACCCGGCCCAGTACCGACCCGGCGGCGGGTCCGCCGGCCATCGCCTCGGCGAGGTCGACAGGGCCGGTGTCGAGGCAGACCGGGACCACGCTGGTGAACCACCCCACGGTCTGGGACAGGTCCGCCTCCGGAGCCAGCTCCTCCTCCCGGCCGTGTCCCTCCAACGCCACCAGCACCGCGGTGCCGGCGCCGCCGTGCCGCTGGCGCCAGTCGGCAACGGCCAGCGCCAGCGCGGTGAGCAGCACGTCGTTGACCGTCGCTGCCAGCAGCGCAGGCACCCGGGCCAGCAACGGCGCGGTGCGCTGCGCCGGCAGGGTCAGGGTGAGCTCCGCAGCGGTGGCGGCCACGTCCCGGCCCGGGTCGAGCGCCTGCGGCATGGGCAGCGGGTCGCCGCCGGCCAGGGTGTGGGCCCAGCTCGCCAGCTCCTGCTCGCGCTCCGGGTTGCCGGCCTGCTCTGCCAACACGTGTGCCCAGCGCCGGAACGACGTACCGGCGGGGGCGAGCTGCGCCGGTCGGCCCGTCGCGATGTCGCGCCAGGCGGAGGCCAGGTCCGGGAGCAGGATCCGCCAGGACACCCCGTCGACCACCAGGTGGTGCACCATCAGCAGCAGCCGACCAGGCCGGTCGGGCCCGGCGTCGAACCACACCGCGCGGACCATGACGCCGGCATCCGGATCGAGCCGACCGCGAGTCGCGACGGCCAGGGTGGAGATCGCCTCGCGCAGCGCAGCGGTGTCCAGCCCCGCGGCGTCGACCCGCTCGATCAGCTCCGCGACGTCTACCGATCCGGGTGGCCCCACCTCCAGCGTCCACCGTTGGGCGGACCGGACGAGTCGGGCTCGCAGCATGTCGTGGCGGTCCATGACCGCTGCCACCACGGCGACGAGCCGGTCGAGGTCCAGCTCCGCGGGCGTCTGCACCAAACCCGCCTGGTGATAGCCCTCGAACGGCCCGGTCAGCTCCCGCAGCCAGTGCATGATCGGGGTCAGCGGGACCGTCCCGGTGCCGACGTCGGATCGTCGGGTCAGGACCTCGTCATCGGTCACCGGCGTCGCGACCGCGGTGAGCCCGGCCACCGTGCGGTGTTGGAAGATCTGCCGCGGAGTGATCTTGACTCCGGCGCCGCGGGCCCGGCTGACCAGCTGCATCGCGACGATGCTGTCCCCGCCCAGGGTGAAGAAGTCATCGTCGATGCCCACCTCAGGCACCCCGAGTACCTGCCCGAAACAGTCGCAGAGCGCCTTCTCCTGTGCGGTGCGAGGGGCTCGGCCAGACACCATCAGCGCGTAGTCGGGCACGGGCAAGTTCGAGCGGTCGAGCTTCCCGTTGGGCAGTACGGGCAGGTGGCCGAGCGTCACGAACGCCGCGGGCACCATGTAGTCGGGTAAGGCGTTCTGAACGTGGAGCCGCAGGTCGGAGGCGTCGGCGAGCTGTCGCGCGGCAGCCACGACGTAGGCCACCAGCTGGGTGGGCCGCGGGTGGTCCTCGCGAGCCACCACCGCCACCTGTCCCACGGCCCGGTGGCGGGTCAGCACCGCCTCGATCTCGGCCAGCTCGATGCGGAAACCGCGGATCTTCACCTGCTCGTCGGCCCGCCCGAGGTACTCCAGCTGCCCGTCGGCCGTCCACCTGGCCACGTCCCCGGTCCGGTACAGCCGGGCTCCCGGTGATCCGAAGGGATCGGCCACGAACCGCTCGGCGCTCAGCGCAGGACGGCCAAGGTACCCGCGGGCCAACCCGGCGCCGGCCAGGTAGAGCTCACCGGCAACGCCGACCGGAGCCGGTTGCAGCCCGCCGCCGAGCACGTAGCCGCGGGTGTTGGCCACCGGCCGTCCGACCACCGGTGAGTCGCTGTCCCGGACTCGCGCGACGAGCGCGTCGACGGTGCATTCGGTCGGCCCGTAGAGGTTGTAGCTCTCGGTTCCGCGCAGGTCGCGTAGGTCGTGCCACAGCGATTCGGAGACCGCCTCCCCACCGACGCCGACGACAGCGAGCGGACACCGACCGTCCTTGATCAGCCCGATCTCGGCCAGCTGGGCGAAGTACGACGGCGTCACCTCGAGGAAGTCGAGCTTCTGCGCCACGATGGCCGCCGCCAGCAGCTCCGGGTCGCGGCGGGTGTCATCGGAGAGCACATGCAGGCTGTGCCCGTCCAGCAACCACAGCTGAGGCTGCCAGGAGGCGTCGAAGGAGAACGACCAGGCGTGCCCAACCCGCAGGTGCCGCCGGCAGGCGGCCACCGCCGCAGGCGCATAGAGCGTCTCGCGGTGGCTGTGGAACAGGTTCACCACGCTGCGGTGGGTCACTACGACGCCCTTGGGTCGGCCGGTGGAACCGGAGGTGTAGATCACGTAGGCGGGATGCAACGGAGACAGCGGGTGGCTCCGGTCGGCGTCGGACAGGTCACCATCATGGCGTCCGGCCAACTGATCGAGGGTGTCGACGGAATCGATCAGCAGTATCGGTGCGGTGGTCGGCGCCAGCCCGGGGGCAAGCTTCTCGGTTGTCAGCACCAGCAGGGGGCGGGCGTCGTCGAGCATGCCGGCGATGTGCGGGGCGGGGTTGTCCACGTCGATCGGCAGGTAGGCCGCGCCCGCCTTGTGGACCGCCAGGATGGCCAGGATGGTCTCCGCCGATCGGGGCAGCGCCAGTGCGACGATCTGCTCGGGCCCCGCACCGCGCCTGACGAGCAACCGGGCGAGCCGGTTGGCTCGGGCGTTGAGCTCGTCGAAGGTCAAGGAGATGGCATCAGACACCACGGCTACCGCGTCCGGACTGTGCTTGACCTGGTTCTCGAACAGGGCCGGAACGGTGGTAGCGGAAACCGTGCGGGAGGTGTCGTTCCAGTCGACCAGGATACGGTGGCGTTCTGCCGGGGTGAGCACGTCCACCGCGGCGATCGGCTGTTCGGGGTCGGCCACCATCGCCTCGAACAACCGCACCATCCCGGCGGCGATCCGCTCGACGGTGGCGCGGTCGAACACGTCGACGCGGTACTCTGCGCACAGGCGCAGCTGCGCGCCGGACTCCACGGCCCAGGTGAAGGGGTAGTGGGTGAAGTCCCGGTCCTCGGCTGCCGTCACGGGCAAGCCGCCTGCCGGGGCCGGGGTTACCGACATCCGGATAGCTCTCGGAGACGATCAGCGTGTCGAACAGGTCCCCCAGGCCGGTGAGTCGCGTGATGTCGGACAGCCCCATGTGCTGATGGGCGATCAGGCGGGACTGCTCGTCCTGCAGCCGGTCCAGCATGGCGACCAGCGACTCGCCGGGCGCCACGGTGACCCGCACCGGCACGGTGTTGATGAACAGCCCGATCATCGACTCGACGCCGGCCAGCTCCGGGGTCCGGCCGGAGACCGTCACGCCGAAGACCACGTCGTCGCGTCCGGTCAGGTGGGCGAGCAGAATGGCCCATGCTCCGTGGACCAGCGTGCTCACGGTCAGGCCGCACCGCCGTCCGAGGTCCAGCACAGCATCCGTGAGCTGCGGGGACAGCTCGATCGGGTACAGCTGCGGCTCCACCGGCACCCGGCTCGGATCAGGCGGTGCGAGGTGGGTCGGGCCGTCCAACCCGGCCAGGGCGCCACGCCACGCGTCCTGCGCCGCGCCGCGGTCCTGGGCGGCGAACCACGCCAGGTGGTCGCGGTACGGGGTGACGGGTGCCAGGCCGGCCGGGTCGCCACCACAAGCGTAGAGCTCGGACAGCTCCCGGATCAGCGGCACCGCGGACCAACCGTCCAGCAACAGGTGCTGGTGGGTGAGAACCAGCAGGTACCGGTGTGGTTCCGTGCGCAGCAGCAGCAGCAGCCGCAGCAGCGGTGCGAGCGCGGGGTCGAAGCGCCGCCGTTCCTCGGCCAGATGCGGCTCCTGGCGGGCTTCGGGCTCGGCGCCGGTGAGATCGACCTCCCGCCACGGCACGACGACGGTCCGCGGTATGACCGCGACCGGTTCGCCGGAGGCCAGGTACCGGAATGCCGACCGCAGGTTCGCATGCCGATCCAACAGCGCCTCGCAGGCGGCCCGCAGCCGCTCGGCATCGACCGGACCCTCCAGGGTCATGGTGACCTGCACCGTGTAGACGTCCAGCTCGTCGGCGTCGAAGCAGGTGTGGAAGAGCAGCCCGGCCTGGAGCGGGGTCAGGGGCAACACGTCCTCCAGGTCGGGTACCGCACCCTCCAGCTCATCGACCTGCGCCTGGTCGAGCGCGACCAGGGGGAAGTCCGACGGTGTGTGGCCGCCGGCGCCGGGGTCGGTCGTGTACCTGACCAGCGCGGTGAGCGCCTGGCACCAGAGGTCGGCAAGTGCGGCGACGTCGGCGTCGGCGAGCACCCCGCCGGCCCACGTCAGCACGGCACTCAGCTGGGGCCCGGTGCCGGTGTCCCGGACCACGGCGTCGATGTCGAGCACGTGGCCCATCGGCATGCGCGGGTCGCGGACGTCGTCCAGCGGCGCCACCTCCGGGGCGGGGGTCCACGCCCGGTCCCGCTCGGCCGGGAAACGGCCGAGGTAGTTGAAGAGCACCTGTGGCACCCTGGCCGAGAACCCCGGACCGGCGGACGGGTCGAGGTAACGCAGCGTCCCGAAGCCGAGGCCGTTGTCCGGAATCGCCCGCAACTGCTCCTTGATCCGCTTGAACGCCGCTCCCACCGCGGCACCGCCGCCCCGGAACTCCGCCCAGTCGACCGCACCCGGGTCGAGGCGGACGGGGAACAGGGTGGTGAACCATCCCACGGTCCGTGCAAGGTCGACGTCGCCGAACACGTCCTCACGTCCGTGGCCCTCCAGATCGATGAGTACGGCCGTCGTGTCGCTCGGGCGCCAACGCCGCAGCGCAACAGCCAGCGCGGTGAGCAGCGCATCGTTGACGGCGCCGTGGTGGGCGGCCGGGACGGTGGTGAGCAGCGGCCCGGTGAGCTCGGCCGGCAACCTCACCGTCAGGGTGCGCGCGGTCGCCAGGGTGTCGCGCTGCCGGTCGAGCGCCCGCGCCCCGAGGTCGGGATCGGCCGCTTCGAGCGCCTGCTGCCACCGCCCCAGCTCGCCGGCCCGCGACCCCATCCGGCCATCCTCGGCGAGCAGCTCCGACCAGCGCTTGAACGATGTGGCTACCGGTGCGAGCTCGATCGGCCGCCGCCCCGCGAGCGCTTCCCAGGCCGAGGCGAGGTCCGCGAACAGGATGCGCCAGGACACCCCGTCGATGACGAGGTGGTGGGCGAGGAGCAGCAGCCGCCCCGGCGACTCCTGGCCGAGATCGAACCACACCGCCGCCAGCATCACGCCGGTGTCGGGAGCGAGCCGGGCCGCCGCGGTCCTGGTGTGCTCGGAGATCGCGGTCCGCAGGTCACCGTGCACCGCGACCCGGTGTGCGAGGTCCTCGGCGCACAGTGACCCAGGGGGACCGACCTGCAACGACCACCCGTCGTCGCAGCACAACCGGGCGCGCAGCAGGTCGTGACGGTCGATGATCGCCTGGAGGATCGAGACCAGCCCGGGTTGGTCGAGCTCGGCAGGCACCTGTAGGAGCACCGACTGGTAGAAGCCGTCGATCGCCCCGCCGAGCTCGCGCAGCCAACCGATGATCGGGGTGGCTCACCACGCCGGTGCCGTCGTCGCCCTCGGTCGTGCGACCGGCCTGCTCGCGAGCAACCCGAGCCAACGCGGCGACCGTGCGGTGTTGGAAGACGTCCCGTGGTCTGATGATCAGCCCGGCCTCGCGAGCCCGGCTGACCAGCCCGATGGCAACGATGCTGTCGCCACCGAGTGCGAAGAAGTTGTCCCCGACTCCGACCCGCGGCACGCCGAGGGTCAGGGCGAACAGGGCGGCGAGGGTGTGCTCGGCAGGGGTGGTGGGCTCGGCATCACCGGCCAGCGCCGCGAACTCGGGCGGCGGCAGCGCGGAGGTGTCGAGCTTGCCGTTGGGGGTCAGTGGCAACGGCCCGGCGAGCCCGACCACCGCTGCTGGAACCATGTAGTCCGGCAGGATCGCTGCGACATGGTTGCGCAGGGCCCCTGGATCGACGTTGCCGCGGTGCGGGACGACATAGGCGACGAGCTGTCGCATCCCGGGCCGGGACTCGCGGGTGAGCACCGCGGCCTGCGACACATCGGGATGGCGCATCAGCGCCGCCTGGATCTCGCCCAGCTCGACGCGGTGCCCCCGAATCTTGACCTGGCCGTCGACCCGCCCCAGGAAGTCCAGCGTGCCGTCGGCGCGCCAGCGACCCTGGTCGCCGGTGCGGTACATCCGCGCTCCCGGTCGGCCGAACGGGTCGGCGACGAACCGCCCCGCGGTCAGCGCGGGCCGACCCAGGTAGCCACGGGCCAGGCCACGCCCGGCGATGTACAGCTCACCCACCGCGCCGACCCCGAGCGGGCGCAGTGCGGTGTCGAGCACCTGCACGCAGGTGTTCGGGTCCGGCCGGCCGATCGGGGCCGGACCCACCCAGCCCGGTTCGGCCGTCCAGAGGGTCGAGTTCACCGTCGCCTCGGTCAGGCCGTAGGCCACGACCACCCGCAACCGGAGCGACCAGCGGTGGATCAGCTCCGAGGGGACGGTCTCGGTACCGACGACCAGCACCGCGCCGTCGGGCAGCTCGGCGGCTCGCGGCAACGCCGCCACCAGCGAGGGCGGCAGGATCATGTGGGTGATCCGATGCTCGGCGATGTAGCCGGTCAGCGCCTCGCCGGCGACCCGCCGCTCGGCGGGGACCACGACGGCCCGGCCGCCGACGCACAGCGTCATCGTCAGGTCCCACACGGCGACGTCGAAACCGACCGAGGCGAACTGCAGCACCCGGCTGTCAGCGTTCACGCCGAGCCGGTCGATCGCGGTGGCGACCAGGCTGCCGAACCCCTCGTGGGAGACGACCACACCCTTCGGACGCCCGGTCGAGCCCGAGGTGTAGATCACGTAGGCCGCATGGTCCAGGCCGGCCGGGCCCTCGCCCAGATCGGTGCTGTCGAAGCCGCCCAGATCGTCATCGTCGAGCAGCACCGGCTCGAGGCCCTCGACGTCGGGAAGCTCACCCCTGTGCTCGACGGTCGAGACCACGAGCTGGCACCCCGCGTCGCGCACCATGAACTCGACTCGATCCGGGGGGTGGTCCAGGTCCAGCGGCAGGTACGCCGCACCGGCTTTCAGCACCGCCAACAGCGTGACCACCAGGTCGACCGAGCGACCCACCGCAACACCGACGACGTCCTCAGCGCGTACGCCGCGCCTGCGCAGCAACCGGGCCAACCGGTTCGCGCGGGCGTTGAGCTCGGCGTAGGTCAGCCGGTCGGACTCGCACGCCACCGCTACCGCATCTGGTGATCGCTTGACCTGCTGTTCGAACGCCGCCGGCCACGACAGCTCGTCCACCTCGCGCAGGACGTGGCGCCCGTCGAGGGCGTTCTCGAATTGCGACATCTCTTGATATTAGGATTGCTAACTTCAATAGCAAGGAGTGTGTCACTCGAATCCGTCGGCACGGCTCGTCGACCACGCCGCCCACAGCGCCGCGTACTGTCCGCCCTCGGCGAGTAGTTCCGCGTGCGTTCCGCTGCTCACCACGTGCCCGCCTTCGAGCACGATCACGCGGTCCGCGGCCGCCGCCTGGGTGAGCCGGTGGGCGACGACCAGCGAGGTCCGTCCGGTCAGCGCGCTGGCGGCAGCCGCCTCGAGCGTCCGGGCGCCCGCGCTGCCGGCCTCGGCGGTCGCCTCGTCGAGGATCGCCACCGGGGGGTCGGCCAGTACCAGGCGAGCCAGCGCGAGCTGCTGGGCTTGCGTGACGGTGAGCCGGTGCGCCCCTCGCCGACGACCGTGTCCAGGCCGTCGGGCAGCGCCGCGGCCCACTCCAGTGCCCCGACCCGGTCCAGCGCCGCGCGCAGCACCACGTCGCCGGCGTCCGGCCGGGCCAACCGCAGGTCATCGGCGAGCGTGCCGGCGAAGACGTGCACCTCCTGGGTGACCAGCGCGACGATCCGCCGGACACCGGTCGGGCCGAGCTCTCCCAGCTCGACCCCGCCGAGGCTCACCGACCCTTCGGTCGGCCGGTGTATACCGGCGATCAGCTTGGCCAACGTGGTCTTTCCCGCACCGCTCGCGCCGACCAGCGCCACCTGCTCACCGGCGTCGATGACCACGTCCACGTCGTGCAACACCGGGTGCCCGGGCAGGTAGGTGTGCCCGAGGTCGCTGGCCTTGACCGATGCGTCGACGGGGACGGGGGAGCACACCGTCGCCGCGGGCGCGGGCAGGTTCGCGATGCCCACCAGCCGCGAGAGGCTGGCCGTGGCCGACATCGCGTCGTCGACAGAGGCCAGCGCGACGTTGATCGGCGCGAAGAGGTTGTGGAAGTACAGCGCCGCGGCGGTGGCGGTGCCGATGCTCACACTGCCGGCCCGGACCAGCAGGAAGCCTGCGACGAGGACCGCCGCGAGGCCGACGAACTCGGCGAGGTGCAGCCGGGCGTAGAAGCGGGTGAGCAGGCGGACCCCGCGCAGCACGAGGTCGACAGCGACCAGCGAGTGTCGGTTCACCCGCTGCACGTGCTCCTCGGTGAGGCGGTACGCCCGCACGGTGTCGGCGCCGCCGATCGTGTCGAGCAGCTGCTGCTGTTGCACGCCGACCGCCACCCGGTGCCGGGCATACAGCGGGACCGCCGCGCGGGTGTACCAACGCACAGCGTTGGCCTGGATCGGCACCGCCAGCAGGGCGACGAGCAGGAAGCGCCAGTCGAGGATACCCAGGGCACCGAGTGTCAGGACGATGGTCAGCACCGCCCGGCTCAGCTTGGGGATGCCCTGGCGCACGACCTCGGCGATCACCGACACATCGCCGGTGACCCGCGAGGTCAGGTCGCCGGAGCCGGCGTCCTCGACCTGCTCGAGCGGTAGGCGCAGGGCCCGCTCGACGAACCGTTCCCGGAGCCGGGCCAGCATGCTCTCGCCGAGCCGGGCGACCAGCGCGATGCTCACGGTCGTCAGCAACCCACCCACGACCGCGACCACGCCGATCAGGACGACCGGCACGGTGATCGCCTCCGGCGGTGAGCCGGCGACCGCCAGGTCGACGATGCGGCCGAGCAGGGGCGCGGTCAGCAGGGCGACAGCGGTCGCGGCCACGAGCATCACGAGCGCGCCCAACGCCAGCGGGCGCCGCGCCGCCAGGAGCGTGCCCAGTGCGGCGCGGGTCTGCGCCGCCGTTGCGATGGGCAGCAGCGCGCGGGCCCCCGGCTCAGGCCTGTTCGTCATGTCAGCACCGCCGACCGGTACGCCGGGTTGGTGCGCACGAGCTCGCGATGGTGCCCGACGGCGCGCACCCCGTCGGCGTCGAGCAGGACGACGCGATCGGCTGCCGCGAGCAGCGCGGGGCTGGTACTCACCACGATCGTCGTCCGGCCACGTCGCATCTGCCGCAGTGCCCCCGCGATACGCGCCTCGGTGACCGCGTCGATGGCCGTGGTCGGGTCGTGCAGCACGAGAACGGGAGGATCGGCGGCCAAGGCCCTGGCGAGCGCGACCCGCTGACGTTGGCCGCCGGACAGCGAGCGACCGCGTTCACTGACGGCGGCGCGCCGTCCCCCCGGCAGCGCCGCCGCCACCTCGTCGGCGGCGGCGGCGACAAGCGCCCGCTCGACCGTGCTCATGGGTGCTCGACCGGCCGTGACGTTGTCCAGCAGCGTGCCGGCGAACAGGTCGGCGTCATGCCCGGCCACCAGGATCGCGGCACGGACGGTGTCGAGGTCGAGCTCCGTCAGCGGCACCCCGTCCAGCTCGACGGTGCCCGCCGACGGGTCGAGGTCTCGGGACAGACAGGCCAACAGCGCTGTGGCGGTGGCCGGCGCCGGGGCGACCACCCCGAACATCTCCCCCTGGCCCACCACGAGATCGACACCCCGGAGCTCGGCATGAACGACGCCGCGCAGCGCAACGGCGCCGCGCAACGGCGCCGGCGCCCGGCCGCTCCCGCTCGTGACGGCCGGCGGGGCGTCGAGGACGGCGGCGATCCGGGCGGCGGACGCGCGCGCCTGGGCGAGTTCGGCGTTGACCCAGGAGAAGACGGACAGCGGGTCGAGCAGGAACAGTGCGAGACCGACCGCGGTCACCAGACCGCCGATGCTGATCGCGCCTTCGGTCGCGAGCCGACCGCCGACCAGCGCGATCACGGCGATCAACAGCCCGGTCATGGCGAGTACCAAACCGTCGTGCGCGGCGAGCGCCCGCGCCGCGCGCAGGGTGGCGGCCAGCGAGCTCTGGCTGGTCCGCCGGTAGCGCGCCACCGCGGCGTCCTCGGCGCCGATGCCCTTGAGTACCCGGAGCCCGCTGACGAGGTCGGCGGCCAGTCCGGAGGCGCGCGCGGCCCTATCCTGCTCGATGTCAGTACGACGCTCCAACGGCTTGCCGACCAGGTGTGTGGCCAGCATCAACGGCGGGGTGCCGAGCAGGACGAGCAGACCGAGCGGCACCGACACCCGCAGCAGTGCGACGGTCGCGACCAGCAGGGCCGCCAGCGCGGCCAGACCGAAGGGCAGCGCGAGAATGAACGCGCCGACCCGTTTCGCGTCACCTGTGGCGGTGTTCGCGAGCTCCCCGGACAGGCGTCCGGCCGACGCACCACCGTGCGGGTCGAGAATCCGGCAGGTCAGCCGGATGCGCAGCTCGTGCGCGACCTCCTCGGCCGCGCGCTCCGCGGCGCGCGCTCCGAACCGGTAGGAGTAGGAGAGACCGAGGAAGACGACCGCCAGTGCGGCGATCCACCACATCAGCTGCGAAACCGAGCCGGTGGTCACCGCACTGTCCACGACGACGCCGATGAGCACCGGCACCAGAGCCTCCCCGACCTGATGCGTAGAGGCCAGTGCGGCGGCAATGCCGAGGTCCTTCCGATGCCGGCCGACCGCCCCGAGCAGCAATGCCCGCCCCGCGCCCGCTCCTGGCGGCACCGCGGCCCCCTCTCCCAGTGGTGACGATCCCATCCCCAGCCGTGCGAAACGACCCTTTCACCAATTTGTCATAGGACAGCCTAGGCTAAACTAGATCCTGGGGGACTCCGCACGGCACGCTGGTCGGTGTCGCCCTTCTGATCGCACCGGCACCCTGCGCTTTCGCCAGACGTGGCAAGTGGACGAGTACGCCAGGGTGCCCCCAGGGTGCTAGGCGTGGACTCACTCGATCGGGTCCATTTAGCCACCTTCGAGCAGATGGACGGGCCCGGTCACGGGGCGTCCGGGCCGGCGTGAGGGGTGCGAGGTCAGGTAACCGCCCATGGTCGTGAAGTACTCGACCCCGGTGTACTCCCGGCCGTCGGCGGCGCGCACCTGCTCGATCACCAGTCCCGGGCTGCGGCCGCGGCGCGCGTCGACGCCGGCGACGATCACCACGCCGTCGCCGTTACGGATGAAGATCCGGCCGGGCGTGCCACCGAAAGGTGCCTCGGTGACCGACGCCCGCAGCACCCGGATCCGTCGCGTGCCGTGGTAGCAGAAGGCGTTCGGATACGGGTCGACCTGGGCCCGCACGAGGTTCGCGATGTCGCGGGCCGGCCAGGACCAGTCGATCCGGTTGTCCTCCTCGCAGCGCCGGTGGAAGTAGCTGGCCTGTTTGCGGTCCTGGGGCATCCAATCCGTGCGGCCGTCGGCGAGCAGCGCGAGCGCGTCGATCGTGATCGGCCCGAACATCGCCAGCGTCCTCTCGAACAGGTCGACGACGGTGTCCTCGTCGGTGACCGGCGTGGCCCGCTGGAGGACGATGTCACCGGCGTCGAACTCAGGGTTCATCATGTGTGCGGTGACGCCGACCTCCGGCTCACCGTTGATTAGTGCCCAGTTCAGCGGGGCGAAGCCGGCGTAGGCGGGGAGCAGGGCGTCATGCACGTTGAGCGTGCCGAGCCGGGGCAGGGAGAACACCGCCGGCGGGATCCAGGTGCGCCAGTTCGCGACCACCATGACGTCGGCCCGCGCCGCGGTGATCCGCTCGATCACCTCGGCGTCGCAGGCGCGCCCGCGCACCAGCACCGGAATCCCCTGGGTGGCCGCGAGGTCGGCGACCGAGTCGTTGAAGATCCTCTCGTACGGGTTGTCGGTATTGGGGTGGGTCACGACCAGCGGGACCTCGTGTGGGGTGGCGAGGATCGCTTCCAGCGTCCGATGCCCCCAGGTCATGTAGCCGAACATGACGACGCGCACCCGCACCGCCCTCTCAGAAGTAGCGTTGTCTAAGGATAGGCTTCACTGACATACCGGCGACGTCAAGGGCGCGTGTCGCATGGTGTCCTCCACCGCGGTCGGGACCAGGTTCGGGTCGCGGCGCAGCGCGTCACGCTGCTCGAGGTGGGTTGCCGGCAGCACCACCCGGCGTCGATCGCCGCGACCGTGGTCTCGTGGCCTGCGAACAACAACCCGGCGCCGAGCTTCGCGACCTGGTCCAGACCGAACCCGTCCGGGTCCGCGCGGTGCGCGGCGACCAGGGGCGGAGAGCACGTCGTCGGCCGGATCGTCTTGGCGTAGTCGCTGACCAGCCACGCCGGATCTCCCGCGGGAGTCCTCGTCCGCCGCACCGTGGTTCAGCGCGAGCTCAGCCAGGCCCTGCGATGCACGCCGAGGCACGTCACCGCGCTCATCGACGTCCTCGAAGGCAATGGGTGGGTCACCCGCGGTGCCCACCCGACCGACCGGCGCGCGACCCTTGTCGGTCTCACCGAGCAGGGCGCGGCCGCCGCGGAGCGGATGGACGGCGAGCGGCGCGATGCCGCACATGCCCTCTTCGGCGACCTGCCCGCGGCCGACCTTGCCGGCTTCGTCGCAGTCGCCGACCACGTGCTGCGCCACTTCGGTGCTCCCGAGGTTGAGGGCGTCAGGCCCGCCACCGGGAACATATGATCAGGACGAGGGACGAGTGACTTGAGTGGAGTGTGGACTGGTAGCGGGCGGTGTACGTTCCCTGATGTGTGCGCCGGCGGGTGCTCTCGTGAGCGTTGACGGTCCGCAGATGCCACCGAGTTGTCCAGCGACACCCTTCTGGAGGAGCTGCCATGGTCCGCACGTATGCCCAGACTGTAGGCATCGTGATCATCCTCATCGGCTTGGTGGGCTTGATCACCGGCGAAGAACCGTTGCTGGGTCTGATCAACATCGAGATCGGTGAAGACGTCGTGCACCTGCTCACGGGAGCTGTGATGGCTCTCGGCGTCCTGGCCGCCACTCTGGCGTCGGTCATCACGGCCCCGGTCCGGACGCGTGCAGCATGAGGATCCTTCTTCGAGGAGCGGCAGCCGGCTTGATCGGCACGGCCTGCATGACGGTGGGCCAGTACATCGAGGGGTCCCTGACCGGCCGGCAGGAGTCGACGGTGCCCGGGCAGGTCGCCGCGCGACTGCTGTCCCGGCCCGACGACGTCGAGTCGCTGTCCACCCCGACGCATTGGGCGCACGGGGCTGCGATGGGTTCGCTTCGGGGCGCACTGTCCCGGACGGGTGTTCGCGGTCTAGGTGGCTCGGTCGTCTTTTTCGCCATCATGTGGTCGGCGGATGTCGTGCTCTACCGCGTTCTGGGCATCGCCGACTGGCCTTGGCGATGGACCCGCGCGGAACTTGTCACCGACATGGGGCACAAGGCATTCTACGCGCTCGTGACAAGTGCCAGCTACGACTCACTCTCACACCGCGACTGAATTCACTCCGGGCGCGACCGGCCGGCTCGTTCGGCCGATGCCACATGGCTTGGGTCGACATCCCGCGCGATCACCTGTCGCTCGGTCGTATCGGCGCCCTTCCTTCCGGTCGCAAGGAGGCGGCCGGTGGTCGAGCTGGGGGTGAGCCGCCGTTCCCTTATCGTGGCTCGACCGCCCGACGACTTGGCCCCGCCGTCTAGCGCACACGAGCACCCATGGGCTCGATGTGCGTTGCATCTGCACGATCATTCGCATGTGCACCGGAAGTCCGGGCATATGACAACCAAGTGGTGACCGGAGGATGACGTGGACGACATTGAGCGAGCGATGATCTCAACGCCAGCGACGCGGCTTGTCTGGCGCAAGAGCACCGCCAGCAACCCCAGCGGCAACTGCCTCGAGCTCGCCGAGCTACCCGACGGGGACATCGCGGTACGGAACTCTCGCTATCCGACTGGGCCCAGTCTGGTCTACACCAGGGCGGAGATCGCCGCGTTCGTCTGCGGAGCTCGATCGGGCGAGTTCGATGATCTGCTCACCTGACCGGATTCGACGCCGCAGCACAGACAACTGCACATGAGTCGGATGGGTCCCCGCCCGGATCACATCGGCAGCCGGTGGTACCTGCTGCCCTGATCACCGCGGGATTCAGCATCCACGCGGACGTCAGGGCGATCTTGAGCGATCGGGCAGCTGACCGTGCTCGACTCGGCGTTCCGCCACGCTCGCCCGTATCCTCCGCTCGATCAGGCGAGCGCTCGCCCAAATGCGGGGCGAGCGCTCGTGAGCATGCCATTCGTATGGCCGTTCGGCCGCCCAGGTTCGCGGGAAGACGTCCAACCGGTACTTGAGGCACGTACCTTTGGTCTACCTGTCTCTGCGGATCCGCACCAGCAGCCGCTTGGTGTCGGCCGGCGTACTTGCCTCCACACATAGGCGGTCTATGACCATGGCGTAATTGCCGACATCCGCCTTCTTGTCGATATACAGGGAACTGGTGAGTTGCTCGATGTAGGCGATATCGGGTATCTCTGGCTGGGAGAACCGCAAAATGCTGAATGCGCCACCGGCGGCGGAGTGCCCACCCGCCTGGAACGGCACGACCTGCAGCGTGACGTTCGGCAGCTCGGCCAGCTCGATCAACCGCTCCAGCTGCGCACGCATGACCTCATCCCCACCGACCGGCCTGCGAAGCGCCGCCTCGTCCACAACGGCCCAGACGCGCGGTGCGTCCGGCATGGTGAGAAGGTCCTGACGGGCCTTGCGAAGGTGGACTCGCAGGTCGATGTCGGCGCGCGGCGCCCCCAGATGACCGAGCACGATGACGGCCCGGGCATAGGCCTCGGTTTGGAACAGGCCGGGGACGAACTGCACGTCGTAGCTGCGGATGACCGCGGCGGCTTGTTCCAGCCCGACGTACATCTCGAACCAGCGGGGTAGCGCATCGTTGTACCTGTGCCACCAGCCAGGCGTGCTGGCCTGATCGGCGAGGGTCAGGAACGCGTCCCGTTCCTGTGCGTCGACTATCCCGTAGAGGGTGAGCAGGTCGGCCACATCACGCTGCTTGTAGCCCACCCTGCCCAGCTCCAGACGGCTGATCTTGGCGTCGGACGCCCGAATGGCACGGCCTGCGACCTGCCGGGAGATCCCCTGCGCCTCTCGCAGCCGGCGAAGCTGGGTGCCCAGCACGATGCGCAGCACCGTCGGTCCGCTCCGCGTCTGAGCCTGAGCAGGTTCCTCCGGACCCCGGCTTGATCTGACTGCGATCACGGATACACCAAACCCTGCATGGAGACCGTGCCATCCGGCCGGTGAAGGAGCATTTCTCATCCCCCGTGACTGTGGGCCTTACCCCATGACCGCGGCGACACCCCATGACTGCGGCCGGTACACCAATCGCAGCGAGGCGCCGTTCGGCTGCTCTGGGACACCCTCGACTCTGAGACACCTCAACGTATCGTCACCACTCTACGGGTACCGTCAACCGCGTCGCGTTTACCAACGCGTTGAGTACCCTCCTGCCCGACCTTGTTGGTTCGGTGGGACTCACGGCTTGCGCGCCACGGCACCGTAGGCGGCCTCCATCGGCTCTGCCTTACCGACCTCGGGGGTGTCCGGCCGCCACTGGGTGATCGGCACGAGGCCGGGGTCCACCATCTCCAGTCCCGCGAAGCGCCGGCCGATCTGTTCGACGCTGCGCGGGATGTAGGGCACGCCCCCGGTCGCCGTGTAGTTCTCGCAGAGTTCGACGTAGGATCTGTCGATGTCGGTGCCGTCCCACAGCGCGAGGTAGCTGCCAGAGGGGACAGCGTCCATCACCCGGGCGACGATCGAGCACACGTCGTCGGACTCGGCGACATGGCCGAGCACACCCATGAACATGACCCCCATCGGCTGGGTGAAGTTCAGCACGTTGTGGGCATCGGCGAGGATCAGGTCCGGGTCGTGGAAGTCGGCGTCGATGTAGGTGGTCACCCCCTCCGGGGTGGTGTTGAGCAGCAGGGCACGAGCGTGGGCCAGAACCAGCGGGTCGTTGTCGACGTAGACGATCCGGGACTCCGGCGCGACCTGCTGGGCGACCTCGTGGGTGTTCTGCATCGTCGGAAGGCCGGTGCCGATGTCGAGGAACTGACGGATCCCGGCGTCATCGGCCAGGTAGCGCACGACGCGGATGAGGAACTGCCGGGACTGGGTGGCCATGGTGACGATGTCCGCGTACACCGCCACGCCGGCGTCACCGGCGGCACGGTCCACCTCGTAGTTGTCCTTGCCGCCCATCCAGTAGTTCCAGATCCGCGCCGAGTGCGGCACGTCAAAATTGATCTTTGAGGCCAGCTCGGCGCGTGGGTTGTCGGGCCGCTCGTCAGCCATATTTGGTCTCCTCCGGTGTGGGATTCGGTGCGGGGCGCGGACGTGGACCCGGAGGGCATGCGGGTGCCGCAGGTGACGCGCGCAACTGACGGACGCTGTGACGGTACAAGACCCCGGAGGTATGGCCCAAACCGTTCCCGCGTCGGGATGGGAGATCAGCAGTCGCAGGGGGGTCCTGGCCTGGACCTGATGCGATGAATCCCATCAGGATGAGCGTCGGCCCACTGGTCACCAGCACCAGAGCCGCCAGTCGTCACCCCGAGGCTCGCGCCGGAGACCGCCGACGAGGCTGAGCAGCGTCTGGGCAGACCCCGACAGCTGCCCAGCCAGCGCGGCGAGGGCATCCGGCGCCGGTGCCTCGCCCCATCCCCAGCGCGGCACGGGTGCCACGGCGGGCGATGTCGTGTCGGTGCCGAGTTCGTCGTCCCGTCCGGGAGCCCCACTCGACGTAGGCGATGAAGGCCGAGCGGAACTCCGGGTCGGCGGGCAGGCCCGCTGCGTCGGCGGCCTCGGCGCTGAGTGCCAGCCGCGCCGTCGCCGCGCCGCCGCCCCCCGGAAC
>JBOHEP010000383.1:0-6006 GCA_050701075.1 Pseudonocardia sp. | reverse complement strand
GCCCCGGGCCGGGCGCGACGGACGGCGTCGTCGGCCGAGCGCAGCTGCGCGTCCATCGCGGCCGTCGCGGGCCTGGCGCCGTACCAGACGTCGTCGAACGTCATGGCCGCGGTACGGAGCTGCTCGGCGCATCCCGGCAGCACCCGGCCCGCCTCGTCGGCGGCCTCGTCGGCGGTGCGTCCGGCCCGGGTGTCGAGGAGATCACGTTCCTCCAGACTCCGCACGACCGCCCGGAGCCGCTCCCGAACCGCATCGGCCCACTCGCCGCGGGCGGCGTGGGTGTCGGCTGCGGCGCGGTGGTCCTCAGCGGACCGGGGACCCGCGTCGAACAGCGCCCGCTCACCGGCGGCGGTCCGCCCGATCCGGCCCACCCGGAGCCGGACCGCGACCACGGTGAGCACCACCAACAGGGTCAGCACGGCCAGCCCGCCGTACCCGCCCGGAGACGCGTCCGCCGCCCGGTCCAGCAGGTCGGATATCCGTTCCAGCAGCCACCGCACCCCGCGGTCCACCAACGACGGGTCGTCGGCGGCGTAAACCGGATCGGACAGCTCGCGCTCGGCCGCCCGCTGCGCCTCGTCGCGCCCGATGTCGACCCGAATGCCGGCAACGACGCTCATCCGGCGCTCAACCGACACCGCCCGCCCCGGGTGGCGCCCAGCCCGGACCGTCCGTACCCGGGCCCTGCCGCCAGGTTCCCTGCTGGGCGGCCCTGGCCAGCTCGATGTCGAGTGCCTCCCGCCGGATCCGCTGGTCGAAGTACAGCAACCCGGTGACCCCGGCGCTGAACGGCGCGGAGAGGGTGGAGGCGAGGATCGTGCCGATGGCGCCGATCCCCAGGCTGATCAGACCCGAACCGACCAGGTCGTCGTCCGAGGCGGTTTCCCCGAGCAGCTCGCCCGCGAGGCTGAACGGCACCACGAGGATGGCGCTGATGATCGTGGCCAACAGGGCGGCGAGCAGCAGGATGCCGAAAACCCGCCACCACTGTGGTCGCACCAGGCGGTAGGAGCGCCCGAAGGCGGCCATCACCGGAATGCCCTCGAGCATGTAGGCCGGGGTGACCATCGACCAGGACACCCACAGGAACACCGCCAGGCAGAGGCTCGCGGGGATCAGCACCAGGCCAAGCGACACGGTGACCCCTATAGAGGCGTCCGCCACCGCCGCGAGCGCGACCGGGACGAACCCGATGAGGAACACCGCCGCGATCAGCAGGCCGGTGAGAAGAGTGAGCCCGAGCAGCCCGGCCAACCGCGGTCGCGCAGTGGCCCAGGCTTCGCCGAGCGACAGCCTGCGGCCCAGGACCGCGCTGTTGAGTACGACGATCAGCAGGCCGGTGAGCAGCGTCACGACGATGGCGCCGAGGAAACCGCCGAGCACACCGATGGTGAGGCCGCCGCTGATCGCTTCCGCCATGTCGTCGAGCGAGGGGGCTTGATCGGACTCCACCGCGAGACCTTGCAATCCCTCGAAGTAGAGGTACTGCGCCGGCAGCTGGATCAATTGGGTGATCGTGACCACTACGGCGGAGATGCCGAGGGTGGCCGCCGGGTTCGCCCGGATGTAGGCGATCGCGCCGTCCACGATCTCGCCGACGCCGAGTGGTCGCAGCGGGATCACCCCGGGCTTGGGGGCCATCCACGGCGGCATGGGCGGGCCGGGTCCGGGCGGGTATCCGGCGTGGGCCGACGGGCTTCCCGGGTACGGCGGTTGGCCAGGGTACGGCGGTTGGCCAGGGGGCGGGGGTTGGCCAGGGTACGGCGGTTGGCCAGGGGGCGGCGGCGGACGGTGGCCGGGGGGCGGTGGACCGTGTGCCGCTCCGTCGGGACGTGCTCCCGGCGCGACCCAGCCGGACGGATCTGTCATCGCAAGTCCCCCTTGATGGCGACGACGGGCGTGCTTCGGCCATAATGACAGGTCCCAGCCTGGATGGGCGGCCGGGAATCGCGGTGATGGTGTCCCTGAGGACCGAAGGCGATGCAGCATGCGGGTCGTCGGTATGGTCCTACGAGAGCGTCACCGTAGGTCGAGAACCGTGCGAAGAGCATCGTCGACGCCCCAGCTCTCTTCGGGCGTCAGGTGGCCGACGAGCTCACCGAGACGACTGACATCGACCGCTCCGACCTGCTCGACCAACACTGTGGTGATCGCCCCCCCGATCTCGATCTCTGGCCGGAAGGAGGCGGGCCGCGCACTGCGGGATGTCGGTGCGATGAGGACGACGGACCGGGGCAACAGCACATCGGCCTGCACCAGGATGCCGTAGCGATCGCCATGCTGTTCGTGGCCGATGCCCTTCGGCAGCCGAAACCGGTAGACGTCACACCGGAGCACGCAACGCCTCCATGAGGTCCGCGACAGCGCGCATCTCCTCGCGATCGGCGGGGTTGGCTTCGAGCGCCGCGACCTCTGCGGCGAGCTCCGCGCGACGGCGCATCCGCTGCGCGGCATGGATCAGCGCCGAACGAATCGCCTCCGACCGGCTCATGCCGGACGCTTCCAGCAGTCGAAGCGCACGCTCCGCCGCGTCATCGAGCCGAACCGATATCGCCTGGGCCATACCGAGAGTGTATCACGAATCGCACTACGCTTCGGTGATCGCCCTCGGCCTCAAAAGTCCCTCGGCCTCAAAAGTATGGGCGGGTATTGCTTGAACTGCCATCTACCTGCGCAAGCCTGGTCCTTCACTCAGTGAGGGACGACCATTCAGGAGGCGAGGCGGCTGGGATCGTCCAGGTCAACCTCCATGTGGTCACGAGTTCACCTCGCTGGTTCGTCGGAGGCATGGTACGGGTTCAAGCGTACCTCGTGAGCTGTTCGGAGCAGGGCTGCGAGACGCTCGTCGAGATCACCATCGAACGCGATCGTGACATGCGGAGTCCGGATGCTGGAGCCGGGATGCCCAGCGCCTGCGCGGCCGCCGGCACGTCGACCGGCCGGAGAACCTGCTTCGGTGTGACCCGCACGCCCTCGCCCACCCAGCAGGCGAGCCGGTGCGCCGCCGCGAACGCTGCGCAGCGTCGGGCTGAAAGCACAATGTCGTCGACGAGCAAGCCATGACCGGGCATTGGCGCACCCTAGCGACGCGGGTCTCTCGGGACGGTAGGCAGGATCGTCGGCGTGGCGTCGACCCGAGAAGCTGCGGGACCTCCTCCTTGTCCAGTCCCCGGTGTGGCTGGTCGATCGGCTGCTCGGCGCCGCGGCGAGCGATCCGGTGCTGTCGGCGGCGCTGCAGGTCGCGGCGTCCGGATCGGACGGATCACAGGTCGTGTGGCGGGGAGTCGGACCGGGCGCTCTGGTTGGACGACGGCGGGATCGAGTGGGACGAGGGCGGGATCGAGGTGGACGACGCGGGAGGACGGCGGGATCGAGTGTGAGGACGCGGAACTACGTCTACCAGGCGGACCGCGCCCTGGGCGGCTCGAGGACCTGGTCCGCGACGGCCGTCGAGACGATCGAGCCGGCCGAGCACGCGATCGAGCTGTTGGTCGGCTCCGTCGAACGGGTGCACGACGACGGTCGGGGCCCGGATCCCGCCGCCAGCCTCATGATCGCCGAACCGGAACACGGAGCCGCATCCCGAGCGGCTCCCCGTACCGAGATGATGATCTCGACAGGTCGCCGCGGTTCCGGTTTGCCTCCGGTGATGGCGTGATCATCGGTTAGGAACCCGGAACCGCACTGAACACGGGTGACGGTTCTCGGACATCGATCAAGCGCTCGCCGGCCCGAGATCGAGCGCAGGCCGAGCGTCCTCGTCGACTCCGGCGTGGTCTTCATCCCACATACGCGCCGAGCTTGCCGGCACCATCGGTGCCCGGTGCCGCCCGTCCTCATCACGCTCGCGAGCCGGGTCCCGATCGCATCCGCCACCCACCCGCTCACCCCGGCGGGGGATGGCCCGAATGCCGCGACGTTGCACCCTGGAGCCCACGTCCGGCGTCCCGGCCGGAGTCGACATGACCTTGGGGTTCCCGTCTATGGCGGGGCTGGCGATCTCGGATAGCTCGAGCCGAACGGCATCCAACCGCCCGGTTGTTGTTCCGTGCATACCGATATCGAAGGAGACGCCATGCTCGCCGATCGCACGACGCTCGCCCAGTTCCTGATCGAGGAGCGGCGCCGGCATCCGGGCGCGAGCGGGGAGCTGAACGGGCTCATCCTCGACGTCGCCCTCACCTGCAAGGCGATCGCGAAGCGGGTTGCCTACGGGGCACTCGCCGGGGTGTTGGGTGCCGAGTCCACGACGAACGTCCAGGGTGAGACCCAGCAGACGCTCGACGTGCTCGCGAACGATCTGTTCCTGCGCATGAACGAGTGGGGCGGCCAGGTCGCGGGGATGGTGTCGGAGGAGCTGGAGCAGCCGTACACGATCCCGGTGGAGTATCCGCGGGGCAAGTACCTGCTGGTTTTCGATCCGCTCGACGGCTCCTCGAACATCGACGTCAACCTCTCGGTCGGCAGCATCTTCTCGATCCTGCGCGCGCCCAACCCGGGTGTGGACGCGGTCGAGGATGACTTCCTGCAGCCCGGCTCGGAGCAGGTCTGTGCCGGATACGCGATCTACGGCCCGTCGACGATGCTCGTCCTGACCGTCGGCACGGGTGTGCACGGCTTCACGCTCGAGCCACAGCTCGGCGAGTTCATCCTGACCCATCCGGCGATCCGGATCCCGGCGGCCGCGAGCGAGTTCGCGATCAACGCCTCGAACCGCCGTTTCTGGGAGCCTGCGGTGCGCCGCTACGTCGACGAATGCCTCGCCGGGAGCACCGGCCCGCGGGCGAAGGACTTCAACATGCGCTGGGTCGCCTCGCTCGTCGCGGAGACCCACCGCATCCTCAGCCGCGGTGGCGTGTTCCTCTACCCGCGTGACACGAAGGATCCGTCGAAGGCGGGCCGGTTGCGCCTGCTCTACGAGGCCGGCCCGGTGTCGTACATCATCGAACAGGCCGGCGGTCTGGCGAGCACCGGACGCGAACGGGTCCTCGACGTCCTGCCGGACGACCTGCACCAGCGCATCCCCTTCATCTTCGGCGCGAGCGAGGAGGTCGAGCGGATCGAGAGTTACCATGGCGAGAACCAGGAGAGCGAGAACGACTCACCGCTCTACGGCGCCCGCGGCCTGTTCCGCGCCAACGCCTGAGCCAGGGCGGAAGGAGACCATGTCAGTCAAGCATCCGATCATCGCCATCACCGGTGCCTCCGGCGCCGGAACGACATCGGTGATGCGCACTTTCGAGCAGATCTTCCGCCGCGACGAGGTGAACGCCGCGCACGTCGAGGGCGACAGCTTCCACCGGTTCGACCGTCTCGAGATGAAGGAGAGGATGGCCGAGGCCCAGGCGAGCGGCGACCACAGTTTCAGCCATTTCGGGCCCGAGTCGAACCTGTTCGAGGAGCTCGAGGAACTGTTCCTGCAGTACGGCGAGAACGGCGGCGGAAAGATACGCAGGTACCTGCACGACGCGGAAGAGGCGGAGCCCTACGGGCAGTCGCCAGGCACGTTCACGGCGTGGGAGGACCTGCCCGCCAACTCGGATCTGCTGTTCTACGAAGGGCTGCACGGCGCCGTCGCGACTGACAAGGTCGACGTCGCCCAGCACCCGGACCTGCTGATCGGCGTCGTGCCCGTGATCAACCTGGAGTGGATCCAGAAGGCGCAACGGGACAAGGCGGAGCGGGGATACTCCACCGAGGCGGTGACCCAGACGATCCTGCGGCGCATGCCCGACTACGTGAACTACATCTGCCCGCAGTTCTCGCGCACCCACGTCAACTTCCAGCGGGTGCCCGTGGTCGACACGTCCAACCCGTTCATCGCCCGGACGATCCCCTTGGCGGACGAGTCGATGCTGATCATCCGATTCGCCGACCCCCGCGGCATCGACTTCTCCTACCTGCTGGCGATGCTGCACGACTCGTTCATGTCGCGCGCGAACACCATCGTCTGTCCGGGTGGCAAGATGGACCTCGCCATGCAGCTCATCTTCACGCCGATGATCG
>JBOHEP010000382.1:0-3963 GCA_050701075.1 Pseudonocardia sp. | reverse complement strand
GGGCGGCACCGTCCGGGACGGTGCCGCCCCGGGTGGCCACGTCATCGACGGCGGAAACGCCGGACGCGGCGAGCTGTGGGGAAGCAGATGTACGGGTCCGCGGTCGGCGACGTCGCGGTCGGCGCGTGATCTCATCCCGCGGTGCCGAGGAAGGCGTGGTGATCGGGTCGGCCGGCGCCGGGCGCGCGCCGGTACCTCGGGCCGCTGGAGAGGTCATCGTGTGTCGAGTGTGCCGGGACTGGTGGTTCAGGCCGACCGCAGGGCGGGCGTGATCTCGTCGGCCACCGGCTGGTTCGCGGCCGGGTGCTCGACCAGCGCCAGGACGCGGTTGGCCAGGAACCGGGCGGTGCGCACGGTGCTGCCGCCGCGGGTGGTCTCGCTGACCTCGATGACGCCTCGGCCGTGGGTGATCCCGACCTTGCGGCCGGCGCGGGTGGCGACGATCTCGTAGGTCTGGGTGGTGCCGCTGCCGGCGTCGATGACGATCTCTACTCGATCACCCTTCATGGCTGCCGCCGTTCTGTCGCGATGGAAACGGGCGTCCGGGCCGGGCGCCGGTCGCCTCTCGGCGCGTGGCGCACCCCGTGGGGTGGCAATGGTTGAGACCCGGGGACACGGATCACCCGGTCCGGACAGTGACTACAACGGGCAGCCCCCAGGAAACATTCCCGGTGTTCGGCCGCCATTCGCCCCGCCGGTGCCCGTGGTGCCGATCGGTTCGCCGGTGGCGGTTCAGTCGCGTGCATGATCCTCACGGACACACACTCGGTGCGGCGCCGCGGAAGTTCTTCGGGGGTTCGGTCGGGTGAGGGCACGTGTGGAGGTGGTGCGGGATCCGGTGGTGGTGCGGGGATTCGGTGGGGCGGAAGGTGTCCATTTCGGTCCACCCGGCGGGTGACGTCGGTGCGCCCGGCTTCGCCTGGCCGGGTGGGAGCCGGGGGCGATATGAGCTGTCGGCCCTGCGGTCGCGAGGGGGGACAGCGAATCGCAGACGGGATCATGCCATCATGGAAGATCCACAATTTGGCGTCGACCGCCCGTGACAGGAGGTGTCAACAGAGTCCGACCGTGCTTCAAGCCCCCGAAGGACTTCTGCGGCGCGCACCCACACAGGTCGCAACCTGTGTGGGTGCGCGCTCGCGGCAATCATGGAGCTACAGCGCCGCCAGCAACCCGTCGGTGAACGGGGGCCACATACTCAGGGCCCAGGGGGCGAAGTCCCGGTCGGTCAGCACCACGCACGCGACGCCCGCGTCCGGGTCGACCCAGAGGAATGTTCCAGACTGCCCGAAGTGCCCGAACGTCCGCGGTGAGCTGGTCGACCCCGTCCAGTGCGGCGACTTCTCGTCGCGGATCTCGAACCCGAGGCCCCAGTCGTTGGGAATCTGGCGGCCGTAGCCGGGCAGGATGCCGTCGAGCCCGGGGAACGCGACCGTGACGGCGCCGGCGAGCGTGCTCGGGTGCACCAGTGTCGGAGCCTGCAGCTCGGCGGCGAACCGGGCCAGGTCCGAGCACGAGGAGACGGCCCCGGCGGCAGGCGACCCGTCCAGCCGGGTCGCGGCCATCCCGAGCGGCGTGAGCACGGCTTCGTGCAGGTACTCGGCGAACGCCATGCCAGCCGCGTCCTCGATCGTCGTGCCGAGCACCTCGAAACCGGTGTTGGAGTAGATCCGCTTGTGGCCCGGCTGCGCCTGCACGGTGCCGTCGTGCAGCGACAGTCCGGAAGCGTGCGCTGCGAGGTGCCGCACGGTGGAGCCCGCCGGCCCGGCGGGGTTGTCCCAGTCGACGGCGCCCTCCTCGATCGCGACGAGCACCGCGTACGCGGTGAACAGCTTGGTCACCGACGCGAGCCGGAACACCCGTTCCTGCTCGCCGGCCCTGGCGAGCACCGTGCCGTCGACCGCCACCACCGCGGCGGCCGCATGCTCGACCGGCCATTCGAGAACCGCGGCGACAGCTGCCTCCAGGTCAGGCATCGCCGTACACCGGGATCGCCGCACCGCTGATCGGGGCGGCATCCGGGCTGCACAGGAACGCGATGACCTTCGCGATCGCCGCCGGCGCCACCGCGCGCGCGGCGAGGTCGGCGGACATCCAGCTGCGGTTGGCCGGGGTGTCGATCACTGATGGGAGGACGGCGTTGACCCGGATCCGGTCGCCGCGCAGCTCGTCGGCCAGCAGCGCGGTGAGCCGGACGACCGCGGCCTTGCTCGTGGCGTGCGCGACCGGCGCGGGGCCACCGACCGCGGTCTTCGACCCGACGGTGACGATCGCGCCCCCACCGCGGGCGGCGAACCGTGGCGCCGCCGCCTGCGCACACCACAGCACCGAGGCGAAGTTGGACCGCCACAGCCCGTCGAGGGTCTCCTCGTCGAGGTCGGCGAGCGTGCCGGGGGCGAACCCACCAGCCAGCGCGACAAGCGCGTCCGGTTCCACGGGCAGCGCGTCGACGGCCGCGAACGCGGCGTGGACGGCGGCGCGGTCGGCCAGGTCGACCGGCACCGCGTGCACGTCGTCGGCCTCGGCGAGCTCGTCGAGCCGCTCACCGGGGCGACCCAGCGCGACCACCGGCCGCCCGGCGGCACGGAACTCGGCGACGACGGCCCGGCCCAGCGCGCCGGCAGCTCCGGTGATCAGTACGGCGTTCACCCGGCACATCCTGCCCGTCGGATGGGATGCTCGCGTGGGTGGCGGGCACATCAGTCGGAAAGTCGGGCACCGACGGCGGTGGAAGGATGACAGCGCTGCATGTTTCGCGAAAATCTCTCGTTCGCCGCCATCGGAGCAAGCGCACAGCGCACGCAGTCGGGAGCTTCGAGATCTTCGCCAGCGGGGCCCCACAGGGGAGACCCGCTGGACCAACACGCCATACCGCAGCGCCGCATGAGTTCGTCGGGGTCCGGATCATGTCGCCGGCTTCGTGATCACCGAACGGGTACGGGGAGCCGCATCCCGAGCGGCTTCCCGTACCGAAATGCTGATCTTGGTAGGTCACTGCGGCTCGCGGTGCAGGACCAACACTCACAGATCATCGGTTGGGAACCTGGAACCGCACTCAGTACGGCCGACAGTTTCCAGAAGTCGATCAAGCGCTCGGCACCTTCAGCCCACCGGATTCCCGCACCGCCTCCACGCGTGTCCTGGACCCGACCGAACCCGTCTCGATGACAGAGAGCCCCTACTCGGGCCACCGCGAAAGCACGATGCTGGAGGCGACGTCGCCCGATCCGGCCGGCCGTCGGATCAGGTTGCGCAGACTGGGCCGGAAGTCTCTGCGGCAGTTGGGCATCTGGAGTCGGCCTCTGCATCGCCCGGCCGCCCGGGTCGGGCGGCACCGGTACGCTCCTCAACCGATGCAGTCATCTCAGCGGGTCTTCGTGTCGGCCGGTCCACCGCCGATGCCTGCCGAGTTCTGGGACGACGGCGCGATGCGGGAGGCATTCACCGCTCGCCACATCGGCAGGGTGATCAGGGCGTACCGCACCCACCCCTGGCACGGTCGACGACCGTTCCCACAAGAGATGATGGCCGAGTGGTTGAGCACGACCCAGTCTCGGCTCAGCCGGATCGAGACCGGGCCGCGCATCGAGCAGCTCGATCTGCTGATCCATTGGGCCACGATCCTCGGGGTTCCGCAGCGGTACCTGTGGTTCGCGCTCCCCGGTGAAGATGTGTCCGCCGCCGCGGTCCCTGATCCCGACGCCACGGCCGAACCCGATCTCGGCGCGCTGTCGTCGAAGCGAAGTGCAGCGCTCGCCGCGCCGCTGGCCCGCACGGCCGGGCCGGCGTACGTCCCGGCCGAGGGGGCGATCGATCAGCTGCGCGCGTTCCTCGCTTCACCGTCCCGGGTCTTCCTCCTCACCGGGCCACCGGGGAGTGGAAAGACGACCCTCGGGTTCCGGCTGGCCGCCCACGTGAGCGACCTCGCGGACGTCCAGGTGCACACGGTGGGTTCCTGGGCTG
>JBOHEP010000381.1:0-22802 GCA_050701075.1 Pseudonocardia sp. | reverse complement strand
GCGTGGCACGGCCGCGCGGCTCTCCGAGGCGGCGCGATGCCCCTGGCCGACGGTGGTGGTCCCCGACGCGGCGGCGGACCTGGCACTGACCGTCGCGCACGATAGCGACCACCCCTGCTGGGACGGGCTTCCGCGGGTGCTGGGCTTCCTGCTTCTGCGCTGTCACGAAGGCCTCGGCGCGCGCTGGCCTGCGCTGTGCGACGACCTGACCACGCAGCTGCGTACGGCGCTCAGACCCTGGCTCGACACGGTACGACGACAGCTTCCCCGCCTCGCCGACGTGCACGGCCAGCTGGCCGCGGCCCGCGCCGCCGTTGACCGCACCCACCGCGACCTCGAGGCCGCGGACGCGCGGCTCACCGCACTCGGCGACGAGCGCGCAGTGTGTGCGGCGGAGGCGCAGCGCTCCGAGCAGACGGCAGGCGTGATCGTCGCGGAGGTGGACCGGCAGTGGCAGCGACACGTCGAGGGCCTGTACCGACAGGTCGCGGCGGCTCCGGACGTGGTGCAGCGGGAGAGCCTCGCGCTCGCCGTCCTGCTCACACACCATCTTCGGGATCGGATCGGCGATGACTGATCCGGACGCCGGGAACGGTGACGGGCGGGAGACCTTCGACAGCATGATCAGCCGCCTCGCGGCCCAACCATTGGACAAGGTCCAGAAGGAGGTAGTCAGGCAGACGACGTCGATCAGGGTCGAGCTGGAGAGTCTCGACCGCGGCCTCAAGGACCTGAGCGAGAACGACGGGGCCCTCGCGGACAAGCTGGACGCCGCGGCCGCGCGGGACCAGGAGCTGTTGACCCTCGCGCGTCGAATCGCCGATCAGTTCGAACCCGACGACACGGCCCGACATCGTCGCGAGGAGCGGCTGCTCCGGCTGGAGGAGCGGCTGCGCGTCCTGACCGCGAACCAGCACGACCTGGCGGAGAACGTGGCGGGGGTGACCCGCTCGCTGTCGAGGCAGTTCTGGTTACTGCTCGTTGCGTCGAGCCTGCTACTGGTCGCGGTGCTGGCGTGGTTGGCCGTGCTCGCCGTCGGCGCGACGTGAGCAGGCCAGCAGTGGCGCGCTGGGTTCGTCTGCTGGTCCGACGCAAGGTCCGGTGGGTCGTCGGCACGCTGGCCGTGCTCGGTCTGGTCAGCGGCGTCGCCCTCGACCACACCCACTGGCTCGACGAGCTGCCCCTCACCGGCAACGTCGTCGCGGGAATCCTGGGGGCCCCGGTGACCGTCCTGCTCGCGCTGGTCATCTTCGACCGGCTCGCCGCCGCGCAACGCGAACACGACTGGGTGGAACGGCGCAGCGCCGCCCTGCGCACAGCGGTCCAGCCCGCGGTGCGCGTCGTGCTGAGCGCACTCCAGCGGTGCTGGCCGATCGCGGCGTCCGACGAGTTCCGCGCCGACCTCGACAGCGCGATCGACCGCTTGGGTGCCCTGTCCGAACACCCGAACGGGATCACCGAGCCGATCGACGAGCGGCTTCGGCGAGCGATCACGCGGGTCGGCGAGATCGCCGCGGGCTCGGCCGACCAGGACTCGACCGTGTCCTGCGTGCAAGGCATGGTGCCCGCTCTCGACCTGGCGATCCATCAGGCCGACGCCCCCGATCTCACGGAACATGCGTTCGCCGTCCACACTGCGGCGCGCGCCTATCTCGCCGCCGTCGCCGACTCCGGAACCCGCGCCGACAGCTTCGTCGTCCTCCTGCGCAAGCTGACGACCGAGCCCTGGGAGTGGACCGATCAGGGCGGCGTGTTCACGTGGCACGACGGGAATGGTGGCTTCCTCCGACGCAACGCTTTGGGCCTCAGCTCGGACGGTTACACCTTCCGCCAGCTCCTGGGGAAGGCCGACCACCTCGCGGCTTGTTGCCTGCAGCTCGACGAGGCACTCCGAACGACGATGGGCACGGATCTCACACCGCGGTCGCCTTTCCGCGGAGGTGCGCGATGACGCCGTCGAGGTAGGCTTCGAGCCTGCAGCAGCCCGATGGAACACGGATCGAGCGACACCGTGGGACCCGTAGGGGTCGGCGGTGTCGCCGGTGCTGGCCAACCTGTTCATGCACTACGCGTTCGACATGTGGTTGACACGGACCCACCCGGAGGTGGTGTTCGAGCGCTACGCCGACGACGCCATCGTGCACTGCGACAGCGAAGCCCAGGCCCGCGACGTGCTGGCCGGGATCGCCGAGCGGATGACGCAGGTCGGCCTGACTTTGCACCCGGACAAGACCCAGATCCTGTACGGCAAGGACGCGAACCGGTCCGGTCGCTACGAGCGGACCGCGTTCACGTTCCTCGGCTACACCTTCCGGCCCCGCCCCGCGCGGGACCGGAAGGGCCCGCACGTTCCTGGCGTTCCTGCCCGCAATCAGCCCGCAAGCCCTGAAGAAGATCAGCCTGCACGTCCGTCGATGGCGGCTGCACCGCTGGATCTACCACACCTTCGCCGAGATAGCCCGCACGATCAACCCGGTCGTCGCGGGCTGGATGCAGTACTACGGGCGGTTCTACCCGTCGGTGCTGTATCGCCTCCTGGCGTCGCATCAACGCCTACCTGGTGCGCTGGATCCGCAACAAGTACCGACGCCACGACGCGACCCGCGCCGCGCGCGCCAAGCTCGCGGAAATCACCTCCGGGTATCCCCGCATGTTCTGGTACTGGCGCTGGGTCACGACCGCCTACTGACCAGGGTGACAAGCCCGGTGACCTGAGGAGTCCCGCGTTTTCCGGACAACAAGGTGCTCGGCGTGTTCGTACGGTCCCGGCTCGTCGTCGCCCCACCTCGGCCGGACGAGGTGGTGATCCGTAAGCCGGCCCAGCACCTCGTAGAAGGCGATCCATTGGTACTTCTTGCCGACGCGTTCGACGACGCCGTCGTGGCCGCCGTGACGACCGCTGTCCAGGCTCTTGAAGCGTTCGGGGTCCAGCCCAGGTCCAGCACGCGGTCGAACATGGCTCGCTCGACATCGCGGGGGAGCGTCTGCTCTTCGTCCGCCACGATGTGGCCGAGGGCCGGCGTCAGGACGTACCGGCCGAAGTCGCCCATTCCCGTGAGCGAGTACCAGATCGAGCTGTACGCGTAGTCCGGTTCGCCCGCGATGGCCTTGATCTCCTCCGCAGGCCGCGCGGGGATCGGCCAGGCGCCCGGCGCTGGGGAGGGAAGCGATCCCGCCCAACCTTCCGCTCGTGCGGCGTCGAGCACATGGTAGGCGTAGTCCCGGGTGAGCAGATGGTCGGGCCAGGCGTCGGCGAGGAGTGCGCTCACACCGTCGGCGAGGCTGCGGACGGTCTCAGCGTCGTCCGTCCGGAGGGTGGCTCCGCACGCCGCGCCGGCCAGCCGCTCGGTGACGTAGGGGTCGTTGACCTCGTAGAAGCGGGCCAGTCCGGTGGCGAAGCCTGCGGGCGCGCGTTCGGCGACGCCGGTGAGGGTCTTCGTGGCGCGGTCCCGGACCCTCCGGTCGGTCGTGGTCAGGAGCCAGCCGAGGCAGGTGGTGGCCAACTCCGCCACGTCATCGGTGAGTGGTTGCCCGCGGTCAAGGTCAGCGGGCCAGGCCCAGTCGACCAGGCGCCGCAGCGGGGACTCCTGGTCGTCGTCGAGGGATGCGACCAGGTACTGGGACCACGTCGCGTCGCGTTCGGACAGGTCCAGGGCTTCCAGATGATCGTGCAGCCACTCGGCGTTGAGCGGATGGCCCGGGATACAGGCGACCCGCAGCAGTCGGTCCCAGATCTCCCACTGGCCGTCCGGGCTCTCACGGCCGTCGAGGAGATTCTCCACCGCTGCGACTGCCCGCGGAGTGACGCTCCCTGCGCCGCGCAGGAGCAGGCTCTCCAGGAACGCGTCGACGACGTCGCGGGGGACCCTGCCGTCGACGTCCGCAACCAGCTCGAAGAACTCCGTGCCGTGCTGCTCGGGCACGGCGACGGCGAGCGCACCGAGCAGCCCGCGCTCCGACCAGCAGCGGTCACCGAGGTCATCGAACCAGGTCCGCACCGCGTCGAGTCCGGTCTCGGCCAGGCGGGTGGCGCGAACGAGGTCCCCCAAGCGCTGGTAGCCGAACGCAACCCGGTCCCGTCCCACCTCGATGAGAACACCCTCGGCGATCAACCCGCGCAGCAGCGACCGGGACCACCCCTGTCCACCGAGCGCGATCGACTCGGTCAGTCATCGCACGTCGGCGCGGTCGTACGGGCCCCCGCCGAGCGATGCGAGGTCGCGCACGACTACCGCGACGGGGTCGGACGCCGGGTCGTAGTCGCAGCGGGACGGGGCGGAGAGGCGGCGATTGACCGCTTCGAGGAACGCCTCGCAGACCGTCGTGACGCCTGCCGACCCGAACGGGAACCGGGCCGCCCCCAAGATGCTGAGAGCCTCGCAGGTCAACTTGAGGAACAGCGGGTTGCTGAGCTCAGGACCCAGGACAGGAAAGGACGGCGGCTCGAGTCCGTACTCCTCGGCGTACCGGCTGATCGCCCGGTCCGTCGCCTCCGCGAGCCCCGGGTGCTCGACCGTCGGTCGCTCCTCCTCGCCCAGGACGGCGTCGACGAACTCGGTACGACACCGCCACCGCGATGTTTTCGTAGCGGTTCACAACGGCCAGCAGTGCTCGGAGATCGTCGCGCCAGCGTTCGGGCCGGTCGCTCTCGTTGAGCGCATCGATCATCATCAGCCCGAGGTGCCCGGATGCCTCCGCCGCGGGTGCGAAGCAGGCGATCGCGGCCTCGGCCGGGCCGTCGAGCTGTGTGATCTCGGCGAACTGCGAGAGCAGGTTCCGCGTGTCGAAATCCTGTCCGAGCAGCAGCAGGATCGACCGGCCTTCGTCGAGTCGTCGCCACGCGACGTCGCAGAACAGGTGGGTCTTGACCCGTTCCCGCACGACCAGTGATCACCAGGCGTTTCGTGCCCGCGGCACGCGTCTGGGGGTTGTCGGCGAGCTCTCGCGCGGACAGTGTGGCGGCGTCGTCGACGTGGTACCGGCCCTCGGTCAGACAGTACTGGCGAAGGAGGTCCTCGACCTCCGCGACCGACGCGAGGGCCTCGGACAGATCCTGGTCCAACGCAGGGAGATCGTCACTCGACCCCAAGGCCGCGATCATGGTTGCCAGCGAGGCGTCGGCCGCGGTCAGTGCCTCGCCGCACCGTGCCAACGCGGACTCGAAGACCGCCTGGTCGCGCGGTGATCGCCAGCCCCACCGGCGCGCCTCCCGGAGCGCGGCGAGCGCGACGCACCAGCGATCGACGTGGGGGGCCGACCGGCCGACGGCGTGCAGTGCCTGCACGGTGTGAACCTCGACGTGGACATCGGGCGTGTACCGGCGTCCGGCCTTGGTGACGGCCTCCTCCAGGCGGCGACGCCGCCACTGGTCGGTGAGGACGTCGGCTCCGAACCAGTACCGCGCGCGACCCTCGTTCGCCGGCAACGTCAGCGCCGAGACCAGCTCATGCGCGCCCAGCAGGACGAACTCGACCGTCATCCCCCGCTGCGCGGCGAGCGCTCTCCACCCGACGACCTTCTCGTCCCAGCGAGTCTGCGCCGAAGACCGGGTCTTGGTGTCGCCGGCGGGCAGGTCGATCGGCAACGTCACGTAGTAGCGCGTGAGGTCGGGTTCGCTCTCTAAGACCCGCTTCACCAACGAGTCGACCTGCCCTGCTGCCGACGCGTCAAAGGTGAACAGGTACGAAACCGGGAGGCTTATTCACAGCTACTGACTCCCAGGTACAGGCGTCCTGATTCGGTCGGCACGAAAGAGGTTGAGGATCCGACCGCGAACGCAGGTCCGTCGCCGATTCGGCCGATCAAGGACCAGCACGGCAGGTAGTCGGCGACGAAGTTCTGACCGGTATAGTCGACGCCGGTCAGGATGCAGTTCGGGTCACCGGCCGGCGTCTTGCCCGGATCTCGCGTGGCGATCTTCACGACACCGTTCGCTGTGATCGACACTGAGCTGCCGACCTGCAGGTCGGCAAGGCTGTCCGTCCAGCCCTGTGAGGCGCTGACGTCGACCTGGATCGTCCGTGGCGGCGGCTGCGATGGCGGGCTCGTCTTCGGCGCTGGAGGCGGGGCGCTCGCGACGGGAGTGGGCGATCGCAGGACGCTCCAGGAGATCGACGCAACGAGGAGCAGCGCGAGCGTGCCGATGAGCGCCACCAGCCAGCTCCGGCATCCGACGGTCGGCACCTTTGCGGTTCCAGAGCTACCCGAGTCCGGATCGCGATCGGTCAACACGGTCGGTGGTGCCGCGTACAGCGGTGTGACGCGAGGCACCGCTCCGGACAGCGCGGCTCGGGCGGCCGCGCCGAGTGCGCCCGCGCTCGGGTAGCGGTCGGCGGGCGCCTTGGCCATGCCGCAGGCGACGACCTCGTCGAACGCCGCGGGCAGCGACGGATCGTTCTCCGACGGGCACGGCGGCGGAAGGTTGAGGTGGCGTGGAGCAGGATCGCAAGCTCGTCGCCCGGGAAGGGCCGCGACCCGGTGAGGCACTCATGCAGCAGGCACGCCAGCGAGTACACGTCGATCCGATGGTCCACCGCCGTCCCGAGGAAGCGCTCGGGCGCCATGTAGTCGAGAGTGCCGACCGCGGCCCCGGTGCCGGTCAGCCGGGAGCGCGTGGACGCTGCCGCGGACCGGGCGATGCCGAAGTCGGCCAGGTCGCAGAAGGGTGGCTGCCCGTCGCTGAGCAAGATGTTCGACGGTTTCACGTCGCGGTGCAGCAGGCCCCTCGCGGTGCGCGGCGTCCAGCGCCGCAGCGACCTGCTCGACCACCGCCACGGCCTGCTCGGGCGGCTGTGGGCCGTGGTCGAGCACGGCCCACAGGTCCTTCCCGACGACCAGCCGCATGTCCAGGTAGAGCCAGCCGTCGATCTCACCGTAGCGGTGGATCGGGATGACATGCGGTTCGTGCAACGTCGCGGCGATCTCGGCCTCCCGCCGGAACCGCGCGCGGAACTCCTCGTCGGCCGACAGTGACTCCGGCAGCAGCTTGAGCACCACCGTGCGTTTCTGGCTGGTGTCGTAGGCGCGGTACACCTCGCCCATGCCGCCGCGGCCGAGCAGCGCTTCAAGTCGATACGGCCCGAAGTCCACGGGCGTCACCGGTGGTCTCCTTGCCGTCGAACCTCGACGCCCTGTCCCCGGACCGTGGCGTGGCCTCCACTGAGTACTGATCATCGGCGGGTTCTTCGAGTGCATGAGCGAACCACTGGGCCGGGGCCGCTGTGATCGCTGGCCGGGCTCGAACGCCACCGAGTCGTGGCGCTGCCCGGCGCTGACCCCCGGGCCAACGGCCTGCACCGCAGGTCGGCCAGTAGGTGAATCTTGGTGCTCAATCCGCCCCGAGAACGCCCCCAGTCCCTCCCGGTCGGCAACCGCCGCCGGCCCAGTCGCGGATTTGTTGTCGTTCGACCCACAGCCCCCGTGTGGCCCGCAGGGCCAGCCACGACCGGCTCCGACCCGGCCGGCGATTCCACGACCGCGTCGCGCAGCAACGGCACCAACCGCTACGCCGGGATGTCCTTGGCCCGGAGTGGACGGTGGGGACGCCTGTGGGCGTTGTTCCTTGCGCTGGCCTGCCTCGGCGAGATGGGCGCCGGAGACGTGCGGCTGGCGCCCGTCCTCGGCGCGCACCTCGGCCACGCCGGACTCACCACGGTCGCGATCGGGACAGCTGCCGCGTTCGCGCGCGGCGCCGTTATCGCCATCGGGCTTACCGCGGCCGGCAACATCCGCCAAGATCGGCGGATCCCGTTCGGACCGGGGCTGCTCAGCGGCGCCGTCTTGGCGTTGCTGGTGTAACGGGTCGGTCGCCGTCGGCACACCGATCCGGCGCGCCGCGTGGTGGCTCCGCCCCGCCTTGTCCTGAGCCGCTCTGGATCATCGCGTGTGATCCCGACACCCGCCACCCCGGGCGCTCGTCGAGCCGGCGAAGGCGGTCCGGGTCGACCCCGACCACCACCTCGGACTTGAGGGTGCGCAGCGCGACCCACGGCGCCGGGAACCGCTTCGCGGCGACCGCGGGGTCGGTCGTCGGCGACCAGTGCCGGTCCCCGACGAGCCGGCGATAGTTCAGGTCCCCCTTCAGGATCGTCACCGTCGACGCCTCGAACTGTGCGACCAGATCGGCCGGCATCTGCGACAGCTCCAGCGGCGCGACCCAGAACCAGTGGGTCCTCAGCCCGATCCGTCCGCTCCGGAACGCCGCCGCCAGCCGTTTCGCCACCCGCGCGGCGTAGCCACCGGCCGTGCCCAGTCTGCGCAGGCAGTCCGACACATCGGCTGTCGTGGCGTCGGAGACGTAGTACGGCGTCGGCTTGACGTGAATCGTGACCTCGCTGGCGCGTCCGGACGCGAGCAGCTCGTCGGTGAGGACCAGGTCGGCCAGCAGCTCCCGACCGGCGTTGTCGGCGACCACAGCCACCTGCACGTCGCCGCCAAGCCGCGCCCAGAACGCACCCGAGTCGTCCACCACCAGGTCCGCGGCGCGTTCCGCGGTCGCCGCACCGGCGTGCAGGGCGAAGCCGAGATCGGCGCGGTTGCCCCACAGCGACGCGGCCAGGACCGCGTCGGCCCGCGCGGCGGGGGTGAGGTCGGGCAGCTCGTCCAACGCCGCCAACACCGCCACCAGCCCCGGATCGGCCAGCTCCGCCGCCTTCCGGTCCGCGAACGGATCCAGCCAGAACCACGGACCCGGGTCGAAGAACCCGACCGCGTCGAGCAGCCGCCGGTAGAAGTAGCTCTCCGCCCACAGATACGGGACCTCGTCCCACGTTTGCCCGAACCGACCGGCGCCCCACACCCGCCACGCTGCAACGTCGAACGTGTCGCCGAGCGGACCGACGACACCGCCGGGCGCCTCCTCAGCCAGCCGCCGCAGCGCACCGACCTGGCGCGGTCCGTAGGGATGCGCGGCGAGAACCTGCTCCACCAGCGCCGGATGGCGACGATGGATGACCTCCCACGCGAACGATGCGGGGTCCGCACTATCGAGCACGGCCGGGAGCCCGTCGAACCCCGAGTCCGCACACCCGGCTGTGAGAGGGGCAAGATCGGGGATCAGGTGCCTCACCTGCTACGTCTCCTTGGTGGCACGCGGCAGGTCCAGCGCGATCACGCCGGCGGAGCTGCTGGCCAGGACGCTACCGGTGCCGCGGTCGACGGCGGCGCACTGCAACGACGCGGCGACGCGGACCAGCCCGAGCTGGCGCCGCTGCGCGATCGACCATCGGCGGATCGTGCCATCGGCCGCGGCGGTCACGACGTCGTCGGCGCCTACGAATGACCCGGCCAGGACACGGCCGCCGTGGCCGAACAAGTGCAGCGGCGGGGACGCCCCGGTCACGTCGTGCACGCTGACGTCTCCGGAACCGAGTCCCACGAGCACACGCTTTCCGTCGTCGTCGACCGCGACGGTACGGACCCATCCGGCCGGCATCCGGATCTCGGCGACGAGGTTGCCGGTTCGGGTGTCCCAGGTATGGACGAAACCGTCACCGCCCCCGGTGACAACGATGGCGCCGGAGGGATCGAACGCCACGCTGCGGACCCTGCCGGCATGGGCTTCGCGCTGCCAGCGAACCCGACCCGACGGCAGCTCCCACAGTCGCAGCATCCCCGCACCGGAGCTGGACACGACCGCTCGACCGGCCGGGTCCAGGGCCACCGCCCACGACCGGGGGCCGTCCTGGTTGAGCGTCACCGACCATCCCTCGTCGTCGAGCCTCGAGGCCCGCACCAGGCCGTCGCCGCATGACGCGACGACATACGCCCCCACCGAGTCGAGGTCCCACACCCTGCCCTCACCGGCAACGTAGCGCCGCGCCACGGCACCTGTGTCCGAGGCGGCGACCTCGATCGTTCCGTCGCTGCGTCCGAGAATCACGATGCCGTGGTCGGCGGCGAAGGCCGTTGACCACACGGTGTCGCGACCTGCGCAGAGGTCGGAGAGCTCCCCGCCCCGCAGGAGCCGCACGGCGCCGTCCTCGCAGCCGACCACCGTCGCCGCGTCGCCGGTGGCGGCAAGAGCGCGTACCCAGTCCACACCCGCGGGCATCGGTACGGACTCGGCGACACCGGCCGAGGTGATCGTGCTGACGACCGCGTCCTCGTCCGCAGCCTCGATGAGGCTAGCGTCCGAGGTGATCGTCACCGCTCGGATGCGCGGACCGACGGGCGTCGAGCGCAGCATGGCGAGCTGGCCACCGGCGACGTTCCACAGCCCGACGCTGCCATCACCCGAACCGGAGGCGAGCAGCAGCGAATCGGCCGCAAAGGCGAGAGTACGCACCCAGTCCCGGTGGCCGGTCTGCTCGGCCAGCAGCCGCCCGTTGTCGGCGTCGTAGAGCCGGATCGTGTCGTCCTCGCCGCCGGTGGCGATCACACGATCACGGTCGCCGATGGCGACCGACCACATCGGACGGCCATCGGTGGCCATGTCACGCACGTGCACAGACGGGTCGATCGACCACACCGCGACACGACCGTCCTCCCCGGCCGAGACCAGGTACTTCCCGGAGGCGGCGAACGTCAAGGCCCGTATCCGCTTCTCGTGCCCGGGCAGGACTCCGATCAGCTCACCCGAGGTCGGGTTCCACAGCCGGATGGTCCCGTCGTCACCACCGGACGCGAGAACGGCCGACGGTGAGACGGCGACCGCATAGACCCAGCCATGGTGTCCGCGCAGGACCTTGCGTAGACGTCGGGAGCTGCGGACCCAGACCCGAACCGTGGCGTCCTCACCCCCCGAGACAACGAGCTCGTCGACGGCTGCGACGCAGGTGACCGCGCCGGTGTGACCGTCACCGTCTGCCTCGTCCGGTACGACCCACCGCACCCCGAACATGGACCCGGCCGAGCCACGCAGCCGCTGCGCCGCCGCCGAGTCCAGCTCTCCCGCCCATGCGAGCCCAGCATGCAGAGTGGCGCGGATATCGTCGACGCGGTCGGTGCCGGCCGCGAGATAGGTGGCGCCGAGCAGGCTTCGCGCGACGCTCTCGCCCGCGGACGAGCTGACCCGCGACGACGCGGACTCGAGCGAGGCCAGGTCCTCGATCATCGCCTCGGGTCCGAACCGGGTCAGCTTCGTCACCACGAACTCGGAGTCGGCGAGAACCTCGATCACCTCATCGGCGCAGCCCGCCTGGTCGAGGTGATAGGTCAGGTGACGCCACAGGTAGGGCTGGTCGAGGGGAAGCTCGGACCATCCGCCTGGGGACGCCCGCCGCACGGCGTCGACGAACTCGGCGTGTCTCTCGCGGGCAGGGCGCGTCGCGCGGTGCAGCAGGCAGGTGCGAAACACGTCGTGCAGCACGATCGCGTCCTGGTCGGCGAGGTAGGAGCCCAGCAGCGAACGTTCGGCCAGCAACCGGGCGAACTGCCGCACGCCCGACAGCGTCCAGCCGTGCGCGCGTTGCCACCAGATCGCGAGCACTGTCAACGGGATGGGCACCACCGGCGGGAAGATCGTCAGGTCCAGGTAGCAGTCGCCGAGCGGGGCTCCGCCGGATACGCCCGCACTGGTGTCGAGGCCCGCGATGCTCGTCGCGACCGCCCGCCCGATCGTGCCCTCGCGTTGGTCGGCGTCCCACACGTCGAGCGCCTGCGGCCCGTCCTCACGGATCGACGTGGCGGCCCGGTCGACGGCGACGGGCTCGGGCGCACCGGCAGCGACGTCGTGCCCGACACCGGCACCGACCACCGAGGCCAGCAACGGCCACCCTCCGCACAGCTCAGCCAGCCGGCGCGCTCCGGGCTCGGAGAGCGATCCGGCGCCGGCGATCACCTCGGTGATCTGGCCCTCCGACATCGGTGGGAGCGAGAACACCTTCGACCGCGACCGGCACACCCCGAGGTTGCGCGTCGTGATCAGGCGGACGCAGTGCGGACCACCCAACAGGAACGGCGCGAGGTCAGCCGCCGACCAGACGTTGTCCACGACGAGCAGGACCCGGCGCTCACCCAACGCCTCCGCCAGACGCAAACCCGCCTGCTCCCCCGTAGGGATCACCGGACGCTCGCCCGTCAGGTGGTCGCACAGGTCGGCCACGACCGCCGCGATCCGGCCCACCGTGCAGTCCGGCCCGGTCTCGGCCCATAGCACCACCTCGAAGGCATCATCGAGCCGTGCGTCACGACAAACCTGCTTCGCCAGGGTGGACTTCCCGAAACCGCCGGGTCCACCAACCACGACGGGCGCCGACGCAGGCGAGTCGGCGGCGGCCAGGAGCGTGTCCACGACGAAACGCTGCGCATCCGGTCGTCCGACCGCGCCGGACATCGGCGGCGGGAGATGCTTGCGGCGCAAGGTCGCCGCCGCTCGGGGGTCGTCCAGGGCGGCAGTACGACGCTCCGCCAGGACCAACGGCAACAGCCGGATCAACGACCCACCGGTATCGAGAACCATGTCGCAGCGCTGGGCCAGCTGCTCGGTCGGCCACCGGATGGCCTTCTCCACCTTGCCGATGGTGTCCTTGCTGGCCAGGGTGAGTTGGCCCAGGTCGTCCTGGGAGTGTCCTCGGGCGACCCGCCAGTGCCGCAGCTCCGCCCCGAAGAACGCACGCACCGATTCGTGGGGACGCAGTTCACGCGGTGGTCGTGGCATTGCCGTCCTCACGAGTCGTCATACGGTCATACGTCATCTCGTGGCCGCCTCCCGATTGTGGCACTCGGCCCCGATATCAACCGTACCCGACCAACCGAGAGGTTCAAGCAGCGCGGACGTGCCCAGACGGCCAGGGCGTGCTGGACAGGAGCGCAGCCGTTTCAGACGATCGACTTGTCCGTTTCCCGAGCTTGACAAGCCCAGACGGTCAACCTTCAGATATTTCGACCGATCGAGTCCAGCTGAGAATTTGCGCCTACCGCCGCGATCTCCATCGCCAAATCGGTAGCTGTTCAGCACCCCCAGCTTGGGGTAACCCGGACGTGCGGTCGGCGCTGACCTGCCGCTTCCGGTCTGCCCGCGCCGTCGATCGCGGGCAGCTGGCCGCCGATGAAGATCAACATTCGGCCTTGTACCCGTGATCACCACGAGTCGGCCAGATCTGCTGGTGCACCCAGCGTGCTGACCTGCGAGGACGGGGCGGACACCCTCAATTGGGGGTGCTGAACAGCTACCCAAATCGGACCGTCCGATTGTCCGAATGAGAATCCTGGACTCCCTGCGGGAGTTACCAGTAAATAGCGTCATGAATACACGTCTGGAGATCCAAGGCCGGCTTGTCGTGCACCGGAACGGCAAGATCGTGCGCGACGACGTCCGGCACGCCCAGACCACCGATCTCGACGAGGCCCACCGCATCGCACGTGAGATCGCGGCCGAAGGCTTCGCCGTCTGGATCTACGCGGTGGAGCCAGGCTCGGGAACCACACCCCGCTACCGCAGGGTCGACGGCCCCGACCCGGCCTCCCCCGGCCGGGGACGCTCGGGCGGCCCGGGCGCCCGTCAGGGGATCGACGGCTCGGTCGGGCAAAGCTTGTGACCGAGCCAGCGCCGAACGACACCACACGCCGGTTCCGCAGCGCCGTCATCACCACGTTCCCAGCGGCGCATTCGCTGCACGGCTTGCCTGGCGACTCCGAGGTGGCGCGATCACACGGTCACGACTACCGGGCCACGTTCGTGTTCGAGACCACCACCCTCGTCTATCCCGGCGTCGTCATCGACGACCGCGTCCGCGCGGAGATCACCGAGCACGTCGACACGCACCTGGCCTACCGCGACCTCGATCAGCTCTTCGACCGGCCCGCGACCTGCGAGGCCATCGCGGAGCACCTCGCGAACTGGTTCGCCCGCTCAGCCGGGCCGGCTGGAACAGCCTGGCTGGTCTCGGTCGCTGTCACCGCAGGATCGGGCGATCACGGTGAGATCCATCTGCCGCACCCGGGACAGTCGTCGGCACCGCGCAGCCGGTGAACACCCTGGTTCGCACAGTAGGCCGCACCCGTCCACATTCCACGCGCCGCGGATCATCTTGTGGCTCAGCCGGCTCGCGGGTCGTGCAGTCTGATGACATGGTTGCGGCCGTGGTGTTCGACGTCGGCGAGACACTGCTGGACGACACGGCGGAGTGGTGGGCCTGGGCGGACTGGATCGGCGTGTCGAGGCATACGTTCTCCGCCGTCCTGGGCGCGGTGACCGCCGCCGGGCGCGACAATGCGGAGGTCTTCGAGTACTTCCGTCCCGGCTTCGACCTGGTCGGGCAACGCCGCGGCCGGGAGGAGTCCGGCGGCGGCGAGCGCATCGGCGAGCAGGACCTCTACCCCGACGTGCGGCCGGCTCTGACCCGGTTGCGCGACCGGGGGCTGTGGGTTGGGGTGACGGGCAACCAGACCGCGCGGGCCGCGCAGCTGCTGCGCGCGCTGAACCTCCCGGTCGACGCCGTCGCCACCTCCGGCGAATGGGGAGTGGCCAAGCCCTCGGGCGGCTTCTTCGACCGGGTCGTCGCCATGACCGGCCACGATCCCGCGGAGATCGTCTACGTCGGCGACCACCGCGACAACGACATCGTCGCCGGCGCAGCCGCCGGGCTACGAACGGTCCTGGTCAGGCGCGGGCCGTGGGGACACCTGTGGGGCCGGCGATCCCCTGGTCGGCAGACACGCCATGGCCGTCATCGACTCCTTGAACGAGCTACCGGACGTGCTCACCCGCGCCTGACGGAGCCGCCCGGCTGATGGGCGCGCAGCCACGACGCCCAGGTCCGCAAGACCCGGGGGGCGTCAACCCGGTCCGGAGCAGAGCCGACACCGTCCGACGGACCTGGGGTGCTCACAGGTGTGCTGCGGAGCGATCCGGCGAGCGGCCCGCAGACAGGCGTAGGCGTCGCCGTGGTGGCCGAGGTCGAACTGCGCGCGGCCGAGCTCGATGTAGTAGTGCGACCGTCGCTCAGCGGGCAGCCGCTCCGGCGGGTACCACTGGGCGGCGCGTTCCACACCCGCCGGGTCGTGCAGCTCGGCGGCGACGGCTAGTTCGTGGATCCGCAACGACGCCGGACCGAACGCGGTACCCCGGTAGACGGCCACCTGCGCAGCTCCGCCCCCAGCCGATGAGCCTGCGACTGATCGGGCATCAACTCCTTGAGCCGTCGCCCCATCCACCCGATCCCTCCGTACCTTCCCCGCATGTCACGACCAGCGTACGGATGATCACCGGGAGTTCCATGTCCGTAGCCGACAGCAAACATCGCGCCCGTCGAGCTGGGGCGCCCGAACCCGCATCGGCCCGGCGCATTCGGACAGCGCACATGTCCGAATGCCGTTGGTTGTCGGCATCCGGGCGGTGTGCCGTACTGGTGATCGACCGCTCAGGAATCCGGACAGCAGGCTGGACGAGTGCCTTCGTGAACACACTGCACGACGAGACCGCCGCGTTGCGCGAGGCGATGATCGACGAGCTCCGCGCGCTGGACGGAATCCGGTCCGACGAGGTCGCGGCGGCGTTCCGAACCGTGCCGCGGCACGTGTTCGCGCCCGACGAAACCTTGGAGACCGTCTACGCGCCCAACACGTCGGTGTGGGCGAAGCGCGACCGGCACGGCGTCGTGACCAGCACGGTCTCCGCGGCGCACATCCAGGCCGTCATGCTCGAACAGGCCGGTCTGCGCCCGGGGATGCGGGTACTCGAGATCGGGTCCGGCGGCTACAACGCGGCCTTGATCGCCGAGCTGGTCGGTTCCAACGGCGAGGTCACCTCCGTCGACATCGACGCCGAGATCCTCGACCGGGCCCGCGCGTGCCTGGACGCCGCCGGCTACGACCAGGTCCGCACCGTCCTCGCCGACGCCGACCAGAGTGTCGGTGAGCATGCCCCCTACGACCGGATCATCGTCACGGTCCGGGCGTGGGACATCCCGCCGGCTTGGACCGAGCAGCTCACCCCCGACGGCCGCATCGTGGTGCCGTTGCGGATGCGTTGCCTCACCCGGTCGATCGCGCTGGACCGGGTCCCTGGTCCGGGGGTTCGGCTCAGCGGTGACGACGTGCGGTTGTGCAGCTTCGTCCCGATGCAGGGCGCGGGCGCCCACGACGAGCGGCTGCTCGCGATCGACGGCGGGCGTATCCGGCTGCGGACCGACTCGGGCGACGACATCGACGTCGCCGCGCTGGCCGACGCGGTGCGCCGGCCCCGGATCCAGCTGTGGTCGGGCGTGGAGTTCGATCACGTCGACGAGCTGGACCTGTGGCTCGGCACGTGGCTGCCCGAGTTCGGGATCCTCACCGCCGACCAGGCCGTCGTGGACGAGGGCCTGCTCACCGCAGCCACCCGCCGCGGTGTCCCTGCCGCGGTGTCGCGGAGCGGTTTCGCGTACCGGACCAAGCGCCCGGTCGCGGGCAGCGGCGGGTTCGAGACCGGGGTCCTCGCCTGGGGTCCCGACGCCGACCGGCTGGGCGAGCAGTACCTCGACATCGTCCGCCGGTGGGACCGCTACCGCCGCGACGGCGGCGCTGGCCCACGCGTCGACGTCCGACCCGCAGGGGAGGACATCGGCAGCATCGGGGGCGGGCGGGTCATCGACAAGCGTCACACCCGGATCGTCCTGTCCTGGCCCCGACCCCAGGGAAGCGCGGCGTCCCTTGCTCCCGGGACCACCCCTCCCGGGTGATCGACACGATGGAGGAATCCTTGAGCACGACCACGGACACCCGACCGGACGTCGCGCCAGACCCGGCCACGAACGTCGACCCGGACGCGGATTTCGACCTCGACATCAGGATCTTCGAGTCCGGGATCGGGCTCGACGAGGTCATCCGCATGACCGACGACGGATGTGGGGCCACCTGCGAGAGCGCCTGCACCAGCTGCGACGAGTAAGCGCCCGGCCGCCGCGTCCGGCCACTCCTTTGACGTGTGTCCCGGCGGCGTGCGCCCCTCCGCCGCCGGGACACCGACCATCGTCCCGACCTGGTAGGAGGCGCGATGTACGAGTACCTGGACGCGGCGCTGCTCCGCCTCAGCACCCACCTGGTCGACGAGCAGCGGATCGGTTGGCCCGACCTGACCACGGACACCCCGGCCGCCGTGCTCGATCAGCAGCACTGGTTGCGACAGGTCTGGGAGAATGAGACCTTCGCCGCGGCCGTCGAGCTGTCCAGCCCGGTGCTGGCCGACCGGATCGAGAAGCTGCGCGCGCAGCCGACCCCGCCGCCGCGAGCACTTCGGCGGGTCGTGGTGTCCACGGTGAAGTACCTGCAGCGGGCCACCAGCAGGGCGACACCGTTCGGCCTGTTCGCCGGCGTGGCACCGCTGCACATCGGGAGCAAGACCGACGTCCAGCTCGGGCGCGCCCACCGGGCCACCGCCCGGGTCGATGCCGACTGGCTGGCCGCCGTCGTCGATCGCCTGCACCGCTGCCCCCGGCTGCTGGGTCGGCTGTCGGTCGTGGTCAACGACCTGGCGTTCGTCCGCGACGGTCGGCTCGTCATCGCAAGCCGCCCCGTCGCCTCGGTCGGGGCAGCGGTGTCGACGACCGAGGTCTCGGTCCGTCTCGGAGGACCCGTCGAGACCGTGTTGCGGCGCGCCGAGAAACCGATCACCATGAACGATCTCGCCGCCGTTCTGGCGGCGTCGTTCCCGACGACGCCGACGCCCATCATCGACACCCTCCTCATTGGGCTCGTCACCGAACGGTTCCTCCTCACCGAGCTCCAGCCACCGATGACCACGACCGGCCCCCTCACACATCTGATCGAGACGGCCATCTGCGCCGGGGCGGACTCGATCCCCGACATCTCGACCCTGCTCAGCGAGCTGCGCGAAGTGCGCACGACTCTGCAACGGCACGACAACACCGCAACCCCGGCGGCGCAGCGCGCGCTGCGGGTGGCTCAGCGCGCGCTGCGGGTGGCGGCGACGACCCGGATGCACACCATCCACGCCACGCAACGACCCCTCACCGTCGATCTCCGTGTCGACGCGCAGGTCGAGCTGCCGAAGCAGGTGGTGCGGGAGGCGGAGGCGGCGACCACCGCGCTGGCCCGCCTGTCACCCACACCATCGGGATCGGCCCAGTGGAGCGACTATCACCGGCGGTTCCTCGACCGCTACGGCATCGGCGCGGTCGTCGGCCTGCGCGACCTGCTCCACGCCGACACCGGGCTGGGCTACCCGGCCGGCTACCGGGGCTCGACCCTGCCCACACCACCGTCACGTGGCCGCGACCGACGCGGCGAGGGCCTGATGGCCATCGCGCACGCCGCGGCGTGGGACCGGTGCCGCGAGGTCGTCCTCACCGAGCCGGACCTCGCCGAGCTGTGCGCGGGCGTGCCGTCGTCGCCGCAGCCGCACACCGAGCTGCGCGTCGAGGTGCACGCCGCGACCCGCGACGCGCTCGACCGTGGCGAGTTCCGCCTGTCGGTCGTGGGCATGTCCCGCGCGGCCGGCACGATCACCGGACGGTTCCTCGACCTGCTCGACCCCCACGAGCAGGCGCGGATGTTCGACACCTACGCGGCACTGCCCACCACCACCGCCGGCGCCCTGCGCGCCCAGGTGTCCGGACCACCGGTGAACCCGCGTGCCGGCAACATCGCCCGCAGCCCCCAGGTCCTGCCCCACCAGCTGACCGTCGCCGAGCACCCCGGCGCCGGCTCGAACCGGATACCCCTGAGCGATATCGGCGTCAGCGCCGACACCACCGGGCTCTACCTGTTGTCGATCTCGCGGGAGCAGCCGATCGACGCAACCACGTTCACCGCGATCGAGCTGGTCCGCTCCGCGCACCCGACACTGCGGTTGCTCAGCGAGATGTCCACCGCCCGATCCGCCTCCTGCACACCGTTCACCTGGGGCGCGGCCCGAGAGTTGCCGTACCTGCCGCGAATCCGCCACGGCCGAACCCACCTGTCCCCGGCACGGTGGACGTTGCACGCCGACGACCTCCCCAACCGGACCGCCTCGACCCGGAGCTGGAACGACCGGATGCGCGCCTGGCAGCGACACTGGAACATTCCGCGCAGCGTCCTGCTCGGCGAACACGACCGCCGGCTCCACCTCGACCTCGACGAACCCGCACACCGACACATCCTGCGCGACACCACGACCCGACGCGGCCGCGTCACCCTCCTGGAAGCACCCCCGGCCGACGCGTTCGGCTGGATAGACGGCCGAGCCCACGAACTCGTCCTGCCCATGGCTTCCACCACACCCACGACACATCCGCCCCGACCCCGCAGGATCGGGAACCGCATCCCGGAACCGGACCACCTACCGGGCGCCAGCCGGTGGCTGTACGCCCGGCTGTACTGCCACCCCGCCCGGCCCGCCGCGATCCTGACGGCCCACCTGCCAAGGCTGCTCCACGACCTGCGCGGCGACATCGGCAGCGACCCGTCGTGGTGGTTCGTCCGCCACACCGACCCCACCCACCACATCAGGCTGCGCATCCACCTCCCCACACCGCAGGCGTTCGGCGCCGCCGCCTGCCGGGTCGGCGCCTGGGCCGACGAACTCCGCGCAGCCGGTCTCCTACCCTCCATGCAGCTCGCCACCTACGTCCCCGAGACCGGACGCTTCGGCTACGGCGCCGCGATGCGCGCCGCCGAAGCGGTCTTCGCCGCCGACTCCGCCGCCGCCCTCGCCCAGCTCGCCCTCGTCGACGTCCCCGACGCGGTCACCGCCACAAGCTTGCTCGATCTGGTGACCTCCTTCAGCCCGACCCAGGAACAGGGCATGCGCTGGCTTCTCCGGCACGCACCCCGCTCCATCGACGGCGGGTCGCCACGTGACGTCCGCGCCCGGACGGTCGAACTCACCCGCCAGGACACCACCGGGGCGCTGCGGTCGCTGCCCGGCGGCAACCACGTGATCGACGCGTGGACCCGGCGCACCGACGCGCTGGGCACCTACCGCGCCGCCCTGCTCGAGACAGGCGCCGCGGACCCGGACCTCGTACTGCCCGACCTGCTGCACCTGCACCACGCCCGCGTCGCCGGCCCATCCCTCGACGCCGAACGGACCTGCCTGCACCTCGCCCGAGCTGCCGCGCTCAGCCGCACGACCCGGACCGGACGCGCCGCATGACCGAGCATCCCCTCACCGCGCGGATCGCCGACCAGCTCGCCGCACCCGAGGACATCGTGCGCCGGTACCGGCCGCCCGGATGGTGGCGCCAGTCCCTCGCCGCCGGGGCGCTGTCCGTTGCGCTGCTGCACATCGAACGTGCCCGCACCGAGCGCTCGTCCTGGGACCGCGCCCACGCCTGGGTCCGCCTTGCCACCGCTGGCCCGGTCGACGACGGACCCGGCAGCCACCTGCACCACGGCGCGCCCGCACTCGGGTTCGTCCTCCACCGCGCCAGCACCGGCCGACCCCGCCGCTACACCCGCGCCCTGACCATCCTCGACGCCCGCATCGCCGCCACCACCCGCCACCGGCTCGACGCGGCCCACCGCCGCATCGACCGGCCGACACCCCGCACTGGCCGAGTTCGACGCCATCCGCGGCCTCACCGGCCTCGGCGCCCTCTGGCTCCAGCGTGACCCGCACAGCCAGCAGCTGCGCGACATCCTGAGCTACCTCGTCCGCCTCACCGAACCCCGCCACCACCGCGACGAGACCCTGCCCGGCTAGTGGACCCACCTCGCCCCCACCGGGAGACCCTCCGCCGCATTCCCCGGCGGGCACGCCAACAACGGCGTCGCCCACGGCATCAGCGGCCCCCTCGCCCTGCTCGCCCTCACCGCCCGCGCCAGCATCCGGGTCCCCGACGACGACACCGCAATCACCCGCATCTGCACCTGGCTCGACCGCTGGCGCCACACCGACACCCACGGAACCTGGTGGCCCTACTGGATCACCCGCGCCGAACTCCGCAGCAGCCGCAGCACGCGCCGCACGCCCGGACGGCCGTCCTGGTGCTACGGCACCGGCGGTCTCGCCCGCGCCCAACAACTCGCCGGGATCGCCTTGCACGACAGCACCCGACAGCGCCTCGCCGAGACCGCGCTCCTCCAGATCATCACCGCTGCCGACCTTCGCCGCAACCTCCGGGACCCGTCGCTGTGCCACGGCCTCACCGGGCTCCTCCACATCACCCGCCGCGCCACAGCCGACTCCGGCGACACCACGCTCGCCCGCCACCTCACCGCCCTGCGCGAGACCATCGACACCGACGACCACGTCGTCCATGCCGCCACCCGCAGCGCCACCAGCCTCGGCCTCCTCGACGGCGCGCCGGGGATCGCGCTCGCCCTCGACACCGATCACCCGGCAGGCCCGGGATGGGACACATGCCTGCTGACCAGCTGATCACAACCACACCGACCGCCGCGACCAGCCATCCCGGACAACCGGCATGGTCACAGGTGCACGTCGAATTCGCCGACTGGCCCACCGCATACACCACCGCAACTCACCAGCTCCGACCACTACTCGACGACCTCAGCCGCGGCGCCGGGTGGTGGTTCATCCGCAAACACCCGTGCTGGCGGATCCGCTACCGCGGCATCGACGACGACACCCACCACCACCTCGCCACCGGCCTCGACGCGCTCGTCGGAGACTCGACCCTCCGCAGGTGGGCCTCGACCATCTACGAGCCCGAGACCCTCGCGTTCGGCGGCCCCGCCGCGATCGACATCGCGCACGACCTGTTCTGCCACGACAGCCGCGTCGTGCTCGACCTCCTCAACCCCCAGGCGCCATCCGCGCCCGGGCCCGGGTCACCCGGCCGGACCGAGCTGAGCATCCTCGCGATCAGCCGGATGCTGCGCGGCGCCGGGCAGGACTGGTTCGAGCAAGGCGACGTCTGGGCACGAGTCGCCGACATCCGAGGAACCCCCGATCCACCGCCGTACCGGACCACAACCGATGCCCCCGCGGCGCTGCACCGCCTGCTGACCCTCGACACCGGCCCCCACAGCCCACTGATCGAGCACGGACCGCTCACCCCACTGACAAGCTGGCTCACCGCCTTCGACGACACCGGCACCCGCCTAGCCGCCCTCGCCAGCCACGGCCGACTCAGCCGCGGACTCCGAGCCGTACTCACCCACCACGTGATCTTCCACTGGAACCGGCTCGGCCTCCCCCGCCACACCCAACAAACCCTCGCCGACCTCGCCCGCGACGTCATCACGGAACGCCACGGCGCCCGCACCCCGTGGCCCAGTTGTCCCGCCGGACGGTGATGGTCTTGGTGAGGCCGTTGGCGCGGTACCAGCGGCGGGTGATGCGGCCGGCGGCGATGCCGACGTCCGGGGTGACTTGGCGGATGACGAGGCAGCGGTGAAGGGCCGCCGTAGTCCAAGAAACGGCCTACGCTGCCGGCCTCGACGAGGTCGGCGTCCACGAGCCCCTCCCGGTCAGCGCGGACAGCGGGCCCGAGCTTGGCGCGCACTGGTTGGCAGAGTGCCACGAGTCGTTAACGGTGCGTGCAAGGACCGCGGGTCGATCAACCAGGTCATGGATGCTCGGGACCGCCGATACGCATCTCGTAACGGCGTAGTCGCTACCCTCGAAGTGTCAAGTAGGCGAGCTGAGCCAAGTCGCCGTCGTCCCACGTGATGGACCTCGGCAAGGCGAGCCCCGCAGGGCGCATCGGTTCGGCCCCACGTCGACGGCCGCGCGACCCACCGACAGCCTGATAATTTATCTCTAGCGAAGCTCGACAAGAGCCTTAACTAGGGATAAGTTATATCTAGTCTCAACTCGGAGACGGCAACGGAAGGGGGCAGACATGCCTAATCCGAAAATAGCCGGGGACGGGCGAACGGGACCACCGGCTCGGCGTCATGTCGGTGCCGAGTCGGGGACGGGCTGACCGATGTCAGGCGGCGGGCTCCAAGGTGACTTTGAAGCCGAGGGT
>JBOHEP010000380.1:0-1445 GCA_050701075.1 Pseudonocardia sp. | reverse complement strand
CACCGAAAGCTCTTCAGCACCGCGTTGCACGATCATTTCCTGCCAGCGCTCGCCGCAGGAGCGTTGAGCGGCTCACCGGACTGGCCGCGCCGGCTCCGTATCCACCGCCTGACCGACAGCTCCATCTACTCACTCACGTGGAATTTCACCTCACCAGATGGACGCGCAACGTTTCATCTCGACCGGTCCGACGACGGGGAAGCGATCCTCATCTGGCGCCGGATCGGTGATCACAGCATCTACCGGCAACCCTGAACCGGCTCACCACGTCCCCCCGGCGGCGATATGGATCGATGCTCGCCTTGCCGCGTCCACCGGCGCTACATTCCCCGTGCGGGTGACTGCCATTCAGCCGCAACGTCCACCCTGCACGCTTCGCCCGCCGGCCGGCGCCGGAGCACCGCCGCCGAGGGAGTACGCACATGACCGCCTCACGACGACGGGTGCTGACGGGCGCGATCGGGACCGCGCTGGCCCTGGCCACGGCCGGTTGCGTCAGCTCCGGCGGGCCCGACGGCCGCCCGCCGGGCGGCGGCACCGACTGGGCCACCGCCACGTCCGCCCAAGCCGGAGGTGGCTTCGACGCGCTCGTCAGCGCGGCACAGGCCGAGGGCACGCTCAACGTCATCGCGCTGCCACCGGACTGGGCGAACTACGGGGCCATGATCTCCACGTTCGAGCAGAAGTACGCCATCACGGTCAACTCCGCCAACCCCGAGGGCTCCAGCCAGGACGAGATCAACGCGGTGCGCCAGCTCGGCACGCAGGACCGGGCGCCGGACGTGCTCGACCTCGGCCAGTCCTTCGCCAACGGCAACGTCGCGTTGTTCGCGCCCTACCAGGTGCAGACCTGGGACAAGATCCCCGCCGCCAACAAGGAGCCGAGCGGGGCCTGGGTCAACGACTACGGCGGCTTCATCTCCATCGGCTGCAACACCACCCTGGTTCCGGTGTGCCCCACCACGTTCGCAGACCTGGCCAAGCCCGAGTATGCGGGCAAGGTCGCGATCAACGGCGATCCGACGCAGGCCGCGTCGGCGTTCGCGGCGGTCTGGGCCGGGGCGTTGGCCAACGGCGGCTCGCTCGACGACATCAATCCCGGGCTCACCTTCTACGGCGACCTCGCGAAGGGCGGCAACCTGCTCAAGATCGACCCCACGCCGGCCACGATCCAGAGCGGGCAGACCCCGATCGTGCTCGACTGGGACTACCTCAACATCACCGAGACCGAGAAGAACAAGGCGTCCTTCGCCTGGTCCGTCATGGTCCCGAACGACGGGCTGTTCGCCGAGTACTACGCGCAGGCGATCAACAAGAACGCGCCGCACCCGGCCGCTGCCCGGCTCTGGCAGGAGTTCGTCTACTCCGACGAGGGTCAGAACCTGTGGCTGGCCGGCAAGGCCCGTCCGGTGCGGCTCGATGCCATGATCGAGTCGGGCACGGCC
>JBOHEP010000379.1:0-1272 GCA_050701075.1 Pseudonocardia sp. | reverse complement strand
CCGGCCTGCCGGTGGTGTCCGCACGGGCCCCCCGCACCCCACACGAGGAGCTGCTGTGCAGGCTGTTCGCTGAGGTGCTGGGCCTGCCCAGGGTGGGGGTCGACGACAGCTTCTTCGACCTTGGCGGACACTCCCTACTAGCCATCAGGCTGTCCAGCAAGATCCGCTCGACCCTGGGCACAGAGCTTTCCGTGCGGTCACTTTTCGAAGCCCCCACAGTCGCCAGCCTCAGCCGGCTCATCAACAGCGGCACCCGCTCCAACCCGTACGACATGCTGCTGACGCTGCGCGCCGGTGGCAACAGGCCGCCCCTGTTCTGCCTACCCCCGGCCGGCGGGCTGAGCTGGTGCTACGCAGGTCTACTCGGACACCTCGGCTCGGACTGTCCGGTCTACGCCCTCCAGGCGCGTAGCCTGGACAACCAGGGCGCACTCCCTGCCGGCTTTGAAGAGGTGGTCGCCGACTATGTCGCACGGATCCGCTCAGTCCAACCTGCCGGCCCCTACCATCTACTGGGCTGGTCTTTAGGCGGAACAGTCGCCCACGCCGTCGCCAGCCGACTCCAAGACCACGGCGAGCCAGTAGCCCTGCTGGCGATGCTCGACTCCGCGCCTACGGACCCGCACCGGCCCCTGGGGCCGTTACCCGATCATGACGATGTCATGGCGCTTCTCGTAGACGTGATGGCTGACCGACCAACTGATGGTGATGCGCCGCGGGATATGCCCGAGCTCATTGGGATCCTGCGCGACGGGGGCAGCATCCGAGGCTTGCTCGGCGAGCTCGACGAGCGCCACGTGCGGGCGTTACTCGAAACCTACTACCACGACGTCGCGCTCCGCCCAAGCTCGGCCATATCCTGCTTCCACGGAGACCTTCTGTACTTCCAAGCAACGGAGGACCGCCCAGCGGACGCACCTGGCGCCGAGAGTTGGCGTTCTCTGGTCTCCGGAAGCATCGAAACCCACAAGATCGCAGCTGCGCACACCGAGATGACCCAGCCTGCCCCACTAGCCGAAATCGGTCGAGTCCTCGCCACGCGCCTAGAGGTTCTTGGTCGCTGGACACACTCCAACAACACCAAAGAGGAGCAGCAGTGAGCAATCCATTCGACGAAGAAGGTACATTCCACGTGCTGGTCAACCGTAGCTATTCAGCCGCCCTGGTCGGTGTCGTGGGCGCGTGGCCGGTAGGTCGTCCGCCCGGCGTGTCGGCTTGATCTTGCCGTTGATGTGGTGATTATGGGTTGGTGTCCGAGCCGTTGCCGTCCTC
>JBOHEP010000378.1:0-1414 GCA_050701075.1 Pseudonocardia sp. | reverse complement strand
TCGTCGAGGCTGCGGAAGCCGCCGGCGTCGATCTCGGAGTAGTGCACGAAGACGTCAGAGCCGCCGCCGTCGACGGAGATGAAGCCGAAGCCCTTCTCGCCGTTGAACCACTTCACAGTTCCCTGTGTCATAAAATCTGCTCCTCGCAGGTGGTGGGCTCCGCACTGTGCGGGGACCCGGCCGATCCCGATGCCGCAGGTCAGCGCCCTGATGACGCTGACCCTCGGACACCACTCGTTCCTGCGGGCGTGCAGAACACGAACACCGAAACAGACGACCACCTGTCCCAACGTTGACACCTCCCGGATTGTTCCCGGCACCGTGATCGGGATGGATCCGGTCGGTCGGTCCCCAGGCGCACCGGACGCGTGGGTTCGCCGCACCGAAGGTTAGCGCGATCAGCCGGGGCAGTTCCTCGTCGTCGACCGCGAAGTCGATGCGGATCTCCATCCACTCACCCTGCCAGGACTTCCCGTCCCACTAGGCGGAGGCGGCGTGGGTGCAGGCGTGGTCAGTCACCGAGTTGCGTCGCGGCGGTCGACCTCGGTTCCTCACTTGCCCGCCGACCCCGGGGTCGACTACGCCGAAGGCATCAAGCTCACCGACCCGCGTCGGATGGCGATCTACTTCGCCAAGTACGGCACCGCCGGTGCAAGGAGTACCAGCACCAGGTACCGCGCGAATGGCGCAGCACCGCCCTGGTCTGCGATGACTGCGGCGCCGAGCACGACGGAGATCTCGACGAATGCCCTGACTGCGGCAGCCCCCACGCCGAGGTCGTCGACGTCGGCACCGGGCCGGGACGGTTCTGGGGTTACCGCGGCCGGCAGCCCGTCCTAGCCTTCCGACACGTCACCCGGCTGTCGGCCAGGCCGACAGGCATGTTTGCCGACCCGGTCTTCCAGGTGCGTACGCACCTATCGATCAGCTTGGCCGGCCACCACCGATGAGTTCGTCGTGCGGGCAGGGTCTATACCGGCAAACCGCGAGCCGTGAACATGACATGATCAGTTAGGAAGCCCATGGCCACCAACGCACTACCACCGGTCGTCGACGCCGACACCTGGCAGCGCCAACTCGACGTGCTGCGCGCCCGGGAGAAGGCTGCGACCCGAGAACTCGATGCGATCGCCGCGCAGCGCCGCCGCATGCCGATGGTCAAGATGCCCGATTACACCCTCGAAGGCGAGGAGGGACCGGTCCGGCTGGCGGACATCTTCGGCGGGACGTCACAGCTGATTGTCACCGAAAATGTTCCGCGGAACATTTTCGGTGTTCTGTGGCCGGCTCCGTTATGTGGCCGAGGGCCGAGCTTGCCGGTCGCGGCCGTGGTTGACGGCCCGGCCGGCTCGTTGTCGGGCACATAACGACGGCGTCTGAGGACAGGCTGCTTCTTCTGACTCACGATGAGAGA
>JBOHEP010000377.1:0-20164 GCA_050701075.1 Pseudonocardia sp. | reverse complement strand
CGGCCGCACCGAGCGCACCGACCCCATAGCCGAAGGTGAGCGCGGGCCGGCGCCCGGCCCGGGATGCGACGCGGGACACCACCAGCGCCGCGCCGGCGGCGCCGAGCACCACCGAGGTCAACGCTGTCCCGCCGACGACGTCGGATCCGGACAGCCGGGCCGCGATGAGCGTGCTCACCGAGAGCGCGGTGGCGATGCCGACGCCCAGGAGTACCTGTGCGCCGGCCAGCACCGCAATGACCCGGCGCTGGACGCCGGCGTCCGAGGCGGTGGACGCGGTCATAGATGCCATGCTGCATGCGCGCGGAGCTCGACGCACACCGATCAAGTGCGTGGTCGCAGAAGTTCTTCAGGGTTCATCGGACGGGGGCGCGCGTGGAGGTGGCGTGGGGATCCGGTGGGCGGACGGTGTCGAGCGCTTGTTCGATGTTCGGGTGCCGTCCGTCAGCCGTGTCGTGTGCGGTTCCGGGTTCCCAACCGCTGATCGCGGCACCACCGGAGCCGTTGTGACGTGCCAAGATCAGCGTTTCGGTACGGGGAGCCGCACGGGACGCGGCTCCGTGTTCCCGTTCGGCGACCACGAAGCTAACGGCGTGATACAGGCCCTGAAGAACATCTACTGCGCTGCACTGGTGTCCTGCGCCTGAAATTCGTTGGCAATATCGGGCGAGGGACTCGAGAATCTCGTCGGCGGTCTTGGTCCAGACGGACGGCTTGGGGTCCTCGTTCCAGAGTGTGATCCATTTGCGGATGTCGTAGCCGGGCCAAGACGATGCGGTTGGCGCAGTGTTCGCTTGGCGGTCGCCGCCGGTTAGGCGGCTTCGATCTTAGGCGGGCACCGTCGGGTTCCTCGCTGACATTCGGCGTGTTCGCTGGGTGCAGTGCAACCGTACTCGGTTCGAGCAACATCCGGGCGCAAATCGTGAAGACGCTCGCCCGAGCGCGACGTCCTCGGCGTCACCGTCTACCGCGACTGCGTCGAGATCAGTGGTGGGCATGACAGCGACGACCTGGTCCTCAAAGTCGAAGGCTCTTCAAGCGAGACGAGGTCGCCCGCTGGTTCGGTCGACCCCAAGCTCATCGAGGTTTCCGATCTCGGTTCACCATCAGTTGGTCAGGAGTTTTCGTGAGCATCTACGCCGAGGTCAAATGATGAGACGGTGCGCAGCAAGTGCTGACGTTGGCTGGACGTCAGCCCCATACGGTGACGTTGAACAGCACCCCGCCGTACTCTGCCCTGACGACCTCGAGTGCGGCGATCCGCCGAGCCGTAGTCGCCACGCACAGGACCATTCCTGGTTCCGGGCGCACCTTCCCGAAGCCGACCGTCGTGATCGCCTCCGCGCAGGCGCGGGCGTTCGGTTTCTCGCTCGACTCCCACAGAGCTATCGGTATGGCGCCTGCGTACAGCCAGTTTCCCAACGCCTCGCGATTGTCGTAGAACATGTCTCCCTCGTTGTAGTTGCCAGCGGGACCCGTGGCCGGCGATGGCGGGACAGTGTCGAGTTCGGCGCCATTGATTGACCGAAGAAGGAACTGGCCTGCCCAGCGCACAGCGTCGTTCCGGGTCGGAGGCTCTGGCTGGCTCTGGGTCGGAGGCGCGCCGGACTCGTCCGGGGGGTCCTGCGGTGTGGGAATCGGTGTGGGAATCGGCGGCGTGTAGATCGGCGGTGCAGGGGTGGGTGGCGGAGAACACAGGCGACTCTCGGAGCCGAGGCGGCACAACACGTCCTCGCCGTACATGAACGCGAGAACTGCGACCACGAGACTAAGGACGGTCGCGATCGCGGTGACCCGGTCACTGCCGCCCAAGGATGGCTGTTGCGGCCTTCGGGTGGCGGCCATGGCGACCTCGACGTCCTTGGGAGTGGGGGGACACCTCCGCAGGCTACGCCGCCCGTCTTGTCAGGACGATCGCGAAACGGACGTCGGCAAGTAGCTGTGACGCGGCTGAACAGCACAGCGTGCGTGCGGGTGCGTCTCCGGCGCGGGACCGGGCGCGGGCGGCCGCTTCGCGGCACGCCGACCGTCACGGCGCCCTCCCCACGGTCACCGAGTTGGAAGCCGCAGCCGAGGTCTCCCGAGGCACCGCCGCGACCGTGTTGAAGACCCTCCGCGAGCAGCCCGCACCCCTGCACCTGATCACCAGCAGCACCGAGCAGCCCGAGAGCAGGACGACCCGAGCATCGAGGAGCACGCCCAGCCATGACCACCACGACCCGAACGACGATCACCAGCAACCCGAGCACCAGCACCGAGACGACGACAAGAACCGAGACCGAGCACTACTCCAGAAGGAGGAACGAGAGCCAGAACCGAGCAAGAGCAGAGACAAGAACAAGGGACTCACACCTTGGCATTACGATCGACGGGGCCGGGCCGGCCTCCGGCCGGCTGCAACCGACGCTTCGCGCGGTTGATCATGCTCGGGCTGCTTCAAGATCGTTTCTGTGGGCGAGTGGACGCCATGGTCATGAAGATCAACACCGGTTACAGCCCCGAGTACCTGTTGAAGGAGGTCGCGACCGGGCGGGAGAGCTACTACACCGGCGCGGTCGTCGAGGGCGAGCCGCCCGGGCGGTGGTGGGGCGCTGGAGCCGAGCGGCTCGGGCTCTCGGGGCTGGTCGACGCCCAGGACATGCGGGCGGTCTGCGAGCGCTACCTCGACCCGCGCGCCGACGGGTTCAACGACCCGGAGCGGTGGGAGGAGGTGGCGACGTTGGGGCACACCGGCCGGGTGTACAAGTCCGAGGACGACTTGTACGCCGCCGCGCTTGAGCAGGAACCGGATGCAAGCGCTGAACGCCGCGCTGAACTGCGTACAGAGGCCGGGGAGGCGGCCCGGCACAACGTGGCGTTCTACGACATCACGTTCAACGTTCAGAAGTCGGTGACGCTGATCCACACCGCGTTCGAAGCCAAGGAAGTCGCCGCCCGCGCAGTGGGGGATGAGGAGACCGCGCAGGTGTGGGAGGCGTTTCGGACCGCGATGGAGGACGCGATCTGGGCGGGCAACAACGCCGGCCTCGCGTACCTGCAGGACCGGGCCGGCTACACCCGGACCGGGCACCACGGCGGCGCCGCCGGCCGCTGGGCCGACGCGCACGAGTGGACGGTCGCGTCGTTCTTCCAGCACGACTCCCGGGAGCATGATCCGCATCTGCACATCCACAACGCGTTCCTCAACCGGGTGCAGGGCCCGGACGGGAAGTGGCTGACCATCGACTCGCGCGCGCTCTACAAGTTCCGTCCCGCGGCGGCCGCGGTCGCCGAGCGCACCACCGAGGAACGGCTGACCCACGCGCTGGGGGCGCTGGTCGCGACCCGCCCGGACGGGAAGGCCCGCAAGATCGTCGGGGTCGCGCAGGAGGCGATGGACCTGATCTCGACCCGGCGCCACCAGGTGACCGCGAAGGCCGACGAGTTGATCGCCGCGTTCGAGTCCCGCCACGGCCGGGCCCCGAACGGGTTGGAGCGTGAACGGCTCTCCCAGCAGGCCACGTTGATGACCCGAGCGGCGAAGTCGCACACCGGGGAGACCCGCGACGAGCTGCTCGACCGGATCGACGCCCGGATCCGCGCCGACATCGACGGCGGACTCGCCGGGGTCGCCGACGCCGTGCTCGCCGCCCGCGGGCAGGGCCCGGTGGTGGCGCAGTGGTCGCCGTCGGCGGTGATCGAGACCGCGCTCGCCGACATCCAGTCCCGCAAAGCCGGGTGGACCCGTGGGGATCTGACCGGGGCGATCAACGCCGTCCTGCCCGACTACCTCGGGATCACCGACGGCGCCGACGTCGCCGCGCTGCTCGACCAGCTCACCGACGAGGCCCTCACCTACGCGACCGTGCTGGACGGGGCCCGGCCCGGGACGAGCACCTGCCCGCCGAGCTGCGCCTGGACAACGGCATCAGCGTCTACCAAGCGCCGGGCGCGATGCTCTACGCGACACCGGAACAGGTCCGCACCGAACGCGCACTCGTCGCTGCCAGCACGACCGGCGGCGCGGCCGCGCTGCCCCCGGACGTCGCCGCCCGGTTCCTGGGTGGGCTGGCCGAGGGAGGGACCGAACTCGGTGTCGACCAGGCCGCCGCCGTCCGCGGTGTCCTCACGTCCGGGGCGAGAGTCGAGACCCTGGTCGGGCCGGCCGGGACCGGGAAGTCGTTCGTCGTCGGCGCGATCGCCCGCGGCTGGACCGACCCCACCACCGGCGGGAGCGCCGAGGGTGGGGTTCCGCGCAGGGTGTTCGGGCTCGCCACCTCCCAGATCGCGACCGAGGTCCTCACCGCCGAAGGGCTCAACGCCCGCAACGTCGCCGCGTGGCTCGCCGCGCAGAACCGGCTCACCACCGGCGCCGGCGCGGGCAGCCCCCGTCCGGTCGACGGCGACCAGGCGTTGCGGCTGCACGCCGGGGACCTGGTGGTCGTCGACGAGTCCGCGATGACCGACACCGCCGCACTCGCCGCCATCCACCACCACGTCGACACCGCCGGGGCGAAACTGCTGCTGGTCGGGGACCACCGCCAGTTGGCCGCCGTCGGCGCCGGCGGCGGGATGGACCTGATCGCCTCCTCCGGGGCCCGCTACGAGCTGACCGAAGCGCGCCGCTTCACCCACGACTGGGAACGCGGCGCCTCGCTGCGGCTGCGCGCCGGGGACGACACGGTGTTGCGCGAGTACCACCAGCAGGGCCGGCTGCTGGACTCCGGCACCGCCGAGCAGGCCGAGGAATCCGCCGCCCAAGCCTGGTTGGGCGACACGTTGGCCGGGCGCAGGTCGCTGCTGCCGGTGGACCAACGAGCAGGCCGCCCGCGTCTCCGCGCAGATTCGCGCCGAGCTCGTCCGACTCGGGCAGGTCGCCGAGCACGGGGTCGCGCTCGGGATGCAGGGCACCGTGGCCGGGGTGGGGGACCTGGTCGAGGCCCGCAAGCTCGACTGGACCATCGCCGGCTACGAGGGCACCCGCCGCCACGCGATCAACCGCGAGCACTACCGCGTCCAGGCCGTTCGCCCCGACGGCGCGCTCGAGGTCGCCGTCATCGAGGGCCGCACGGCGGACGGACGTCCTCGGCGAACACCTGGTCCTCCCGCCCACCTACGTGGCCGAGCACCTGGCGCTGGGCTACGCGAGCACCGTGCACGCCGCGCAGGGCGGCACCGTGGACACCACCCACACCGTCGTCACCGCCCGCACCGGCCCGGCAGCGCTCTACGTCGGAATGTCGCGGGGCCGCGACACCAACACCGCCCACGTCACCACCCTGACCGGGGACGTCGAACCCGCCCAAGGCAGCGACGCGCACACCCTGCACCGCGACCCGTCGCCGTCCTCGCCCGCACCCTCGACACCAGCGAGCAGGTCGACGCGGCGAACCGCTCCGTGGTCGCCACCGCCGCCGAGGCCGGCAGCGTCCGCACCGCCGCGGAGCTGCTCGCAGACGCCTCCCAGCTCGCCGCGACCGAGCGCACCGCGACCTGGCTCGACCAGCTCACCGACACCGGCGCAATCAGCACCGGGGATCGGGCGCGGATCGCCGCCGAGGACGGCGCCGCCTCCCTCACCCGCATCCTCCGGCGTGCGGAACTCGCCGGCCACGACCCCCACCAGGTCCTCACCGACGCCGTGGACGGACGATCGTTCGACGGGCTGCGGAACCTCTCGAACGGGATCTACTCCCGCATCCGTCACGACTACGCCGACCGGCTCGACCCGCTCGGGGAGTCCTTCACCGACTGGGCACCCCGCGTGGACAACCCCGAATGGGCTTCCTACCTCGCCGCGCTTGCCGAGGCCGCCGACACTCGTGCCGCCGAGTTGGGCCAGGCAGCAAGTGAGGAGGCCGTGCCGTGGGCGTCGAGTCGTTCGGTCCGGTTCCCGCCGATCCGGGTGAGCGGGGCGCGTGGGAGCGACGGGTCGGCACGGTCGCGGCCGCGCGAGGACTCGCCGGGCACGCCGACGATGTCGACGCACTGGGACCGGCGCCGAAGCCGGGGCAGGTCGAGGCCTACGCCGCCTACCGGGCGGCGTGGCGCACCCTGGGACGCCCGGAGATCGAGCGGGAGGAACTGGAGCTGTCTGACGGGCAGCTCCGGGTTCGGGTCCGTGCCCATGACCGTGAAGCGGCGTGGGCACCGCGCTACGTCAGCAACGAACTCGCCGGCACCCGGCAGGTCGCCGCGACCCACAAGCAGACCGCCGCTGTCCGCGAGGCGGAGGCCACCGACGCCGAGGGAGCCCAGGCCCGGGCGCTCGCCGACAACCTCACTGCCCGCGCGGCCGAGTTGCAGGCCGTCGACGACGCGCGGGCCCGGTGGCTCGCCCACACCGCCGGAACCCGCGCCGCCGCGGAACGGGCCAAGGCCGAACTCGGCGCCCGCCACGCCGACGACACCGAACCCGAGCAGAAGGTGACCGCCGAGGAATGGCTCGCCGCCCACCACGCCGAACAGCGCGTCGAGGACCCGGACCGGGTCATCACCGAGGCCGACATAGCTGACCGGATCGATCAGCAGGTCGACGACGCAGACCACGACACGCCGAGCGCGGTGCAGCAGGACGACCGGGCAGTGGAGCGGGACCGTGTCGAGCTGTCAGCACCGGATGTGCGGGAGGTCGCTGCCGTCGAACCCGCGCCGGTCGAGGAGGACGTCGTGCGGTCCCGCCCGCAGGCGAGACCGCCCGCGCGATCGAGGACGCCAACCGCGCCCTGATCGAGATGCAGGCCCGCGAGGCCGCCGACGCGCGCGCCGAGGAGGAACACCGATCCGCAGAGCTGACCCGCTGGCACACCGACGACGTCACGGAGTCGGTCCAGGCCGAGCAGGGCGCCGACCTGGACGAGGTCGATGAGGTTTCTGCCGGGTACGACCCGGCTCCTGCGTGATCGGTGTCGGCTCAGCCCACGGAGCGCATGTCCGAGGGCTGAGCCGACACCGCGACGTCGATCGGCGATGGACCGTTGCGGCGCCACGCCCAGCGCAGCGTCGCCCGGACTCCCTCACACCAACCTGGCCGCGACGTCGCCGGACGGGGCTGCCGGACATCGAGCAGCTCCGCAGCCAGGTACTCCGCCTCGATCAGCTCCTCGTACGCTGTCGCGGTCTTTCCGGACGCAGGGGAGTATGCGGGGAACCGCTGGCCGTTGCTGGTCCGGACGATGGTGCCAGCGAGCCACTGGCACGTCGTCACGACGCCGCCGAGGTACCAGTCCGTGACGCCCCGCTCGGCACGCTCGCGGGACAACCGCTGCGCCTCGACCCGGAGCGCGCCGAACTCGTCGCGGGGCACCCGGAGGTTGCGCACCGGGATGCGCGCGATGTCGTGCTCGGTGACCTCCACGAGTTCCAGAGTCGCACAGGGCACCGACAGTTCTCGTCGTCCAAGCAGGTCACCGGGCCACCTGCCCGGTCCCGGGTCGGGTCTGCGCTCAGGGCCGCGCGGGCCAGGGAACCGCGTTTCGACCGCCTTCGGCGGGGGGCCTGGCGGCTTACCACGGCCTGACTCCCGGTCAAGGGCGCTCGCGTCGCACGCGAGGGCGCAAGCGCCGCCCTTGACCGCGAGCCTCCACGGCCGTGCTGGGCCGCCTTACGGCGGCGGGGGAAACAACTCCCCGCCACCCCAAGGGGACGGCCACCAGGCCCAACAACAACCCGGGAGGCCACCATGAGCCCCAGTACCACCACCGGCGCGCAGCAGATCAGCACGGTTCGGGGGTTCGTCGACCCCGAGGACCTGTACTGCCCTGGCTGTGGCGACCAGGCGATAGGCGTCCCGCCGGCGTACTGGGTGGTCTGTGACGGGCTGCCGGTCCCGGGGTTCTCGCACCCGGACCGTCGGCGCTGTGCCGCACCCTGGCGGGGCGGGTCGTCGACCCGGTCGAGGTGACCCGATGACCGCCCCGGCCGCGGTAGCACCGGTGGTTGACGCGGACGTGTCAACGGTGGGTGGGGTGTCCGGGCCGATCAGCGCCCCGATGGTGGCCGCGCTCGAAAGCGCGTGGGCCGCGATCCGGGCCCGGCACCCGCAGGTTCCCGCGGTGGTGCTGGTCCTCGGCGCGGGGTCGATCGGGACGGCGGGCGGGTTGCGGCTGGGGCACTTCACCGCGATGCGCTGGGCCGACCCCGACCAGACCCGCGACACCGCCAACGAGCCCGGCGCCGAGCCCGGTGTCGCTGGTGGGTCGGGTTGGGCCGGTGCGGCTGCCGGAGGTGTTCATCGGCGGTGAGGGGCTCGTGCGCGGGGCGGCGGATGTGCTCGGGACGCTGCTGCACGGGGCCGCGCACGCCCTGGCCCACGTCCGCGACATCAAGGACACCTCCCGGCAGGGGCGCTGGCACAACGCGAGGTTCAAGGCGCTCGCCGAGAAACTCGGGATCGAGGTGACGAAGGACCCGCGGATCGGGTGGTCCCCGACGACCATTCCCGCCGGTACCCGCGAGACCTACGCGGAGGTGATCGCCGAGTTGGGGCGGGTGCTGCGGCTGCACCGCTCCGTGGAGATCTCCGGCGGGAAGGCGAAGAAGCCGACCCCGCCGCCGTGTGTGTGCGGGTGCGGCCGCAAGATCCGCGTCTCCCCGATCGTGCTCGCCGCTGGCCCGATCACCTGCGGGGTCTGCGGCACCGCCTTCACCCCCGACATCCCCGACCAGGACGAGGACGGTCCCGGGGACGGGACGGACGAGGGAGCGGGGCAGTGAGCATCCGCCGGGCCCGGCCGCCGGGCATCGACGCTCGGGTGGCCCGGCGTCGTGCTGGCCCCGATGTGGCTGTTCGGGGTGCGGGTGCTGCCCGTGGTCGTGCTCGACCTCGACGCGCACCAGGCCCGGCAGGCGTCCGGGGACGGACCGCAGCTCTACGGCGACACGCTCGCGGTGTGGGAGTGAGTGGCCCGAGTCCACCGGGCACGCCCCGCGGTCGGTGGTGGCGCTGTCCGGGCTGCTGATCCCCAACCCCGACCCCGCAGGCCGGGAGTGGCGGGCGGCGTTGAGCAGGGCTCGCAGCGTGCGCGGGTTCGGGGCCGCCGCCGTCCTCACCATCGACGGGTACGCGGATGAGGTCTGTCTGCTTGAACACGCCTTCCACGGGGTCGGCTTGATCACCACTGCGGAGGCCGGTGAGGTGGTGGCCGCCGCGCCGGGGCGGGCGCCGCGTGCTCGACGGCGGACCGCGGACCGATGGGGAGAGGAGCTGCTGTACGCGGCCGCGCTCACCGGCGGCCGCTTCCGGACCGGGGATGACACGCCATGACCCCCGGCTGACAGATCGACCAGGCGCGTCCTTGCGGTGCGGAGCACGAACACGTGTCGCGCGGGCAACACACGGAAACCGTTGGTGTGATCGCCTACGGTGCGAATAGTAGAACGGAGAGTCACGATCATGAGTAGGTCGCGGATCGAGTGGACCGAGGTGACCTGGAACCCGACGACCGGGTGTGACCGGGTGTCGGCCGGCTGTGATCACTGCTACGCGCTGACGTTGGCGAAGCGGTTGAAGGGGATGGGGTCGGCGAAGTACCAGAACGACGGCGACCCGCGCACCAGCGGGCCCGGGTTCGGCGTGACCACCCACGAGCACACCCTGACCGCGCCGCTGCGGTGGCGCGACCCGCGGGTGGTGTTCGTCAACTCCATGTCGGACCTGTTCCATGCCCGGGTGCCCGCCGAGTTCGTCGCGCGGGTGTTCGCGGTGATGGCCGCGACCCCGCAGCACACCTACCAGGTGTTGACCAAGCGCGCGACCAGGCTCCGACGTCTCGCTCCGGACCTGCCGTGGCCGGCCAACGTGTGGATGGGGGTGTCGGTGGAGAACGCCGACGTCGCCGCGCGGGTGGACGAGCTGCGGGCCGTGCCGGCTGCGGTGCGGTTCCTGTCGTGTGAGCCGCTGCTCGGGCCGCTCGACGGGATCGACCTGCACGGGATCGGGTGGGTCATCGCGGGTGGGGAGTCCGGCCCGGGAGCCCGACCGATGGACCCGGCGTGGCCGGCCGGGCTCCGCGACGCCTGCCAGGCCGCCGGGGCGCCGTACTTCTTCAAGCAGTGGGGCGGCCCGACCCCGAAGGCCGGTGGGCGACTGCTTGATGGCCGCACCTGGGACGACATGCCAGAAGCAGAACCGGTGGGGGTACCAGTTGCCGGACGTCGCGATTCAGGAACCGACGGGTCCGTGCTCGCCAGCAGGCGTTAACCGGCTTCCTCGCCGGCTGCCGTCCGTTGAGCGGGTGTGACTGCGTCGCCGGGCGGGGGCGGTCGGTGGCGCGGGATCTTGACCGTGATCGGGCGCCGCCAGAACTCGCGAGTGCCGTCGTCCAGGATGAGTCCGCGCTTGTGGAGTCGCTTGACCGCGGCTCGTACGTGCCTCTCCCACGCCTGCCCGAGCACCTCGCCGTACACGGCGTCGATGTGGTCGACCAGGCGCAGCCCGCTACCACCGGCTGCGAGGAGCCGATGGACGTTGCCAGCGATGGTGTCGACCCACTGATCGCGGTTCTCACGCTCGTACTCGGCGAAGTCGAAAGGCGGCGGCGGTGCGGGCGCGAGGTCCGCCAACTCGAACAGACCGAGATCCTCACCGAGGCGAGCAGCCAGCTTCTCCGCGCTGGTCCGCACCTGCTCGTCATACAGTGCTTGCTGCCAGTTCCGTCCGGCACGGCCGAGGGTGTCAGCGAAGTACCACACGCCGTGGTCATTCTTGGTGAACAGCGCCAGGATGTACTTCGGCGCCCGCCCGCGCTCGGGCCGCACCGGCATCGCCACCGCGCGGTATCCCGTCTGCCGACCGAGGCCTTCACAGAACCGGTGCGCAACACGCATGGCGACATCGGTCGCGGTGAGCAGCACCGACTCATCAAGTTCCTTCGTCGATCCGTCGGGTCCGGCGGGCGGGACGAGGCTGCGGAGCACGTCGAACTCCGAGTGCCACCAGTCGCCGCCGAGGAACGCGTCCGCGCGGGCGACGGTCTTGCGCTCCGGGATCGACAATCCTCCGCGGGAGCGGCTTGCGTTGAGGATGCCGCCCATGCGCGCGATCGTCAGTACCGAGAAGTGCAGCAGAACCTCAGTCGGGGCCCGGCCCGGACGCCGAAGGAGCCCCGAGCGGAGCTGATCGAGGTCCAGAGCAGTGCCGAACGGATCGAGGAACGCGAACAGCGCCGCACCGTCGGCCGTCGGCATCAGCTCCGGCAGCAGCGCACCGAGATCGCCTTCCCGAACGATCCGGCGGACCGAGTCGTCGGGGTCCGCTCGATCCAGGACCCGGCGCAGGGAGGCGAAACGTTGAGGATCGCGCTCAACGAAGATCCCGGTCACCGCCCGCTGCGGGTTCGCCCGCGCTGCTCGCACGAACAGCAACGGCGAACCCGGAGTGCCGTCGTCGTAGCGCCCCTGCCCGGCGTAGCCGTCGAGGAACACCACCCGACCGCCTTGAACGACCGAGCCGGCCTTCGCTGCGAACAGCGGCGGGTAGACCGAGAGGATGCCGTGCTTGAACGCGGCGGCAGCCTTACGCCGCACGAAGAACGACTCGTTCGCCGACACTCGACCACAACCCCCGAACCCGAGCGGCTGAACCGACCTGCACAGACGGTAGCAGCACGGTGACGCAGCACAGCTTGATCACCTGCGAGTTAGAGATTCCAAGATCGTGTCTCGGGACGGTTCGCGCAGTGCCGGTCACTGCCGTTGAGCTGGGTGGACAGTTCCGGTGCCTACGCGACGTCTGGCGTCGTTCCTGGCCGTTCCCGGTAGGTAAAACGTGGGATGCGATCTTGAAGCGTTCACCTCGGGTTCGGCCCACACACCTCCCCGGCTCCCTCGTCCTGGCCGCTTTGCTCGTCGCGGTGGTGGTATCCAGGGTGGCGCCGCGGTTCCGCACCTCCTGCCAGGGGCTGGCGGCGGTGACGGTGAATCGGCGGCTGGCCGTTGTTGGGACTCGCCGTTCGCTGCGCCACCGAACGCGTCATCGTCCGGCTGCTCATCCAGACCGGTCGGCCGCCGGCCCAGCTGCACGCCGCCGACCTCGACGAGCTGGCCGCGGCGCTGCACCGACGCACCCAGGCCAACGGCGCACCCACCGCCTGTGCCGCAGACCGCGCGATGATCAGCACGACCCACCGAGTGCTGTTGCACCTCGGCACTTCAAGGCGCAGGACACCAGATCATCGCCGAGATCACCGGGCAGCCCGTCGAGCGGCTCCGAACCGGATGGGCTCCGAACCGGGACAGATGGCGGGCCTCCTACGCTGACCGGCACGGGACGAGGAGGCGACGTGGCGGACGCCGGCGGGCTGCGCTTGGGCACGACGGCCGGACGTTGGGTGTTGCTCACCACAGTGCTCGGATCCGGTCTCGTCATGATCGACAGCACGGTCGTCAACGTGGCACTGGAGCGCATCGGCAGCGACCTGGGCGCCGGGTTCACCGGCCTGCAGTGGACGGTCAACGCCTACACCCTGACCCTCGCCTCGCTGATCCTGCTGGGCGGCTCGCTCGGCGACCGGTTCGGGCGGCGGCGGGTGTTCCTGGTCGGTGTGGTGTGGTTCGCCCTGGCCTCCCTGTTGTGCGGGCTCGCGCCGAACATCGAGGCGCTGATCGCGGGGCGAGCACTGCAGGGAGTCGGTGGTGCACTGCTCACCCCGGGCAGCCTCGCGTTGATCTCCGCGTCGTTCCGCGGTCCCGACCGCGCGGCCGCGGTGGGGGCCTGGTCCGGGCTGGGCGGGATCGCAGGCGCGGTCGGACCGTTCCTCGGCGGCTGGCTGGTGGAGTGGAGCTGGCGGGCGGTGTTCCTGGTCAACCTGCCGCTGGCGGCGTTGATCGTCCTCGTCGCGGTGCGGCACGTGCCGGAGAGCCGCGACCCCGACGCCGTCGCCGGGCTGGACCTCGCCGGCACGGTGCTCGCCGTGCTCGGCCTCGCGGCGCTGACCTGGTCACTCACCGCGATGGCAGCCACCGAATCCGAGCCCGGATTGCTGGTCGGGCTCGCCGTCGGGGTGGCGGCACTCGTCGGGTTCGTGCTGGTGGAAAGGCGTTCGCCGCATCCGCTCGTGCCACCGAGCCTGTTCGCGAGCACGTCGTTCAGCGCAGCGAACGCGGTCACGCTCCTGATCTACGGCGCGCTCGGCGTGGTGTTCCTGCTGCTGGTGCTGCAACTACAGACCGTCGCGGGGTTCAGCCCGCTGGCCGCCGGCATCGGGCTGCTGCCGATCACCGTGATCATGCTGGTGTTCTCCGCGCGGGCCGGCGCGTTGGCCCAGCGGATCGGCCCGCGGCTGCCGCTGACGGTCGGTCCGCTGGTCAGCGCCGTCGGGTTGCTGCTCATGCGCCGGATCGGGGCGGACGCGTCCTGGCCGTTCGACGTGCTACCCGCGGTGCTCGTCTTCGGTGCGGGGCTGGCGCTCACCGTGGCTCCGCTGACCGCCACCGTGCTCGACTCGGCGCCGGACCGGTACGCCGGTGCCGCGTCCGGGGTGAACAACGCGGTGGCCCGGGCCGCCGGACTGCTCGCGGTGGCGGTGATACCCGGGCTCGCCGGGATCAGCGGGGGCGACTACACCGACCCGGTCACCTTCGACTCAGGATTCTCCACGGCCATGCTGATCGGTGCGGGACTGCTGGCCCTGGCGTCGGTCGTCGCGCTCGCGCTGGTCCGCAGGCCCCTCGTCACCGTCGCGCCCGCTGCGACCGAGGAGGAGACCCGGGTGCCGCTGGAGCGATGCCTGCACTGCGGCACCACCGGCCCCCAGCTCCACCCGCTCGCCGCGGTACCGGGCCGGCGCTGACCGCCGCCCCGGTACGAGGCGGATCGTGTCCGTACCCGCCCGGCGCCGCGGCGCCGAGGCGGATCGTGCTCCGTACGCGGGCCCTGGACGCTGCGCGGAGGTCAACTCCGTGCTGATCCGGAGTCACTCCGGCCCGATGTCGGACCCGACTCCTACGCTGACCATGTGTTCGCCATCGGCTCGCGGGCTGCCCCGCTCCGGATGCGGCCCCGGCTGCTCGTCGCCGCCGATCCGGCGTTGCCACGCGATGCGCCGGCGGGCACCGAGGCCGTGGTGGTCGGCGCGGGCGTGGCCGGGATCAGCGCGGCCGTGGTGCTCGCCGAGCGGGGCGTGGCGGTCACCCTGCTGGAGGCCGCTCCCACCCTCGGCGGGCGGCTCGGCGCCTGGCCGCACACCCTGCCCGACGGCACAGAGCAGATCGTCGAGCACGGGTTCCACGCGTTCTTCCGGCACTACTACACGTGGCGCGCGGTGCTCCGCCGGATCGACCCGGCGCTCGGGTTCCTCCGCCCCGTCGGGGGCTACCCGGTGATCTCCCGCACCTGGCCGGCGGAGGACCTCACCGGGCTCCCGACGGCGCCCCCGCTCAACCTGCTCGCACTGTTCGCCCGCTCCCCCAGCCTCGGCCTGCGCGACCTGTTCGGCTCCGACGCCACGCTCGCCTCCGAGCTACTCGCCTACGACCGGGTTCGCACGACGGCCGCGTTCGACGCGCTGCCCGCAGCGGACTTCCTGGCCGCGCTGGGCATGTCCGACCGCGCGCAGGCGATGCTGTTCGAGGCGTTCGCCCGGTCGTTCTTCTGCAACCCGGCCGCGCTCTCGACCGGCGAGCTCATCGCGATGTTCCACTACTACTTCCTCGGCAACCCGGAGGGCATCGGTTTCGACGCACCCGACACCGACTACCTCACCTGCATCTGGCAACCGCTCGCCACATACCTGCTCAACCACGGGTCGCAGGTCCGGACGGGCGTCGCGGCCCGGTCGATCGCCCCGGCGGGTGGACACCGGTGGCGGGTCGAGCTCTCCGGCGGCCCGCCACTGCAGACCCACCACCTGCTGCTGGCCACCGAGCCCGGCGCGCTCCGCGAGCTGCTCGCGGCCTCCCCCGAAGCCGTCGCCGCGGCACCGCGGCTCGCGGCCAAGGCGGCCGCCCTCGTCGTCGCCCCACCGTTCGCGGTGAGCCGGCTGTGGCTCCACCGCGACGTTGCGCCCGAGCGGGCCACGTTCAACGCCGTCAGCCGCGAGCCCACGCTGGACTCCGTCACCGTCTACTCGCGCCTGGAGCGCCCGTCGGCGCAGTGGGCGGCCCGCACCGGGGGGTCGGTGGTCGAGCTGCACTCCTACTCGTGTGTCGCACCGGACGTCGAATCGGCCACGGCGCGGATGCGGGCCGAGCTCGGCGCGCTGTGGCCGGAGACGGTCGGCGCCGAGGTCGTCCACCTCCAGCAGCGATTGGAGGCCACCGCACCCGCGTTCCCGCCCGGCGGCGCCTGCACCCGCCTGGCCGTGAGTGGCGAGGCCCGCGGGGTGCGGGTGGCGGGCGACCACGTCGAGCTGCCCTACCTCGCCGGGTTGATGGAACGGGCGTCGATGTCCGGGGTGCTGGCGGCCAACGACGTGCTCGCAGAGGTCGGGGCCGGGCCGGAGGAGATCCGCGGAGTTCCGCAGCGGGGGCTGCTGGCCGGGATGCTGCCGGGGTCGCGGGCCGCGCGCCGAAGGAGTGCCGGAACGTGAACCGCGGGGGCGTCCGGCCGTCCTGCACACCGTGGTGCTCGCGATCCTGCTCGCAGCCTTCGTCGCCGAGCGTTCGAGAAAGGTGGGCTCATGCGGGTCGTCGTGGTGGGAGCAGGGCTCGGGGGGCTGGCTGCAGCGATCGCGGTGCGCCGGGCCGGGCACGCGGTCACGGTGCTGGAACGGGCCGAGGCGCTGCGGGAGACCGGCGCCGGCATCGTCGTCCTGCCCAACGGTGTGCTGGCGCTGGACGCACTCGCCGTTGGCGGGCTGCGGGCGATGGCCGGGCCCCTGGCCGCCGGCGGCCTGCGCAACCGGCGGGGCGCTCCGCTGCTGACCGTCGACCAGACGACCCTCACCGCGCACACCGGTGCCCCGGTAGCGGTAGTACGGCGCCGCTGGCTGCACCGGCTACTGGCCGCTGAGCTGGAACCTGGGATGGTGCGCACCGGCATCGCCGTACGGGCACTGCGCGAGGAGGACGGGCAGGTGCACCTGGCGGCCGACGCCCCGATCGAACCTGTCGACGCCGTCGTGGTCGCCGACGGCGCGGCCAGCCTGATCCGCGCCGCGCTGTTCCCCACGCATCCGGGGCTGGCGGGCTCGGGTGAGTACGCGGCCCGCGGCGTCGCGCCGGGCAGACCCCCCGGGGCCGAGCAGATCGCCGGGGAGCTGCTCGACCACCGCACCGGCGACCGCTTCGGGTCCATGCCGATGGCGAGTGGCGAAACCTACTGGTACTCGGCCTGGCGGGCCGTTGCCCCGGACGACCCGGTCGAGCGACACCGCTGGCTCCTGGACCGTCGGGCCGACTGGCACCCGTCGGTCCCGGCGCTGATCGCGGCCACGGCCCCTGCGGAGATCCACGTGGTCGAGACCGCGCAGCTGGCCCGGCCCCTGCCCACGCTCGCCGTCGGCCGGATCGCCCTGCTCGGCGACGCCGCGCACGCCATGACTCCGGACCTGGGGCAGGGCGCCTGCCAGGCATTCGAGGACGCCGTCGCGCTCGGGGCGGCGCTTGCCGGCGCCGGGCCGGCCGGCGTTGAGGCCGCGCTTCGCAGCTACGACGCCGCGCGCCGGCCACGCACGACCGCCCTGCAGCGGCAGGCCCGGCGGATGAACCGCATGCTGGGACTCACCGGCCGGCGCGCCCGAGCCCGGGACACCGCGTTCGCGCTGGTACCCCGGTCGTTGGCGACCCGGGCGATGGCGTGGCAGTTCCGCTTCGACCCGGTCACCCCACAGCTCAGGCCGCGGGCGTGAGCCCCACCTCGTCCACCAGCACCTCACCGACCGCGCCCGCGATCGCCGTCATGCCCAGTGCGTTGGGATGAAACGGGGCCGCCGGCGAGGTGGGCACCAGGCCCTCGATCCACTTGCGCCCGGGTAGCTGGCAGATGTCGTGCCCGATGGTCGAGTCGTACGTGTCGACGTACTCAGCGCCGGCGTCGTCGGCCTCGTCGGCGAGCATCGCGTTGAGCCGCTTCTCCGTGTCCCGCAGGTACTCCACGTCCCCGGGGCTGAACGGCACCAGCGGGAAGCAGCCGGGTCCCTCGTCGGGCAGGATCGCCGGATAACCGACGAGCAGCACCTGGGCATCGGGCGAGCGCCGTTCGATCTCGGCCAGGGCGGCGGCGATCTTCGGCGCGGTCGCGTCGATCCGCTCGGCGAGCTCGTCGGTGTCGCCGGAGGTGAAGAAGTCCTGGCAGGCCGCTCCGGTGGGTTCGCGCGGTGAACGCTGGACACACTCGTTGAGGATCTGACCGAAGCCGATGTCGTTGCCGCCGATACCGAGGCTGACCAGCTCGACTTCCTCGTCGAGCGCGTCGAACTGCGCCGGGTTGACCCCGAACCTGACGCGCTGTGGATCACTGAGGTCCGTCGTGGTCGCGCCGCTGCAGCTGACGTCGCGGAAGTCGGACACCTCGAAGGTCTGCGCGACGAGTGACGGATAGTTGCGGTTGGAGCGCAGGCAGCCCCGCGGCCGCCCGGTCTGCACCGGGATGAACGGGCCCGACGTGTACGAGTCGCCCAGCGCGACGTAGCTCTGCGGTCCGCCCGACGGCTGGGCCATCGCCGGGGTCGCCGCCGTCAACGGAATGGCCAGCGCGAGCACGGCGACCACAGCGATCCGGCGCGGGGCACGCCAGGACAGGGGGGAACGGGACAGGGGGGAGCGGGCCACGGATACCTCCGCGTCGGGGATCACGGCGTCAAGGATCAAGGTCAGGTGGAGGTTAGCGGTCGGCCGGCACCCCGGACGTTCGCGTCGCCGAACGGGTGACCACCAGTCCGACACCGGCGATCCGTCCCGTCGGGGTAACCATGAGCGGAGGAACCGTCAGCCGTGCGGGGCGCGGTTCCGGGTAGTAATGCCCCAACCGCTGATCTCGGCGGCACGAAGCCGCCGTGACCTGCCAGATCAGCGTTTCGTACGGCGAGCCGTACGGAGCGCGGCTCTGTGTTCCCGTTCAACGACCACGATGCTGGTGGCGTGATCCGGATCCCGAAGGACTTCTGCGGTGCTGCACCAGGCGTCTGGGCGACCCAGCACCCGCGCGCCGAGCTTCGGCCTGCCACCGCGCTCGGCCCCGTCCTCGTCGCGCCACGCCCACAGCCGGATGGTCATCAGCAGCCGATGCCTGATCAGGAGCCGACATAGAGCCGCTCCAGGTCGATCAGCTCGACATCGGTCCGATCGCGCGCTGACGCCCTGAGGTCCCGATCGAATCCGGACCTGGAGAACAACATCAACCGGGTCGACGCGACGTCGTGACCTCGGCCGGCCAGCAGCGCGCGGATCCGTTCCAGACGCGCCAGATCAGCTGCGCCTCGCGCGCGCTTGGTCGCCTTGGCCTCGCCGAGCACCTGAACTCGCGCGCCGCGACCGTGCAGCGTCTCGCCGTCGGCCAGGCCGACGACATCGATTCCGTGCCGGGCCCGCCCTGCCGGATCGTTCAGCACCGCGGATCCGACGAACGACGCGGCGCCGCCGAGGGTACTTGCCGCGGCGTAGCGCTGCGTCCAGTACCGCGCCAGTTCCTCGAAGTGGGGACCCAGGATCCGGCTATTGAACACGTCCTGGGACGCAACCCATGCCTGGGCGGCGCGGCGCTCCTCATACATCGCCTGCCGCGGCCGCACGACCAACAGCCCGAACCGGATCATCGGGTCGGTCACCGAGTAGACGGGCTTGCGCCGGGTCAGCACGTCCTCGGAGCGTCGGACGAATCCGGCTGTCTGGAGCACGTCGAGCGGATGCCAGAGGCTGCGCGCGTCGCGACCGAGCACGTTCGCCATGGCTCCGGGCGTCGTCTCACCTGCCGCGATGGCCGCCAGCACGGACTGATAGAGCGCCCGATCGGTGATCCGGGGATCCTCGCGCAGCAGGTGGTCGGTCTCGGAGAACAACGCGTGCGAGGGATTGAGGACATGGCTCTCCAGCCAGCTGTCGAGCTCGGCAAGGGACTGCGGCCCGCCGTCGGTGAGGTCTCGATAGCCCGGCGTGCCGCCGACGACGGCATGCAACCGCAACGCTACGTCCAGGTCCTCCACGCCCCAGAATCGGCGGGCCGCCCGGAAGTCGAAGGGGCGCACAAGCAGGTTCAGACGGGCCCTGCCGCGCAACGGCCGTGCACCGGAGAGCAGCTCGGACATGACGGAGAACGCCGAGCCGCAGACGATCAGCTTCGCACTCCGGCCGGACGGGTCCTCGCGCGCCTCGTCATAGATCGCCTGGATCACGGACTGGATCTCCGGCGCACCGCGCAGGAGATACGGGAACTCGTCGAGCACCACGAGCCGACCCGTGCCAGGACCGTCAAGACCGAGCGCGAGCCTCAGCCCATGCGTCCAGTCGTCGAGGGCGATCTCCTCGGGCAGACCCAGCGCGCCGGCGACGGCGCGGCCGAAGCGGCGCAACGCCGGGCGTCGCTCCTCTTCCAGGGCCAGGACGTAGACGCCCTGATGCGCAGCAATGATTCGGCGGAGCAGGAAGCTCTTGCCCTGCCGCCTGCGGCCGAGTACCACGCCGATCTGCAGCCCGGCGCCCTGACCGGACACAAATGAGTCGAGATCGGCCCATTCCGTCTCGCGGTCGAAGAGATCCGCAGGGCGCTGCATCGCATCAGACTAACCACACTTGGGCCAACTGTGGTTGGTTTGAGCAGGTCCTGCCCCCATCCTCGGCCACCCAGCACCGCCAACTCGATCACCTGTGCGGCACTGAGGAACGCGGGCAACTCGCGGCGCTGCATCCTACGGATCGCCGGTCAGCAGCGGCCAGAGACCGTTCGGGCCTGCCGCCAGCACCCGCCCGCCCAGCTCAGCCTGCCATTGCGCCTCGGCACCGTCCTCGTCACGCCACGCCCACAGCCGGGTGGTCAGCAACCGCAGTGCATGTTCGCGGGTGAATCCGATGGCGCCGTGCACCTGGTGAGCGATCCGCGCGACGACGCCGGCCGCCTCGCTGGTGCGGGCCTTCGCCGCGGCGACCGCGAACGACGTGGAGCCGGCACCGAAGCCGTCCCGCTCGGCGACCCGGGCCGCCGCCTCCGCTGCCGCGCCGGACGCGGCCACCTCCTCCGCCGCCAGCGCGAGCTGCTGCTGCACAGCCTGGAAACGGGCGATCGGGCGGCCGAACTGCACCCGCTCCCCCGCGT
>JBOHEP010000376.1:0-1439 GCA_050701075.1 Pseudonocardia sp. | reverse complement strand
GGCCGATACCCTGCGCAGCGGGGTGGCGGCGACGGCGGCCGAGATCGAACGGTTGAGCGAGGCGCTCGCCGAGGCGCAGGACCGCACCGCGACCGCCGGCGCCGAGCTCGCCGGGGGAACTGCTGACCTTGGCGCGATCGACGACGGTGACCCCGAGCTCGTGCAGAGCTGCGAGGCCGCCGTCGACGCGCTGGCGAGCGCACGGAAGCGAGTGGGCGAGCTGGTGGCGCTCGAACGGGCGGCCGAGCAGCAGCGGGCGCACTGGCGGGCGCGGGTGGACGCGCTGTCGGTCGGACTCGCCCGCCGGGACGGCAGCGGTGCCTTGCTCGGTGGTGATGAGTGCGATCGTGATGGGCGCGGCGGTGATGGGCGCGGCGGTGATGGGCGCGGTGGTGATGGGCGCGGCCGCGATGGGCGCGGCCGTGCTGACAGCGGCGGTGATGGGCGCGGCCGCGATGGGCTCATCGGCACCCGGCTCGACGGGGTGCTCGGTGTCGTGCCCGAGTTGATCACGGTGGAACCGTGGGCGCGCGCCGCGTTGGCTGCGGCACTGGGTGAGCTGGCCGGCGCGGTGGCCGTCGACTCGCCCGACACTGCTGTCGACGCGCTGCAGCTGCTGCGCTCCGGTGACGCCGGGCGGGCAGCGCTGCTCGTCGGCGGCGCACCGGAGCCGCCCCCGCCCGGCCCGCCGCCCGCGGGGCGCTGGGCGGCGGAACTGGTGAACGCGACCGGGCCGGTGGCCGGGTCGCTGCGGCGGGCGCTGCGCGGGGTCGTGGTGGTCGACGATCTGGCCGCCGCCCGGGCCGTGACCGGCGCGAACCCCGAGCTTACCGCCGTCACCGTCGATGGCGACGTGCTCGCCGCCGACCGGGCACACGGCGGTTGCGGGGTGGCGTCCAGTGCGCTCGACGTACAGGCCGCGGTGAACGAAGCTGCGCAGGCGGGCGACGACGTCGAGCGGGAGCTGTCCCGGATCACTCCGGCGCTGGACGGGGCCCGCGCCGAGGAAGCAGCCCGGCTGAGGGAGGTCGAGGTTGCGCGGCAGGTGCAGGTGGCCGGCGAGCGGCGTCGGGCCGCGGCGTCGGCCCGGCTCGGGTGTCTGGAGCAGGCTGTCCGCTCGGCCACCGCGGAGGCGCAGCGGCTCCGGGTCCGGCGCGACGAGGTCGAGTCCCGCCGTTCGGATGCCTTGTTGGCGCTGGAGGCGGCCGAGCACCAGCTCGCCGTGGCCTCCGACGAACCCGTCGATGACGAGCCGGACACCGAGGTCCGGGACGCGGCCGCCGACGCGCTGGCCGCGGCGCGTAACGAGGAGGTGGAGGCACGGCTGGCATTGCGCACCGCCGAGGAGCGGGCGCGGGCCATCGCGGGTCGCGCCGACTCGCTGCGCACGCAGGCCTCCTCCGAGCGGCAGGCGCGGACCCGGGCCGCCGCCGCTCGCG
>JBOHEP010000375.1:0-2123 GCA_050701075.1 Pseudonocardia sp. | reverse complement strand
CGCCCGCCCACTCCCCGATCACCGGGCCGCGCCACGACGCCGGCGCGCAACCGCGCGCCTGGGCCACCACCGCGCGACCCACCCGCACCATCGCCGCGAAGAACCGGGCCTGATCATGAGCCAACTGGCGGGCCGATGCGCGAAGCAACTCCACCGCGTCACCGGCCACGGCCTGGTCGAGATCGACCCCGGCCAGCGCAGCGGCGAGCTCGGGCCCCGGCGGCATCGCCGCCAACCCGACCGGAACCCGCCGCGCCTCCCGCACACTTCGAACATACATTCGGACACCGACACTTCCCGACACCCGACGCCGAACCGACCCAACCACGAGCCCAACGACACACCACCGCACCACCCCGCGACCGGCGCCGCAAGCACAGCCAGGCAAGTCCTACCGCGATCTCCGCGAGGGCAGACGACGCGACGCTCCTCACCCCCGTGGTGAGCCGCGCAAAGACCAGGACGTGCTGACAAGCACAACGAGCGTGTGGAGATGAGATCGCTGCGGCCAGCGGTGCCGCCGCACAGCCACCCTCCGCCCTGGAGCGACAGTTCCTGCCACCTTGATCCCAACCGGACGCAGCAACTGATCATGCATGATCGTCGGTCAGGGTGTGTCAACGATCAGTGCCAGTGGTGATGATCGGGTCCGGCGAGGTCGGGTTGTGAGAGGGGCCGGGCGGGGCCGGTGGGTGCGCGAGCGGGCAGACTGTGGTTGGCCTGCCCGTGGTGGTGACTGTCAGGGGCCGCGGAGGCCCGCCGGTCCAGGGCAGCGACGGGAGGAACCGTCGCGCGCGACACCGTAGGCGCCCTTGACCGGGGAGCCCAGCCCCGTACGCTGCTCGCCGGCTCCGCCCGGCCCCGGACCGACGGCCGACGGCGGTCCGCGGGCGACCGGAAGAAGATCTCCCGCCCGGTCGCTGAGGGCGTCGAGGGTGTGATGATCGCCGGGCGGATCGGGCGGGACCCGGCGTGGTGAGTCGGGAGATCACCCACCACGGCGGCCGGGGGCGCTACCGGGAGACCCGAACCGGGTGGGTGCCCGGGCGGGCGCGGTGGCGCCCCGAGGTCGTCAAGCTCGACGCTGATCCGGTGCTGCGCGCACAGGTGATCACATGGTTGCGGGCGGGGTACTCCCCGGATCAGGTGGCGGACCGGTTGCGCCACGAGCACAGCGGTGGCCACGCTGATCCGGTGGCCGACACAATGTCGCACGAGGCGATCCACACCTGGATCTACGTCCTACCCAAGGGCGAGCCCGGCCGAACAGGGCATCCTGCTGCGCTCCGGACGCACACGCCATCGCCCCCGCGGTCCCCGGTCGAGCCCCGGGACCCGGATCGTGGGCATCACCAGCATCGACACCCCGCCCCACCGAGGTCACCCACCGGGCCGTCCCCCGGCATCGGGAAGGTGACCTCATCATCGGCAAAGGTGGACGGTCGGCGATGGCCACCCCGGTCCAGCGCACCTCCCGCTACACCGTCCCGATCGCACTGCCCCCCGGCCACCGTGACCCCACCACCACCTGCGATGCGCTCATCACCGCCGTGGCCGAGATGCCAGCCGAACTGGTCAAGACCCCCACCTGGGACCAGGGCAGCGAGATGACCGCCCACGCCGCGTTCACCCTCGCCTCCACCGTGGAGACCTACTTCGCCCACCCACACTCAACGGGGCACCTCAGAGCACGGCACCAACGAGAACACCAACGGACTGCTCCGCGAATACTTCCCCAAGGGCACCGACATCACCGACGACCAAACCCACCTCGACCTCCTCGCCCACGAACTCAACAACCGACCACAGCGCATCCTCGACTACCGAACCCCAGCAGAAGACTTCACCGACCTCCTGACCAGCCCGATCGCTTCCACCGGTTGAAACCGCCCCGGATACGGCCCGGACGTCAACTGCGAGCCGCAGGTGCTCGTGTCCCGGCGCCGCAGCGAACGGCACTTGTAAACCGCAGCAGCCCGACCGTCGGGAGCTGGCGGGTGTAAGGCGCCACGCTCAGTGAGGATGACGGCGTCACGGTGACTGCGGTTGTTCGGGATTGATCAAGGCCCCGTCCCGTGGTTCGGGGCGGGGCCTTGGTGTGCGGGTTGTCGGTGTGATGCTCA
>JBOHEP010000374.1:0-10049 GCA_050701075.1 Pseudonocardia sp. | reverse complement strand
GCGTCGAGGGGAACACCTCGAGCGACTCGAGGATCTCCACCTGCGCCGACGCGTTGTGCCGGGCGCGTTCGAGCAGCACCGGCAACGCGTGCACGTTGTGCGTGCCGAACACGACGTCCACCCACGGGGCCCGGCGGACGATCTCGGAGCGGTCCTTCTGCGCGAGGCAGCCGCCGACGGCGATCTGCATGCCGGGATGGGCGATCTTGGCCGGGCGCAGACGGCCGAGGTTGCCGTACAGCTTGTTGTCGGCGTTCTCCCGGACCGCGCAGGTGTTGAACACGACGACATCGGCGGAGTCGGCGTCGGCGGCCCGCCGATAGCCCGCCACCTCCAGCAGCCCGGCCATCCGCTCCGAGTCGTGCACGTTCATCTGGCACCCGTAGGTGCGGATGGTGTAGCTGCGGGTCACGGTTCGAGGGTAGGCGCTCGCCGCTCGACCCCGCGCCGCGGGCACGGCAGGGTGGCGGGAAGCCCGCACCCGGCTGACCGTGGCGACCGGGGGCACCCAGGGCGTCTACCTCACCCTTGGCGCGCACCTGGCACGACCGGTTGGGCCTCGCCGACCAGCCCCGCGTGCTGACGACCGGGGGTTCGGTGGCGAATCTCGGGCTGCTCGCCACGGGCAACGTCGACATCGGGTTCAGCCAGGCGGACGTCGCGGCCGACCAGCTCACCGCCCCGACGGCCCGCCCGTCACCCGCATCTACGACGACGTGGTGCACATCGTCGTCGGCGCGTCCTTACCCGATCAGGACACTGGCGGACCTGCGCGGCGCACGGGCGTCGGTCGGCGCCGAGGACTCCGGGGTGACCTTCATCCCCCCCGGCGACTGCTGGCCGTGGCCGGGCTCTCCCCCGACACCGACCGGCAGCCCACGCAGCTGGGCATCAACGACTCGGTGGCCGCGATGCGCGCGGGCCGGATCGACGCGTTCTTCTGGTCCGGCGGGCTCCCGACGGCCGGGTGAGCGAGCTGGCCGCCACGACGGCGATCCGGCTGCTGGATCTCGACGACCTCCTCGGAGCGGTGCGCGACCGCTTCCCGGTCCACGCCTCGGGGACGGTGCCCGCGCGGACCTACGACACCCCCGAGCCGATCACCATCCTCTCGGTGCGCAACGTCCTCCTCGTCAGCGCCGCGATGCCGGACGATCTGGCCGGGACGCTGGTCGACGCGCTGTTCGCCGGCCAGGAGGGGTTGGCGCAGGCGAGCATCGCGGCGCTGACGATCGACCCGCGCTCAGCGATCGGCACCCAGCCGGTGCCGCTGCACCCGGGTGCGCAGCGCTTCCACCGGGAGACAAAGGCCGGGTGAGCCTGCGCCCGCCGGCACGTGCACCGTCGCTGAGCCCGCCGGCCGGGTGAGCCTCGATACGTGCCGGCGCTATGCACCCCGCAGGGCGGCGAGGTCATCGGCCGTCCGCCGCATCGCACCGGTGAACAGCGCCTCGCCGTGCTCCTGAAACGGCTGGAGGTGGCCGAGCAGCTCCAGCATCACCAAGCCGTGCATCTGGCCGCGCCGCTCCACGAACAGGGCCGTGGCTCCCGGAGGGAGCCCGAGCTTGCCGAAGTCCGCGGTGGCGATCGACTCCGCGCCCGCGGACAGGCGCAGGGCGGCGAGCTGCTCCGGTGTCCAGCCGTCGAACACCGTTTCGATGAACGGGTCGGCCAGCCGCCGGGCCGCCGCCCCCGTCGCTTGGACCGGCGGCTCGAAGCCGGGCACGGGAGCGCCGTAGAGCAGCAGAAACGCCGACCGGTTGGTCAGCGCCCAGCGGCGGTATGCAGCGGTGGTCGCGAGCACGCGCTCCGTCGGCGGACGTCCGCGGGTGGCGTCCGCCGCGGCCTGGACGGCATCGGCGAGAGCGTGGTGGGCATCGGTGACGAGCACGGCGAGCAGGGCGTCGCGGCTGTCGAAGTAGTGGTAGAGCGACTGCACGGTCATTCCGACAGCACGGGCGACCCCGCGCAGCGAGAACCCGCCCGGTCCGGCCTCGGCGAGCTGCTGGAGCGCGGCGTCCTTGATCTCCTGGACGGTCTCGGCCCGTCGGCGATCCCGCACCGAGCCTTCAACTGGCACCGCTCTACCTCCTTGACACCGTTAGACGTGGGCCCTGATACTGGCGGCGTTCACTAAGGCTAACATCGTCAGTTTGGAGTCCGGAGATGCACGTCATCCTCACCGACGCGCGACGAGGCCACGCCGGGTTGTTCTGGTTCGCCGTCGTCATGGCAGGGTTCAGCGTCATCCTGGTCCTCGCCGCGATCGTCGACGACCGCACCCTCCTCGGCGCTCCGCTCTGGTACAAGCCACTGAAGTTCGCCATGTCCTTCGTGCTCTACAGCGCAGCGCTGGCGTGGATGCTCGGCCAGCTGCGCGAGCCCGCCCTGCGGCGCACCGGCTGGCTGATCGTGGCGGCGTCGGTCATCGAGATGGTGGTCATCGCCGGACAGGCCGCGCGCGGAGTCCGGAGCCACTTCAACGACGACTCGCCAGGCGACGAGCTGCTGTTCTCGATCATGGGCGCCACCATCGTCGTGCTCTGGCTGGCCACGCTCGCGATCGCGCTGCGCTTCCTGCGCGAGCCGGGACGCACCCGCTCGGCCGGCCTGGCCATTCGCTTCGGGCTCGCTGTGAGCCTGCTCGGCATGCTCGTCGGCTTCGTCATGACCACGGTGAACGCGCACAGCATCGGTGTTCCCGACGGAGGACCCGGCCTGTTCCTGATCGGCTGGAGCACCACCGGCGGAGATCTGCGGATCGCGCACTTCGTCGGCATGCACGCCCTGCAGCTGCTGCCGCTGCTCGCCGCGGGTCTCGCCGTGACCAGACTCGACGAGATCGCCCGCACCCGGGTCGTGATCGTGGTCACCGCCGGCTACACCGCGCTGGTCGCGCTGCTCGTCTGGCAGGCCCTGCGCGCGCAGCCGCTCCTCTCCCCGGACTCCACCACCCTGGCCGCGCTGGTCATGGTCGCGCTCGGGACCGCGGGCGGTCTCGTGGCCGCGGCTCGTCGCCGCGTGACCGTCTGACCATTCGGAGGCCGACGTGGACCCGCGGATCCTCCTCTCGATCGTCTTTCCCTCGCGCTGCCCCTTCCGGGCGCTGATGACCCTGGCTGCGGGCTGGTCGTGAACCCGAGCTGATCAGCCTACGGTGGACTGGTGGTACGTCTGTTCCGGAACCATCCCGGTACAGGACGCGGCGAAGGCGAGGGTATCGACTCCCAACTCCAGACTGATACTGGTCGAACCCGTTGTGTGCCCCACATCGGCTTCTCGACGAACCAGTACCGGGTGCGGACTCGCACTCGAGTACTGCAAGGCCGCGGCCATCTTCCGCACGTGCATGGCATCCACCCGCGGGTCCACATCAGGGCAGGTGAACAACACCGCGGGATAAGCGACACCCGGCCGAACCTGATGGTAGGGCGAATAGGACAACAACCGCTGGAGCTGGTCGGGATCGGCCGCGGTGCCGAACTCCTCGGTCCACAGCCGGCCCAGGCCGAACTGCTCGTACCGGACCATGTCCAGCAGGGGGCTGGAACAGATCACCCCCGCGTATGCCTCGGGATGCTGGGTCAACGCGGCACCGACCACCAGCCCCCCGTGCGAGGCTCCCGAGAGCACCAACCTGTCCGGGTTGGTCCAGCCATACCGCACCAGCCAGTCCGCGGCGGCGTGCAGATCATCGAAGGTGTTCTGCTTGTCGGCACCCTGCCCGGCGCGGTGCCAGTGCTCACCTTCCTCGCCTCCGCCCCGCACGTGGGCCGCGACATAGATCCCACCGGCGCGTACCCAGGCCTGCACCAGCGGGGAGTACGCCGGCCGCATCGAGAGCCCGAAGCCGCCGTAGGCAGCCAAGATGGTCGGACGGGGTTGGGTCGGCCCGGTCTCCGGAGTGATCAGGACCATGCGTACCGGTGTGTCGTCCTTGGCCGGATAGACCACCTGGCGGGCATGAACATCCATTGAGCGGGTGTGCTCGGGCGGGCCTTCCCAGCGAGAGAGACGACCTTCCCGAGCGTCGTAGCGATACAACGTGGGAGGTGTCGTGTAGTCGGTGTAGGTGAGCCAGATCTCATGGCCCCCATCGGGACGCCGCCGCATACCCTGCACCGAGCCGATTCCGGGCAGGGGTATCTCGCCCAGGCGCGCGCCACTGTCCGCATCGTGCAGACTCAGCTCGGTGATCGCGTGCCGAGTCCGAGCGACCACCAGTATGGGCGCCGCCAGTTCCTCTCCATCGAGGATGACGCAGTCGTCCAGGACAGCTTCAGGATCCTCCGGGATGAGTTCGGACCACGTCTCCCAGGACGGAGCCTGCGGGTCGAGTGTGCAGATCCGCCCGTTCGGCGCCTCCCGATCGGTGCGGAGCAGGATCCGCCCCGCCCGGCCGAACTCCACACTGGCCTGGGCATTGGTCTCCGCACCTCGCTGCACGACCTGCAGGTTCGGGTGCCGCGGGTCGCAGCAGGACAGATCCGCCAGCCACAGGTCGTTGCGGGGGGCCGTGCCGGGTGTTACCGAGACCGACAACCACCGGCCGTCCGCGGTCACGCTGACCGCGAAGTGGCTACCCGGCGCACAGCCCTCGCCGAACACACAGACATCCGCAGAGGCATCCTCGCCGATGCGATGCAACCAGATCCGTTGCCCCTGATGAGCGGCGAGACGGGGGTCAGGTTGGTTGACGTAGTAGAAGCCCTCGCCGCCGGCGACCCAGGCGATGGGTGAGGGTCGACTCCAGGAGAGCGGGCCGTCCACCACCCGGCCGTCGAGGACGTCGACGACCCACAACACCGACTTCTCGCTGCTCGACTCCAAGAGCTGGTAGGCCAGCAGGTCCCCCTCCCAGGAGGGTCGCCAGCGAACCAGGGTCGTCTGGCGCGACGGGTCGATGCGGGCCGGGTCGAGGAGGACCTGCTCCGGCCCGTCGGGATCGATGACCACCAGGACCGGATACTCGGCTCCGGGCGCGAGACGCATCACGAACTGGCGTCGGCCACGCCACAGGGGCGTCGAGACCGATCCGGGCGACAGCAGCTGCCGGAGCTGTCGGTGAAAGTACGGCCGGTGGGTCCAGGTGTCGCGCTGAGCGCGAAACAGGGCATCCTGTTCGGTCGACCACGTGCGGGTCTCATCGCTCTGGGTTTCCTCAAGCCACCGGTATGGGTCATGCACCCGCACGCCGGTCACCTCTTCCGTACCGGACAGTCGTCGGGCGGGCGGGTAAGGCGAGCGGTTCATGGGCATTCCTCACCAGGTGTACGAGACCACAAGGAAAATCTGCGCGGATCGTCCGGAACGCGAATCGGCCCCTATCGCAGTCACCTGGACATGGGCCGATTCGTTCGTTACCTGGGACTGACTTCTCAGTCGTCGTCCCCGGAGACGAGCGCCTCACGCCAGGACGGCAGATACGCCTCCCCGCCCACAGCGGGTAGGGGCACGGGAACCGGGAGAGGGACAGGTACGAGTTCCATGATGATTCTCCTAGACGCTGGTGCAGTCGCAGCTGCGCGGATGACTTCTCCATACTCAACGGCTCATCACCCGGATGTCACCACGTAGATCGGCCGGAAACTACTCAGATCGGGACCACGCCATCCGGCCCGGCCGGCAGCCGCGCGACCACCAGCAGCCCGCCCCCGGGGAGAACTTGACGGCGTAGTCAGCACCGTCTCGATGACACCGGCCGGTGCGGCGGCGCGCAACCCACACGGCCCGTCACGCACCAGCCGCAGACCGGGGTGCTCGGCGAGCGGACGCCAGGCGTCGAGCCGGTCGTCGGCCTCCCGATCGACGTCCACGGCCACGACCGGGGCGGCGCGCTCGGCGCGGGGCCAGCACGAGCAGGTCGCCCGGCAGACGTCGATCCCGTCGATGTCGGGCAGGCCCAGGTCGAGCAGCACGACGTCGACGTCGGCTACGTGGTCGACCGCGCCGCGACCCCCGGGACAGCCGGGTGGTGGTGATCCCGTGCCGGTGCAGCGCGGATGCAGCGCGGCGACGATCCGGTCGTCCTCCTCCATCAGCAGAATGTGCGCGGACGAGCCTCCGTTATCGGAGCGATACCCTATGGGTTGCCCAGGTTGCTGTACTCCGGTGTCCGGTTCGCTAGCGTGCCGTCATGCCCGCCAGGCCTGGCAAGACCACAGACAGCACACCGATGATCAGGATGGCGGCCGTCGACAAACATTTCGGCGACCTCCACGTGCTCCGCGACATCAACCTCGAGGTGGAGGCCGGGCAGGTGGTGGTGGTGCTGGGCCCGTCGGGGTCGGGCAAGTCCACGCTGTGCCGCACGATCAACCGGCTCGAACCGATCGACAGCGGCACCATCGAGGTCGACGGTCGCACGCTCCCCGCCGAGGGCAAGGCTCTGGCCGGGCTGCGCGCCGACGTCGGCATGGTGTTCCAGAGCTTCAACCTCTTCGCCCACAAGACGATCCTGGAGAACGTCACCCTCGCCCCGCTCAAGGTCCGCAAGACGCCCAAGGCGGAGGCGGAGAAGGCGGGCCTGGCGTTGCTCGATCGGGTCGGCATCGGGAACCAGAAGGACAAGTACCCTGCCCAGCTCTCCGGTGGGCAGCAGCAGCGCGCCGCGATCGCCCGCGCCCTGGCGATGCGCCCCAAGGTGATGCTGTTCGACGAGCCCACCTCCGCGCTCGACCCGGAGATGGTCAACGAGGTGCTCGACGTGATGACCACCCTGGCACGCGACGGCATGACGATGCTCGTGGTCACCCACGAGATGGGCTTCGCCCGGCGCGCGGCGAACCGGGTGGTGTTCATGTCCGACGGGGAGATCGTCGAGGATGCCCCGCCGGAGGAGTTCTTCACCAAGCCGACCTCAGACCGTGCCAAGGATTTCCTCGGCAAGATCCTCACTCACTAGTAGCTTCCCCGACGGAAGGACCCGCACCACCATGCGCCTCTCCCACCTCACCAGGATCGCCGCGGCCGCCGCGGCCGTGGTCCTCACCGCGACGGCATGCGGCGGTGGCTCCGGATCCGACGGCGGCCCTGCAGTGGCAGAAGCACCCGCCTTCGCCGCCGGCACGACGATGGCCCGGCTGAGCGAGGCCGGCACGATGAACATCGGCACCAAGTTCGACCAGCCCGGGTTCGGTCTGCAGGGGCTGGACGGCAAGCCCGCGGGCTTCGACGTGGAGATCGCCGAGATCATCGCCGGCAAGCTGGGCATCACCCCCGACAGGATCAACTGGACCGAGACGCCGTCGGCCGTGCGTGAGGAGGTCATCGAGCAGGGCCGCGTCGACCTGGTCGCCGCCACCTACACGATCAACGACATGCGCAAGGAGCGGATCACCTTCGCCGGGCCGTACTACGAAGCCGGCCAGACGCTGATGGTGCGCAGCGACGACACCGCCGTGACGGGCCCGGAATCGCTGCGCGCGGCCGGTTCGCGGGTGTGCTCGGTCGCCGGCTCCACGCCGTCGCAGAAGATCCTCGAGTTCGTCGACCAGAGCCAGCTCACACTCTTCGACGTCTACACCAAGTGCGCCGATGCGCTGCGCACGAACCAGGTCGACGTGGTCACCACCGACAACGTGATCCTGCTGGGCTTCGTCAACAACAGCAACGGCGGGTTCAAGCTGGTCGGCGACACGTTCACCGAGGAACCCTACGGCATCGGGATCACGAAGGGCGACGTCGCGTTCTGCGAGTTCATCAACACGACCCTGACCGAGGCCGCCGCGAGCGGTGCCTACACCGCGGCGTGGGAGTCGACCGCCGGCGAGATCGCCGATGTGGCGACCCCCGAGCTGCCGGCGCCCGCTCCGTGCGTCTGATCATCACCTGAACACCGCGGGGCGTCGGTCGGCCGAGCCGGCCGGTGCGCTGCCGGTGTCCTGCCCCACGACGGGTCAGCCCCGCCGTGTACTCCCGTCTGGACGGAATCGGCGTGGACGTCATCCTCGAGAATCTCGGACTGTTCGGCCGTGGGGTACTCACCACCCTGCAGATCTCGCTGTACGCAGGCCTCGGCGCACTAGTCCTCGGCACGGTCATGGCCGGGTTCCGGGTGTCCCCGGCCCCCCCGCTGCGGTGGGTGGGCACGAGCTGGGTGACGATCTTCCGGAACACGCCGCTCACCGTCGTGCTCTTCGCCATCGCGTTCGGTCTGCCGGAGATCGGCATCAACGGCACGTTCTTCTGGTTCGGGGTCACCGGGCTCGCCCTCTACACCTCGGCGTTCGTCTGCGAGGCGGTGCGCAGCGGGATCAACTCGGTGCCACCGGGTCAGGCCGAGGCGGCCAGGTCGATGGGGCTGACCTTCGGGCAGTCGCTGGGTCTCGTCGTGCTGCCCCAGGCGTTCCGCACGGTCGTCCCGCCGCTGGGCAACGTGTTCATCGCTATGATCAAGAACTCGGCGATCGTGGGAGCGGTCGGCGTCGGCGGTGACCTGTACTCCGTCGGGATCCAGCTCACCGGGGCGGGCGGGTTCGCGGCTCTACCGGTGCTCACGGGTGTTGCGTTGGGTTACCTGCTGTTGACGATCCCCGCGGGTCTGCTGCTCGGGCTCGTCGAGCGGAAGGTGGCGATCTCCCGATGACCGCATCGGTCCTCTACGACGTCCCCGGGCCACGGTCCCGCAGGCGGATCCTGATCGGCAGCCTGATCGCCGGCGCGGCACTGCTGATCCTCGCCGTGATCGTCGTTGCGCGGCTGGCCGCCCAGGACCAGTTCTCCGCGGAGAAGTGGGGCCCGATCCTCAACCCCACCGACCCGCTGTTCCCGCTGCTGTGGACGCGGCTGGGGTTAGGCCTGATCAACACGCTCTACGCCGCCGCTCTCGCGGTGGCCCTCTCCCTGGTGGTCGGCACGGTGCTGGCGGTCACCCGGCTGGTCAGCGCCCCGTGGTATCGCTGGCTCGTGGTCGGGTTCGTCGAACTGTTCCGCGGTCTCCCCGTGGTGGTCACGATCTTCTTCGCGGCACGGGTGCTCCCGGAGCTCGGGGTGAACCTGTCGATCGTGTGGTACCTGATCATCGGGCTCACGGCGTACAACGCGGTGATCATCGCCGAGATCGTGCGGTCGGGGGTGAACGCCCTGCCCTCGGGTCAACGCGAAGCAGCCGCCGCCGTCGGACTGACCCGGGGGCAGAGCCTGCGGCTGATCCTGCTCCCCCAGGCGTTCCGGATCATGCTGCCGGCGCTGATCAGCCAGCTGGTGGTGATCCTCAAGGACACCGCACTCGGCTTCATCATCTCCTACCCCGAACTGCTCCGGACCGCGCAGATCGCCATCCAGACCCTGAACAACCCGATCCCGTTGTTCTTCACCGTCGCCGTGATCTTCATCCTGATCAACTATGCGTTGAGCAGGCTGGCGGTCTACGTGGAGCACCGGCTGTCGCGCGCGGGCCGGACCGCGGCGGCCCCGGCAGCCGCCGATGCCGGCACCGGTGTGGTCGGTGGCTGATCCGGCATCGAGCGCGTCGGGAACGGCGAACCGTTGGTGATCGCGCCCACTGCGCATCGGTCAGATCCGACGGTACCCTCACCGCCCACCATGATCACTCACCCCCGCCAGCATGATCACAACCCGGGCGAAGTCCCGGGAGGACACGCCGAGCCAGATCAACTTCCCAACACGTCGGATCCGAAGGTCCGCTCAGATCCCCCGGACCGTGAGCAGGCCGCGCCCATACCCGCCCGATTGCCGGCGAGTACTACGGGGACCCCTGTCGGATCGACGTTTACTGATCGTTAACAGCCCGGGCCGAGAGTTCCCACCAGTGGCGGCCAGCGGGGTCGCCACCACCGGAAGGGACGACTCGCATGTCCACGATCAAGTTCACCTCGCTGCACTGCATCCGCCAGCAGGATGTCACCGGCTCCGACGAGGCGCACATCTTCATCGACGGCGTCGACAGCTGGAACAAGCCGCTAACGCGGATTTCCACGCAGTTGGTTGGGGGCAAGGGTCAGGCGAACTGGTAGTGGAGTGTGCGGTTGCCCCACCAGGGGACGGTGGGTGGTGTTGGGGAGGTCGGCTTGGCGTAGGACGGGTGA